>RZZN01000068.1 GCA_009929855.1 Gammaproteobacteria bacterium
GAACGCCATCGGCACCGCGGTGCTCGGCGGCGTCATCGCGGGCACCCTGCTCAACGTGCTCTTCGTGCCGCTCTTCTTCGTCCTGATCCGTGGCCGGCGGGTGCCGCGGGGCGAGGTGGCGAGCGAGCGCACCGCCTCAGTGACCAGCTGACAGGCCAGCCGAGTCCGCACCGTCCATCCCCAAGGTATGTCGATCCGCCGGCGGGATGGCGCGGGGCGGGGCCCGGATCCTGGGTCTCGCCCCGATCTTGGGTCGCGGTGCGAGAAATCCTTTGCGTCCCCCATGGTATTGCGGTTCAAATTAGACCGCCAAGTTTGAGCCTCTGTCCGTTGGGGAGCACCGATGTCGCAATCGAGGTACGCCGTCCGTCCAGGCAACTGGGACCATGCCGGTTCGCGGGTCATGGACGACGGGGTCAATTTCTGTGTCTTCTCGCGCTATGCGACGGAGATCGATCTGCTGCTGTTCGAGCAGGATGACAGCCGCGAGCCCTACGAGGTCATCCGACTCAATCCAAAGGTCAACCGCACCTTCTTTTTCTGGCATCTCTTCGTCGAAGGTCTCGCCGAGGGCGTCTGGTACAACTGGCGCGTACATGGTGGGTGCGACACCCGCGCCATCGGCTGCCGAATCGATGGGGCCAAAGTGTTGCTCGATCCCTGGGCCGTGACGGTCAGCGACCGACTCTGGAATCGGGCACGGGCCGCCGGCGCCGGCGACAACATGACCACGGCCATGCGTGCCCGGGTGATGCGCGACGAGTACGATTGGGAGGGCGACGCCCCCCTGCACATCCCGCCACATCGCGCCGTGATCTATGAGATGCATGTCGGCGGCTTCACTCGCCACCCGTCCGCGGGCGTGGACCATCCCGGAACCTTCGCGGGCGTGATCGAGAAGATCCCCTATCTGCAAGCGCTGGGGATCACGCATGTCGAGCTGCTGCCCGTGATGGCCTTCGACATTCAGGACGTCCCGCCGAAGACCGCCGCCATGGGGCTGGAGAACTACTGGGGCTACAGCTCACACAGCTTCTTCGCGCCCCATCCCGGCTTCGCGCGTGATCTCACGTGCGCCCGCGACGAGTTCCGCGATCTGGTCAAGGCGCTGCATCGTGCCGGGATCGGCGTGATCCTGGATGTGGTCTTCAACCACACCGCCGAGGGTGGCGCGGATGGCCCGACCATCAACTTCAAGGGGCTCGGCAACGAGATCTTCTATCATCTCGATGCCATCGACCATCGGCTCTACCGTGATTACACGGGATGCGGGAACACGGTCAACTGCAACCACCCCCTGGTGACACGCTTCCTGATGGACGTGCTGCGCTACTGGGTGCGACAGATGCACGTGGACGGTTTCCGCTTCGATCTGGCGAGCGCGCTCGCCCGTGGCGAGGATGGCCGGCCTCAGTATCATGCGCCGCTGCTGTGGTCGATCGAGCTGTCTCCGACACTCGGTCGCTCGCACATCATCGCCGAGGCCTGGGATGCCGCCGGGCTCTATCAAGTCGGCGATTTTCCCGGCTATCGCTGGGCCGAGTGGAACGGGCGTTATCGCGACGTGATCCGCGGCTTCGTCCGGGGCGATCCCGGACTGATCGCCGAGGTGGCGACCCGCATCGCCGGCTCAAGCGACATGTATGCCCAGCGTGGTCGTCTGCCGAGCAACTCGATCAACTTCATCACCTGTCACGATGGCTTCACGCTCTGGGATCTGGTCAGCTACGAGCGCAAGCACAACGAGGCCAATGGCGAGGACAATCGTGATGGTCACGCGCACAACATCAGTTGGAATTGTGGCGTCGAGGGGCCGACCGACGATCCGGCCATCCTCGCCTTGCGGCGGCGCCAAGCGCGCAACTTCATCGCCATCCTCATGCTGAGTCAGGGCGTGCCCATGCTGCGCGCCGGCGACGAGTTGTTGCAGAGCAAACGGGGCAACAACAACAGCTACTGCCAGAACAACGAGATCTCCTGGATCAATTGGGACCTGTTGGGTCACAACTGTGGCATGCAGGATTTCGTGCAATGGATGATCGCCTTGCGCAAGCGTCACCCCAGCCTGCATCGCAGTCGTTTTCTCACCGGCGAGCCTACGAGCGAGGATGGTCTGCCGGACATCACCTGGTATGGCGCTGAGCTGGAGCGCCCGGACTGGGACGACCCCGAGGCACGCGCGCTGGCCTTCACGCTGGCCGGGGCTGCCGAGGACGAGCCACCCTTGCACATTCTGCTGAACATGGGTCCGGATGAGTGCCTGTTCGCACTCCCGGCGCTGCCAGACTGGTCGTGGCGATTGGTGATGGATACCGCGCGTGAGCCGGCGCTGATCGAGCCCTTGGAGCCGGTGCCGATGGATGCGCGACACCTGCGCGTCGAATCACGCAGTGTCGTCGTTCTAGAAGGGCTCGCGCACTGAAACACCCGCTCGTGTTCATGGCCAAGCGCCGTGACGCGAGCCTGTCGAAGCGGTCTTGCACCGCGCTCAGGAGGTCATGCAGATGCAACTCGGAATGATCGGTCTAGGCCGCATGGGCGCCAACATGGTGCTTCGACTCATGGCGGCTGGACACGCGTGCGTCGCCCACGATCGTGACCCGAGCGCGGTCGCGGCGTTGGTGGCCGAGGGCGCCACCGGCGCGGCCGATCTGGCGCAGCTGTGCGCCCAGCTCGAGCGACCACGCCACGTCTGGATCATGGTTCCCGCGGCCTTGGTCGATTCGGTCATCGATGCGCTGGTGCCGCACCTGGAGGCGGGCGATACCATCATCGATGGGGGCAACTCCAATTATCGCGACGCCATCGTCCGCGCCGAGCGTCTGCTCGCGCATGATCTACACTTCGTCGATTGCGGGACCAGCGGTGGGGTCTGGGGACGCGCGCGCGGCTATTGTCTGATGATCGGTGGGGAGGCCGCTGCGGTTGAACGGCTGGATCCGATCTTTGCCGCACTGGCCCCTGGGCCAGGTGATATCGAGCGCACGCATGGTCGCGCTGGCGCGCCCAGCCGAGGCGAGTTGGGCTATCTGCACTGCGGTCCCAGCGGTGCCGGCCATTTCGTCAAGATGGTCCACAATGGGATCGAATATGCCTTGATGGCTGCCTATGCCGAGGGCTTCAACCTGCTGCGGCATGCCGGCGTCGGTTTGGCCGAGCGGACGCATGACGCCGAGACCGCGCCACTGGCCAATCCAGCGCACTATCGTTATGAGATCGATGTCGCCGAGGTGGCGGAGCTCTGGCGTCGTGGCAGCGTGGTCAGCTCCTGGCTCCTGGACCTGACCGCCAAGGCGCTGCGCGATGATCCGGATCTGCGGGGGTTCAGTGGTCGTGTCTCGGACTCGGGCGAGGGCCGCTGGACCTGTCTCGCCGCGATCGAGACCGGCACCCCCGCCCCGCTCCTGACCGCTGCGCTCTACGCGCGCTTCAGCTCGCGCGGCGAGGGAGACTATGCCAATCAGCTGCTCTCGGCCCTGCGCCACGGGTTCGGCGGCCACGCCGAGCAAGAGACGACACCCCAATGACTGCGAATCTCGGCACCATGCCCGGTGCCGCGCGCGGCCGGCCCAGGCCACTGCGGCCGATGTCCTGATGGGATCCGCTGCGCCAGCGTCTGCTGCCACCGCTGGAGAGGACCGCCCCGGCCAGCGTCAACGTCAACGGATCGGGATCGCGGTGAGCTGTAGGGGTGGCAAGCGGGTTGGGATGGGGTATCATGATCGTTCTGTTCATGTCTCCCTTCCGCTCTGGCGCGGCGTGCCGGGACGCCCCGAGCCATCGAGACGTGCTGACCCGAGAGTGGGGAGGCCCATCCATCAGGAGCTTCGCAAGATGAAACCCTTTCTGACCACCACGCTGCTGGCCATCGGTGCACTCGGACTGGCGAGCACTGCACTCGCCGATCTCAAGCCGGAGGAGCAGATCAAGTATCGCCAGGCTGGCTACAGCTTCATGGCCTGGAACATGGGCAAGATCAAGGCCAATCTTGAAGGCGATTACAATGCCGAGCAGGTTGCCGCGGCGGCCAATGCCATCGCGGCCATCGCCAACTCAGGCATGGGCGCGCTCTACGGCCCCGGCACGGACAAGAATGTCGGTGACGTCAAGACTCGTCTGAAGCCCGAATTCTTCGCCAACCTCGAAGACGTCGGCGTGATCGCTGGCAACTTCGTGACGGCATCCAACCAGCTTGCCGCCGTCGCCGCCGAGGGCGATCAGGCCGACGTGTCCAACGCCTTCGGTGAGGTTGGGCGCGCCTGCAAGGCCTGTCACGACAAGTATCGCGCCGACTGATCCGCGTCCGTCGTTTTGCGTGATCGCGAGGCCGCCTCAGTGGGCGGCCTTTTTTTAGCCCTGGCTCGAGCGGCCACGCGATCCACCGGCGCGCCAGAGGCGATCACCCGCGGTCTCGAGAAACCGCTGCTGGAGGGTTTGTCATGCCGGGTTTCAAGGCACTCATCTTCGATGTCGATGGCACGTTGGCCGATACCGAGCGTGACGGTCATCGTCCAGCCTTCAACGCCGCCTTTGCCGAGGCAGGTCTGGACTGGTTCTGGGATGTCGATCGCTATGGCGAGCTCTTGGCGGTGACCGGCGGCAAGGAGCGGATCGCGGCCTATCTGGCGGAGGAGGGGATCCTGCTCGGACCCACGCCCGATGCCGCCGAGGTCATCGCCGGTCTGCATCGCGCCAAGACACGTCACTATGTCTCGCTGCTCGCGGATGGGTCGATCCCGTTGCGCCCTGGGGTGCTGCGGCTGCTGCGCGAGGCCCGCGCGGCTGGGGTCCGTCTGGCGATCGCCACCACGACGACACCCGAGAACGTCGCCGCCCTGCTCGACCATGCCGGCGAGCCTGGATTGCGGGAGTGGTTCGAGGTGATCGCGGCCGGCGACGTGGTGCCGTGCAAGAAGCCAGCCCCGGACATCTTCGAGCTCGCGCTGACCGAGCTCGGTCTGGAGGCCGCCGACTGTGTCGCGGTCGAGGACTCGGACAATGGCGTGCGCGCCGCGCTCGGCGCCGGTCTCCATGCGCTGGTGGTCACGGTGAACGACTACACCCAGGGGCAAGACCTGGGGGATGCGCCACTCGTGGTCGATCAGCTCGGCGAGCCCGATCGGCCCGCGCGCGCGCTGGTCGGTGATCTGGGCGGGCGGACGATGGTCGATCTCGAGGTCTTGGACCGGCTGCATCACGCCATCCACGGTCGCCCCTGAGTCGCGCGACATGAGCGATGCGACGCCCCCGAGCCGCTTGTCGCCACTGGCCGAGCAGGTCGAGCCCTTCCATGTGATGCGTCTTCTCTCACGCGCCGGAGAGCTGCAGTCGCAGGGGCGCTCCATCATCCATATGGAGGTGGGCGAGCCGGACTTTCCGACGCCGCCCGCGATCGTCGCGGCCGCCGAGCGCGC
The DNA here is from genome assembly GCA_009929855.1 of Gammaproteobacteria bacterium. Taxonomy (GTDB): domain Bacteria; phylum Pseudomonadota; class Gammaproteobacteria; order Chromatiales; family Chromatiaceae; genus Thiocapsa. The sequence continues at coordinate 5,415 of RZZN01000068.1, forward strand.
ACTCGCCGAGGGGCACACGGGCTATACGCCCGCCGGGGGTCTGCCACGACTGCGCGAGGATCTGGCCGACGATTACGCGCGGCGCGATCGGATCGCGCTCGAGCCCGCGCGGATCCTTTTGACCCCAGGCGCATCTGGCGCACTCCAGCTGGTCTTTCTCGCCCTGCTGCAGGCCGGCGACTCGGTCCTGATCTGTGATCCATCCTATCCCTGCTATCGCCAAACACTGCGGCTCATGGGGGTCACACCCATCGCCGTGCCGGTGGGGCCGGAGACCGACTATCAATTGACCGCCGAGCAGGCCGCGGCGGCCTGGAAACCGGGTGTGCGTGCCATCATCGTCGCTTCGCCGGCCAATCCCACTGGGACCTCGATCAGCGCGCCGGTGCTGGCCGAGCTCCATGCGCTCTGTCTGGCGCGCGGGGCATCACTGATCGTGGACGAGATCTATCAAGGGCTCACCTATGGAACACCCGATCGGAGCGCGCTCGCGCTCGGCGAGCGCGACCTCTACGTGATCAACAGCTTCTCGAAATATTTCGGGATGACCGGTTGGCGGCTGGGCTGGGTGGTGGGACCGGCCGACGCGGTGGCGGTGATGGAGCGGATGGCCCAGAACCTCTTCATCGCCCCCAACACCATCGCGCAGCATGCCGCTCGTGCGGCCTTTGCGCCGGCGACACTGGCGATCCTGGAGTCGCGTCGACGCCTGTTCGAGGCGCGGCGCGATCATCTCTATCCAGCGCTGCGCGAGCTCGGCTTCGGGATCGCGCGGCGCCCGAGTGGGGCCTTCTATCTCTATGCGCGTCTTCCCGACTGGCTCAGGCTCGATTCGATGACCTTCGCCAGCCGGATGCTGGAGGAGTGGGGAGTCGCCTTGACCCCAGGGCACGACTTTGGTCGACACGACGCAGAGCGCCATGTGCGCTTCGCCTACACCCGTGAGATCCCGGATCTGGAAGAGGGTGTACGGCGTCTGCGCGCAGGTCTGGAGCAGCTCGGAGCAGGGGCATGACGACAGTGGAGGAGACCGCCATCAGACACCATGGCTTCCAGCCTCTCGACGAGGCGCAAGGCGCGGCCGCCGCGCGGCTGCTCGAGGTGCATCAGGCGCTCCACGCCGAGGTGTTGCGTCCAGTCGAACGGGGGCTCCTCGGGCGGCTCACCGGGCGGCGCGCCACCCCCCGCGCACCCATCCAGGGACTCTATCTCTGGGGTGGCGTGGGGCGCGGCAAGACCTATCTGATGGACTGGTTCGTCGAGTCGCTGCCGCTTCCGGGCAAGCGTCGGCTGCACTTCCATCACTTCATGCGCGAGATCCATGAGCGCATGGCGCGCCTGCCCAAGCAGCCCGACCCATTGGAGGTCATCGCGCAAGGACTCTGCGAGGAGCTGCGCGTGCTCTGTCTCGATGAATTCCTCGTCACCGACATCACTGATGCGATGATCCTGCATGGTCTGTTGAGCGCGCTGTTTGCGCGCGGGCTGACCCTGGTCACGACCGCCAATACCCACCCCGATGAGCTCTATCTCAATGGCCTGCAACGGCAGAGCTTCTTGCCGGCGATCGCCCTGCTCAAGCGTCATACCCAAATCCTCGAGCTCGATGGCGGACAGGATTATCGCCTGCGTGCACTGAGCCAAACCGGCGTCTATTTCGTCATCGACCCGCAACGACCCGATGAGACCGAGCGCTTGATGGCGGATTATTTCGCGCGTTTGACCGGCGGTCACCAGACCGAGACGGGGCTGCTCTCGATCAATGGCCGATCCTTTCCGATGCGCCGTCGCGGACCCGACGTGATCTGGCTCGATTTCGATGCACTCTGCGGGACGCCGCGCTCGGCGGCCGACTATATCGAGATCGCGCGCGAGTTCCATACGATTCTGCTCTCGGGGGTGCCAGTCCTCGATCCGCGCCATGAGGCGGCGGCGCGCCGTTTCCTCCATCTGGTCGATGAATGTTATGACCAGCGCATCAAGCTCATCCTCTCCACGGCCGCGCCACTCGAGGATCTCTATCGCGGTGGCCTGATCGATTTTGCCCATGAGCGTCTCATCAGTCGCTTGATCGAGATGCAATCCGAGGCCTATCTTGCCGCGGGTCCGACCCTGATCAGTCACACGAGCACGCAAGCCTGAGCGTCCGCCGCGGAGGCACGGACGATCGCGTCTCCCGTGTTGGCCTCCACCTGGAACAGCCGGCGCTCCCATCGCGCGTGGCATGTTCGCACCGCGGCCCAAGACATCGGCCATGATCGCGTGCCCTGTCGGCCTCACACACTTGTGCCCTTGGCTCGCAACCTCCAGTTAGGCGGGATTGGGGATTGAGTCGCGCGCCCCGCGCCCGGTCCGCAGACCGCCATCATTGCAGGAGGAGACGATGCCACCCGAGCATCCCAGGTCCACCACGATCGATCCGCAAGAGGTCGCCTATTTCGAGCGGCTCGCGCATCGCTGGTGGGACGAACGCGGACCCTTTTGGCCATTGCACCGACTCAACGCCTTTCGGGTCGAGGATATCCGCCGACATCTTGGCGCGGCCTTCGCGCGCGACCCGGCCGCCGCGCAGCCACTGGCGGGTCTGCGCATCCTCGACATCGGCTGTGGCGGAGGCATCCTCAGCGAGGCGATCGCCCGACTCGGCGCCACCGTCACCGGGATCGACATCGTCGAGAAGAATATCGCGGTGGCGCGTCTGCATGCCGAATGGAGCGGACTGACCATCGACTATCGTCTCGCCCCGGTGGAGACGCTGGTGCGCGCTGGCGAGCAATTCGACGTCGTGCTCAACATGGAGGTCGTCGAGCATGTCGAGCAGCGCGATCGTTTCATCGTCGCTTGCGGCCGTCTGGTCCGCCCCGGTGGATCTCTGTTCATCGCCACCATCAACCGCACCATCCCGGCCTATCTGATCGCCATCATCGGGGCCGAATCGATCCTGCGATGGCTCCCCAAAGGGACACATCAATATCGTAAGCTGGTGCGGCCGGCCGAGATCAAGGCCGCGCTTGGTGATGATTTCGTCCTCGAGGGACAGACCGGGGTTCGCGTCAACCCATTCGATCGGAGCTTTCACTACACCCCTTGGATGGCGGTCAACTATATGATGCGCATGCGCCGACGCTGACCGTGCGGCGGGTGTGACGGCATGGGCCTCGAAGCGCACGGCCGGGCGAGTCCTCGGCGATGATCAGCGAAGCGATTCCGAGCGAATCGGAGAGTGGAGATGCAGAAGAGCAAAGAAGAATTCGAGGGCTGGGTCGCGAGCCTATCACATGGTGATTGTGGCTATATCTACGTGCGCCTCTACCAGGATGCACCCGCCTGGGTGCGTGACATGGCGATCAACCGTTTCGGCAAGGGGACGGTCTTCCTGCCGCCAGACGAGATCCGCCCACGCGCGGCCTGATCGGACAGCTGATCCGATCAGGCCGCGGGGGAGGTGTCGGACAAGCCAGATCAGGTTGGGGTCGGCTCGCTGATGATGTGTCCAGGGGCGACACCCGCCTCCTCGAGCAAGACCGTCAATGGCTCGATCCGCGCGAGCGGCCCCGCCAGATAGAAGCGGCGTGGCGCAAGATCATGATGATCGGCTTGGATCATCGCGAAGAGCTCGGCTGGATCGTCGCTGCGCGCATGGGTGAAGGCGAAATTGTCGAGCGCATCACGCAATGCACGGCACCAGCGCTCCTGATGATGACCCTCGGGATGCGCGTTGTCCCAATAGAGACTGAATGATTCGATCAGATCGATCGACACGGCATGCTCGATGAGACTCTTGATGGGCGCGATGCCGTCGCCGAAGGCCACGAAGACGGCCGGCTCGGGCGCATCCTCGGTCAGCACGAAATCACCATGAGGCCCCTCGATCTCGATCATCTGCCCCGGGCGCAATGAGCCGAACGCACTCGCCGAGAAGTCGTCGGCGCCGCGTCTGACGAAGAACCACAGATTGCGGCCGTTGCAGGGACAACTGGCGATCGAGAGCTCGCGCGTGGCCCCGTCCTCCAGGGTCAAGCGCGCCCGCTGTCCCGACATGAAGCGCAGTGTCTGGGTGCGTGGGGTCTGGATGTGGAGCGTGAGCAGATCGCTGGAGAGCGGCTCGATGGCGCGGAGACTGGCGCGGATCCGCTGCTGGGGCAGATCCTTGACCGACAGCGCCTCGGCTGCCTCGATCACCAGGTCAGTGACGGCGGTATGCGAACAGGTCAGCAGATAGCCCAGACGCTTCTCGCGCTCGCTCAAGACATAGTCATGATCACGGATGCGCCGCGTCTCGCCCTGGATCAGACGCGCCTTGCAGGCCCCGCAGTTGCCGCTCGCGCAGCCGTAGTTGAGGTTGAGCCCGGCGCGCACCGAGGCGTCCAGGATCGACTCGCTGCCCTCCACGAAATAGTCGTGACCACTCGGGATGAGCCTGACATTGGCCGCCATGATGCGCAGGAAGGCATCCTTGGCGAGCAGCCGAGCGCGCTCCTCGGCGGGGGTGCCGGCGGTGACCGCCTGGCGCGCCGCGCGCAGCCAGTCGGCCAGCGCGCGCGCCTGCTCGGCCTGCTCGCCGAGCGGGGCTTGGGTCAGTGCGCCAAGCCGCTCCTCGACCCGATCGAGCAGCGCCTCGGCCGTGCTGAGGGTCGCCATGCGCTCGCTGAGGCTCTCGCTCATGGCGTGCAGCCGAGCCAGCAAGACCTGCGCGCTGGGCAGGACCGTGTCGCGAGAATCGGTCTTCGGCAGGGCCGTGCGCTTGATGCGCTCGACGCGCTCGAGCGCCGAATCATCCTGGAGGGTCACGGCGGGGTAGGCCCGCAACAGATCCTCGACGGACACCGAGCCCTCGAAGGTCGCGATCTCGCCGCGGCGGATACGCGCTTGCAGCTCCGCGCGGGTGACCCCGGCCAGACGCGCGGCGCGTGATAGACTCAGACCCTCCATCATGTCACCGGCGGGTCGAAACGATAGTGTTTCTCGACGGTCTCCATGATCTCCCAGGTACAGTCGAGTCCCGCCGGAAAGCTGATGAGATCGCCGCGGCTGAACTCCTGGGGCTCGCCCGCATGCGGCGTGACGCGAAAACGTCCGCGCAGGATGTAACAGGTCTCGGGGCGGTCGTAGTGCCAGGGAAAAGTCGCTGGATCCTTCTTCCAGATCGGCCAGTCCTCGACCCCCATGACCTCGAGCTTGGCGGGGGATGGCTTGTGCTCACAATGGATCCGTTGCTCGGTCATGGATCATCGTCCTCGTCATCGTCTTTGAGGTTGGGCGGCATGGCGGGGCCTATCATACCCTGTCTGAGCCCGCGGTCGAGCCGCGCCTTTTTCCAGACTGACAGCGAGGTCGAAGCCGATGGTGGTCGAGCAATCCAATGACCAGGACGCCCTGGCGAGCGTCGAGACACTGGCCGCGCTGCTGCGGACTCATGGTCTGCGTCTGGCGGTCGCCGAATCCTGCACCGGGGGCTGGCTGGCGAAGGTCCTGACGGATCTGCCGGGAAGCAGTGACTGGCTCGATCGTGGCTTCGTCACCTACAGCAACGCCGCCAAGCAGTCGATGCTGGGGGTACGCGGGACGACCTTGGCCGCGCATGGCGCGGTCAGCGAGGCGGTGGTGGCCGAGATGGCCCGTGGCGTCCTGAGCCGTGCCGGTGTGGAGGTGGCGGTGGCAATCAGTGGTGTCGCCGGACCCGGTGGCGGCAGCCCGGAGAAGCCGGTGGGGACGGTCTGTCTCGCCTGGGCCTGGCCGGGTGGCCTGGAGACCGAGCGTCTACATTTCGCGGGTGATCGTGAGGCGGTGCGTCGTCAATCCGTTCAGGCCGCGCTGGCGGGCTTGATCAGCCGGCTGCGCGCATCCGCGGACCAGGCGGTCTTGCCAAGCGCGGAAGGGCAGGGCGCGCGTGCTCTGGATGCCCCGCCCGACGCGGGCTGGCGTTGGTTCTTCGCCATCTGGCCGGATGCACCGGCCAGCACGGCCTTGGCCGCCAGCGCGTCCGGTCTGATCCCGCCCGGCGCCCGCCCGACCCATGTCGCGGACTTGCATCTGACACTTGCCTTTCTCGGTCCGCTCGCGCCCGCCAGGCTCCAGTGTATCGAGCAGGCCGCCGGCGAGATCCGCTGCGCGCCCTTCGAGATCGCGATCGAGACCCTCGATCGTTTCGCGCACGCGCGTGTGCTCTGGTGCGGCCCAGCGCTGACTCCGCGACCACTGACGACCTTGGTGGAGCGTCTGCGCACGGCCCTGGTCCCGTGTGGACTGGTCGCCGACCCCCGTCCCTACCGCCCACACATCACCTTGGCGCGTCGGGTCATGACAGCGCCACCCGCGCAGGCCTGGCCGGGCGAGGTGCGCTGGGTCGCGCATGAATTCGTGTTGGCCGCCGGACAAGGCGGGCCGGGGCCGCGTTATCGGATTCACCGCCGCTGGCCACTGCGCGCGGTATGACGCGCACGGATGCGCTATGCGATAATCTCGACCGAGCCCGGTGCGCAGACACGCTCGCGCCCCCCCGGGCGCGCCGGCGAGCAATGGCTCGGACCCTAGATTGAGACGAGTGAACGGCCCGTGCCGTGTCCGACACGGCGGCCAGTGCACGGGCGCGAGCCCGGATACCGGCCGCTCGCGTGGGCGCGACGCAGCCGAATGAGATCGACTGGAGAACAAATGGACGACAATCGTAAAAAGGCACTGGCAGCCGCACTGACCCAGATCGAAAAACAGTTCGGCAAGGGCTCGGTCATGCGCATGGGCGACGCGGGGGCCATCCGCGAGGTGGAGTCCGTCTCCACCGGCTCGCTCGGGTTGGATCTGGCGCTCGGCATCGGCGGTCTGCCACGCGGTCGCGTGGTCGAGATCTATGGACCCGAGTCCTCGGGCAAGACCACCCTGACACTGCACGTGGTGGCCGAGGCCCAGAAGCTCGGCGGCACCGCCGCCTTCGTCGACGCCGAGCACGCGTTGGACCCGGTCTATGCCGAAAAGCTCGGGGTCGACATGAATGAGCTTCTGGTGTCCCAGCCTGACACCGGCGAGCAGGCGTTGGAGATCACCGACATGCTGGTGCGCTCGGGCGCGATCGACGTGGTGGTGGTCGATTCGGTCGCCGCCCTGACCCCCAAGGCCGAGATCGAAGGCGAGATGGGCGACTCGCACGTGGGTCTACAGGCGCGGCTCATGTCACAGGCGCTGCGCAAGCTCACCGCCAACATCAAGCGCTCCAACTGTCTGGTCATCTTCATCAACCAGATCCGCATGAAGATCGGGGTGATGTTTGGCTGCTTCGAGCATGACGCCCCGGTACTGCTCGCCGATGGCACGACTGAGAAGATCGGCACGATCGTCGAGCAGCGTCTTCCGGTCACCGTCATGTCGCTCGACCAGGCCACCGGCGCCATCGTGCCACGTCCGGTCGTCGGCTGGTTCAACAATGGCGAGACCGACACCTGGCTCGATCTGGAGGTCGCGGCGGGCGAGGGCCATGCGCCGCGCAGGCTCACTTGTACCGCCAACCATCTCATCCTCACGCCGACCGGCGAGCGGCCCGCGGGCGAGCTGCAGGTGGGCGACGAGGTGATGACCGCCATCCCGGCGGGGGATCCGAGCGCGGGACAGCCCGCGGGGCTCGGCGCTCTCATGGCGGTCCCCATGCGTCTCATCCGCAAGGGCAGCCGTGCGGCCGCGCCGGGCCGGCGCACGCGCTACGATCTGGAGGTCGCGGGCAGCCACAGCTATCTGGTCGACCAGGTGGCCGTGCACAACTCGCCCGAGACCACCACCGGCGGCAATGCGCTCAAGTTCTACGCCTCGGTGCGGCTCGACATCCGCCGCATCGGCAGCATCAAGAAGGGCGATGAGGTCATCGGCAACGAGACCAAGGTCAAGGTCGTGAAGAACAAGGTCGCGCCGCCCTTCAAGCAGGTCGAGTTCGACATCCTCTATGGTCATGGCATCTCGCGCGAGGGCGAGATCGTCAATCTCGGCGTGAACGAGGGACTGATCGAGAAGTCTGGTGCCTGGTACAGCTACGAGGGCAATCGCATCGGTCAAGGCAAGGACAATGCGCGCATCTTTCTGTGCGAGAATCCCGAGATCGCGCGGACGATCGAGACACGCATCCGCGAGAAGCGCCTGCCCAAGGGCGATGCGCCGCCAGCACCGCTGGCCACCGAACCCGAGTCCACCCCCGAGACCTGAGCGACGGGCAAGGCATGGTTGACGCGGATCCATTGCGCGAGGTCCTGGAGCGTGCGCGACGGCTGCTCGCCAGCCGCGAGCATTCACGCCTGGAGCTGACCCGCAAGCTGCGCGCGCGCGCCTACGCCGAGCCCCTGATCGTCCAGGCCATCGATCGGTTGTGCGCCGAGGGGGCGCTCGACGAGCAACGGCTCCTCGAACGTTATGTCGACGAGCGTGCCGTCAAGGGATACGGCCCATTGCGCATCCGTTCGGAGCTGGGTCAGAAAGGGCTTTCAGACGAGCTGATCGAGCCCTATCTCGCGGCCATGCAGGACGATTGGATGGCCTATCTGGCCGATCTCTACGACCGGCGGTTCGGTTCCGAGCCGCCGGCCGATCGTGCCGAGTACGCCAAGCGCGGCCGTTTTCTAGAGCAGCGCGGTTTCCCCACCGAGATGATCCGTCGCTTTTTGCGCCGGCCTGATGAATGATCGGCCAGCGCCCGTACCACCGAGCAGACCCAATGAGCACCAGTGCAGAGCTTCGAGCGAGCTTCCTCGATTATTTCGCGCAGCGGGATCACGAGCGCGTATCCTCCAGCCCCCTCGTGCCGGCCGATGACCCGACACTGCTCTTCACCAACGCCGGCATGGTCCAGTTCAAGGAGGTCTTTCTCGGGCGCGAGCGCCGAGCCTACACGCGCGCGGTCAGCGCACAGCGCTGCGTGCGCGCGGGGGGCAAGCACAACGACCTTGAGAATGTCGGCTATACCGCGCGCCACCACACCTTTTTCGAGATGCTGGGCAACTTCAGCTTCGGCGATTATTTCAAGCGCGAGGCGATCCACTATGCCTGGGACTATCTGGTGCGCGTCCTGGGATTGCCCCCCGAGCGCCTCTGGGTCACCGTCTTCACCGAGGACGACGAGGCCGCCGAGATCTGGCTGAACGAGATCCGGGTCGATCCGGCGCGCTTTTCGCGCTGTGGCGTCAAGGACAACTTCTGGTCGATGGGCGAGACCGGCCCCTGCGGTCCCTGCTCGGAGATCTTCTACGACCACGGTCCAGAGATCCCGGGCGGTCCGCCCGGCTCTGCGGATGCGGACGGCGATCGCTATGTGGAGATCTGGAATCTGGTCTTCATGCAGTACAACCGTGATGCCGAGGGCGTGCTCACGCCACTGCCACGGCCCTCGGTGGACACCGGCATGGGTCTGGAGCGTCTCGCCGCGGTCATGCAGGGCGTGCACAGCAACTACGAGATCGATCTGTTCGCGCGGCTCATCGCCGCCGCCGCCGAGGTCACCGGCTGCGCCGATCGCGCGAGCAAGTCGCTGCGGGTCATCGCCGATCACATCCGCTCCAGCGCCTTCCTGATCACCGATGGGGTCACGCCCGGCAACGAGGGACGCGGTTATGTGCTGCGTCGCATCATGCGGCGCGCGATCCGCCACGGCTACCAACTCGGATGCACCACGCCCTTCTTCCATCGCCTGGTGCCGGTGCTCATCGCGGAGATGGGAGAGGCCTATCCCGAGCTGGTGGCGGCGCGCGCGCATGTGGAGCGGGTCATCCTGCTGGAGGAAGAGCGTTTCGCCGAGACCCTGGAGCATGGCATGCGCATCCTCGACGAGGCGATCGCCGATCTCGCGGACAGCCGCATCCCCGGCGAGACCGTCTTCAAGCTCTATGACACCTATGGTTTCCCAACCGATCTGACCGCCGACATCGCGCGCGAGCGTGGTCTGACCTTGGATCTGGACGGCTTCGAGCAGGCCATGGCACGTCAGCGCGCGCGCGCGCGTGCCGCCAGCCAATTCGGCGGCGCGGCCAGCGTGGCGATCGAGGTCGCCGGCGAGACCGAGTTCTGTGGCTACGAGCGGCTCGAGGAGGAGGCCACGATCGTGGCTCTCTATGGCCCCGAAGGTGCTTGCGATCAGCTCGCCACCGGGCAGGAAGGTCTGGTGATCCTGGACCTCACACCATTCTATGGTGAATCGGGTGGACAGGTCGGCGACCGCGGCTGGCTCCTCGCCGAGTCTGGGTGCCTGGAGGTGCTGGACACCCAGCGCAAGGGCGATGGGGTGCTCTGTCATCTGGGGCGTGTGGGCGAGGGCGAGCTGGCGGTGGGTGACCGCGTGCTGGCGCGAGTCGATGCGGAGCGACGCCGCGACACCGCGCTCAATCACTCGGCCACCCATCTGTTGCATGCCGCGCTGCGTCAGGTTCTGGGCGAGCATGTGCAGCAGAAGGGCTCGCTGGTCGGACCCGAGCGACTGCGTTTCGACTTCTCGCACTATGAGCCGGTCACGCGCGAGCAGCTCCTGACCATCGAGCGGATGGTCAATCGCGAGATCCGCGCGAACCATCTGGTCGAGACCCGCATCATGAGCCTGGAGGATGCCAAGGCGTCCGGCGCCATGGCCCTGTTCGGCGAGAAATATGCCGAGCAGGTCCGTGTATTGCGCATGGGCGAGTTTTCCACCGAGCTGTGCGGTGGCACCCATGTCAAGGCGGTCGGCGACATCGGTCTGTTCAAGCTCATCGGCGAGAGTGGGATCGCCGCCGGCGTGCGCCGCATCGAGGCGGTCACGGGCGCGGGGGCGCTCGCCTGGATCGAGGCCGATGAGGAGCGTCTCATCCGGGTGGCCGGTCTGCTCAAGGGCGCACGCGAGGACGTCGATCAGCGGGTCGTGCAGCTGATCGATCGCAGCCGTCGACTCGAGCGCGAGATCGAGCAGCTCAAGGCCAAGTTGGCCAGCTCGGCCGGTCTCGACCTGGCCTCCCGCGCCGTGCTGATCGAGGGCGTCAAGGTGCTGGCCGCGCGGCTCGATGAGGCTGATCCCAAGGCATTGCGGACCACGCTCGATCAGCTCAAGGATCGGCTTGGCTCGGGCGTGATCGTGTTGGCGGCCGAAGGAGCCGGCAAGGTCAGCCTGATCGCTGGTGTCACCAGTGACCTCACCGATCGTCTGAAGGCCGGCGAGCTGATCCGCGAGGTCGCCGAGCGGGTCGGTGGCAAGGGTGGTGGGCGTCCCGACATGGCACAGGCTGGCGGCAACGATCCAGCCGGTCTGCCCGCGGCCTTGGCGCTGGTCGAGGACTGGGTGCGCGGGCGTCTCGCGGCCTGAATCCAGCGCGCTGGACTCAGGGCTGGATGCGGATATGAGAATCTCGAACGCTCAGGGTTGAGGATTTCGATGAATACGCGGGCGGCTTTTGCGCTATAACGCCCGCCGGATTGTAGCAAACGAGCCTGAGGATTTTGACGTGGGTGCCTGGAGAGTTCGATGGGATTGATCGTGCAGAAGTATGGCGGCACCTCCGTGGGGAGTGCCGAGCGCATTCGTGCCGTGGCCGAGCGGGTCAAGAAGTGGCACGATCAGGGCCATCGGGTCGTGGTGGTGGTCTCGGCCATGTCGGGCGAGACCGATCGGCTCATCGGACTCGCCAAGCAGATCCAGGAGCGTCCGCTGCCGCGCGAGCTCGATGTGCTGCTGGCCACCGGCGAGCAGGTCACGATCGCCTTGTTGGCCATGGCACTGGATGCGATCGGATGTCCGGCGCGCTCCTACACGGGCGCTCAGGTTCATATCCTGACCGATAGCGCGCACAACAAGGCACGTATCCGGGACATCGACGCGGCGCGCGTGGGCGCCGATCTGGAAGCCGGGCGCGTCGTGGTGATCGCCGGCTTCCAGGGGATCGACGAGCAGGGGAACATCACGACGCTCGGTCGCGGCGGCTCGGACACCTCCGCCGTGGCCATCGCGGCCGCGCTCAAGGCCGATGAGTGTCAGATCTACACCGATGTCGACGGAATCTACACGACCGATCCGCGGGTCGAGCCCAAGGCGCGCAAGCTCGAACAGATCACCTTCGAGGAGATGCTCGAGATGGCCAGTCTCGGGTCCAAGGTCCTCCAGATTCGCTCGGTCGAGTTCGCCGGAAAATATCGGGTGCCATTGCGCGTGCTCTCCAGCTTCGGCGAGGGCGCGGGCACGCTCATCACCTTCGAGGAAGCCATTGTGGAAGACGCCAAGATCTCAGGAATCGCCTTCAGTCGTGACGAGGCCAAGCTGACCGTCCTCGGGGTGCCGGATCAGCCCGGGGTCGCGCACCGCATCCTCGGCCCGATCGCCGACGCGAACATCGAGGTCGACATGATCATCCAGAACATCGCCGCGGACGAAGCGACGACCGACTTCACCTTCACGGTCCATCGCAACGACTTCCCGCGCGCATTGGAGATCCTGGATGCCACGGCACAGGCCATGGGGGCACGGCAGGTCCTCGCCGACGGTCATATCGTGAAGATCTCGCTGGTCGGGGTCGGGATGCGCAGCCATGCCGGAATCGCGAGTCTGATGTTTGCGACGCTGGCGCGGGAGGGGATCAACATCCGGATGATCTCGACCTCCGAGATCAAGATCTCGGTCGTGGTCGACGAAAAATATCTGGAGCTGGGCATCCGCGCGCTCCACGATGCCTTCGGTCTGGGGGCCGCGCCACCCAACGCCCCCGCGGCCGAACGCGCCACGCTTGGCCAAGCCTCTTGAAACTGGGGTTTCGCCTGGGCTAGTGCTAAACTTTAAGGTGAAAAACCAATTTACGCACCCATGTCTGGGTGTGTTGGGTCCGCATACCACCGTGGTCGCGGACGTACCGTTGGCTGCTGAATCGTGCAGACCATGCAGTCGCAATAGGGACTATCTAGGGAGAAAAGCGATGTTGATCTTGACCCGTCGGGTAGGTGAGACCCTCATGATTGGTGACGAGGTCACCGTTACGGTTCTCGGTGTCAAAGGCAATCAGGTGCGAATCGGTGTGAATGCGCCACGTGATGTTGCCGTGCATCGCGAAGAGATCTATGAGCGCATCAAGCGCGAGCAGGCCGAGGGTGGTGTGATTGCAGGGTCGACAGAGCTGGGAAATCGGCTCGATTGAGTAGCCAAGACCTCGCCGAGGCGTTAAACTACTCCGACTCGGCGAGGTTCTGAACGCGCCACCAAGCACCAACAAAAGCAAGCGGTGGCCGAGCACTCTCGATGTAGAGCAAACGAGTCATTTTGGAGAGATGGCCGAGCGGCTGAAGGCGCTCCCCTGCTAAGGGAGTATGGGTTAAAAGCCCATCGAGGGTTCGAATCCCTCTCTCTCCGCCATTATTTCCCGCAGGTCATTGTTCTGAAAGGAATCAGAATCGGAAAATCAGATCTCGACCACCCTCGAGACGTTGCTTGGCTGTCCTGCCGAGCATCTTCAATACCCATCACCATCTTCCATCATGTGGGCGCAAACCCATCTCCTTGACGTCCTCACTGCTCGCGCCTGCATGGTCGGTATGGCCTTGAGGACCGCGCCAGCCGCGCCGCTGGGTTGACCTCGACCGGGGGTTCCCATGGGTCAGCCATGACGCGCGCTACGGCCCTCTGGTGCGCGGTGCCTCGGTCGATAGTGCTTCAACGCGACGGATCAGCTCATCAAGCTCGATCACGCGGGCCGCGCTCGCGATCGCGGCCACCGCGCGCCGCGCTTCGTCCGGTGTCAATTCGCCGACGCTCAAGGCGTCCAGCGCGGTCATTGCGCGACCGGCCAGGGTATCGAACTGCCAGTCCGCGATTCAGCCGAGTCTCCCCGTCTGCTCCAGGTCGCCGGTGACATCCGAGCGACTGTGCTCCCTGAGGCGCTTGTCCGGGAAGGCCTTCAAATACTCCTCGGCACGGCGCATAGGCCACCGGAGCGCATGTTCCTCCATGCCGTTCTCCGCAACCACACAACGAACCGCTCCCAGAAGCGTACTTCGGCGGAAGTTAAGGCTCGGCGACCTTGAGAGCGGACTGACGGGAGACATCAAGCGGCTCACAAACTTCACGCCGGAGTATCGGCTTCGCATCGGCAATTATCGCGTGTTGTTCGAAGTGGAAGACGATACTGTGGTCGTTTATCGTGTTATGCACAGAAAGCATATCTACGCCAAGAGGTGATCGATGAACCTTCATCCTCAGTTCATAGGCCAAGAGGGCTCCGAAGAGTACGCCGTACTCCCCATCGACGAGTTTCGTGCGGTCGCGGAGGCTCTGGAGGATTATCAGGATTTACAAGATCTTCGGCGAGCTAAGGAAGCGGAAGCCGCAGCGGATACAACCGCGTTGGCTGATGTCGTTGCACGCCTTGATCTCAAGAATGGCTAATCGGGTAAGGACGGGTTTTTAGCCCGCCCTCCCCACACCACCGAGCATGCGGGTCCGCACTAGGCGGTTCACGAGAAGGGCGCGCACGAGGACTTCAGGCATAGCCATGCGCTTTCATCCACTGATCGCGAATGCTGATCAAGCCCTGGTCTTTCAGCCAGTCATTGGTCATCCCGGTTTGCGTGCCCAGCGACCGGGACAGGTGCCAGTCGCTCTTGGAGCTCATGCCCGTCCAGATCGCGGTCCGTATCCGTGCCCCCAGAGCCCCCCTCTGTCAGCACAGATATCCGCTCGATTTGACAGAGTAAACTCCACCCTTGAGGGCGCAGATGCGAGGAGTCGAGGCCTGGCGGCCAAGCGAGGCGAGGGGGTCAGCCCTCAGGTCGGGTCTTGGCCGGCCCAGTCGCGGGCGAACTGCCGCGCGGTGCGGCCACTACGCGAGCCTCGGCGCAGCGCCCAGCGCAGCGCTGCCTGATCGATCGCCTCAAGGTGTGCCGGCGTGGTCGGCGTGGGCGGTGCGTTCGGCTGGTGCGCCAGCCAGTGATGCACGAGCGCGAGATATTGCGCTTGCGTGAAGGGGTGAAAGGCGACCCAGAGTCCGAAACGATCGGAGAGTGAGATCTTCTCCTCGGCTGACTCGCTTGGATGCAGCTCGCCATCGAGGATGCGCGCATCGCGATTGTCGGACTGGAGCTCGGGGAGCAGGTGCCGCCGGTTCGAGGTGGCATAGATGAGCAGGTTCTCGGGCGTGGCCGTGATGGATCCGTCCAGGGTGGCCTTGAGCGCCTTGTAGCCGGACTCGCTCGCCTCGAACGAGAGATCGTCGCAGAAGAGGATGAAGCGCTCCGGGCGCCCCCTGAGCAGATCCAGGATCTCCGGCAGTTGCACGAGATCGTCCTTGTCGACCTCGATCAGACGCAGACCCTGGTCGCTCAGCGCATTGAAGATCGCCTTGATCAGGGATGACTTGCCGGTGCCGCGCGAGCCCCAGAGCAGGACGTTGTTGGCGCCCATCCGTGCGGGTCCGAGCGCGCTCAGGCGGTGAGCCGACGATACTTCAGCCGGTGCGGCTGGTCGGCATCGGTGCCGAGGCGACGATGAC
>RZZN01000148.1 GCA_009929855.1 Gammaproteobacteria bacterium
TGCACTGGCGGCCCATCTGGACGCGCACTGGCCCGGCGTCACACTCGGCGAAGAATTGGCGATGACGCTGGAAGACGCCTTCATCGGACTCACGGGGAAATACTGAGCCATGCTCCGCGCCATCATGCTCAAGGAATGGCTCAAGCTCCGCTGGGTCTGGACCGCCGCGCTGCTGGTCCATCTCGGAGGGCTGCTCTATCTGCTGCTCGCGCTGCGCCATCAGTTCCAGGTCGAGCACTCGGAGATGATCTGGTACTGGGCCTTCGAGCTGCGCCGGCTGCTCTACACCCAGATCCAGTTTCTGCCGGCCCTGACCGGCGCGGTGCTCGCCGTCGCCCAGTTCGGACCCGAGATGCTCGGCGGACGCTTCCGGCTCTCGCTGCACCTGCCCGTGCGTGGTGATCTGTTGGTCTGGAGCTGGGTCGGCTTCGGTGCGCTGCTGGGCGGTCTGCTCGCGCTGCTCGATGGTGTCGGTCTCTACTGGATCGTCGGACGCTGGTTTCCGCACGAGGCCGCCGTGAGCGCGGTCCTCACCGCTCTGCCCTGGCTGCTCGGCGGCTGGGTCGCCTATTTCGGGACCACGCTCGCCCTGCTGGAACCGGCCCGTGCGCGGCGTCTGGTCTATGCGGGTCTGACGTTCGCCTTGCTCGCCCTGCTCTATCAGGCGCGCGGCTATCAGGAGTACGATCGGATCCTGTCCGCGCTGACGGCTCTAGCCCTGTTGTTCCTGCCCGCCGTCATTCTGCCCGCGCACCGCTATCGTCACCGGAGCTGAGCCGCCATGACCGCCCGCCTCGCCCGCTGGTCGCTGTTGATCCTGACCGTGCTGTTGTCGGCCATCTGGCTGCCGCCGGCCTGGGATCTGCTGTTCGGCGATCGCTTCGGCAAGACCCAGCTCTTCTACAGCCCGGTGATCGAGCGCTTCGTCTATACCGAACTGGTCGGCGAGGGGCACCAGTTCATCTATCGCGACCTGGATGGCCGGGACTACAGTCGCGAGGACTTCGAGGCGCTCATCCCCTTCATCTACTACAAGAACATGGAACTCTGGGGGCGGTTGCCGCTGACCCTGGGCGGACAGACCTTCGACAAGGCGGCGATCGTCGCCGAGCGTCAGGTGATGGAGCTGAAGCCGGACGAGTTGCCGGGACATGCGCCGCGCATCCCGCTGTTTCCGCTGCTCGAATCCAATCCGCCGCGCGCCGGGCTGAGCTTTCCGGAGGACATCCTGCGTCCGGCCGCGCGGCTCGAATTCATCGACAGCGACAGCAACCGGCTCGATCCGGTTAGGACGGACGTCTTCACCCAGGCGCTGAGCGCGGCCGGTTTCCGCTTCCCCGTTCGGGCCGCCTTCGGGCGCGTCTCCATCCTCAAGCCGTTCGATGCCGGTTACTTCCTGCTCGACGACGCCGGGGCGCTCTTCCATCTCAGGCGTCGCGATGGGGCGCCGGTCGTCGCGGCCGTGCCGCTGCCCGAGGGGCTCAGGGTGCGTTACATCCAGGTGGCCGAGAACAAGCGCCGCGAGCTGCTCGGATTCCTGCTGGCCGAGGACGATCGGCTCTATCTGATGCGCGAACGCGATTACGGACTCATCCCGCTGGAGCTGCCCGGCTATCGTCCGGATCGCATGGCGTTCAAGCTGATCTTCGATCCGCTCCAGCGCACCGCCATCTACTCGGATCGGGAGACCGTCCGGGCCGTGGTCATGGATCGCGACTACCATCCGCTCGATCAGTATGCGCGCCGCATGGCGATGGCCGATCCGCGTCCGGTCGACCGCTTGTGGGAGATGCTGGCGCCCTTCAGTCTGGAACTGCATGATCCCGATCGGCGTTATCTCGCCCTGGATCTGCGCGTCCATGGTCCGGCGGCGCTGATCGGTGTGGCCCTTTCGCTGCTGCTGGCGCTGGAGGTTCTGCGTCTGCGCGGCCTGCGACCGGCCCAGGCGCGCATGGATCTGCTGCTCGTCGCCCTGACCGGTCTCCATGGTCTGCTGGCGCTGATCCTGATCCCACCCGAGCGCGGTCGCGAAGGCTGAGGCCATGTCGCTGTTGAAGCGCCTCGCGCCCGCGCCGCGACCGGAGATCCTGGTGATCATCGGCGCCCATCGCGACGAGCGGGCGTTCGGTGAGCGGGTCGTCGCCGGGCTCGATCCCGCCCGCTTCGCCGTGCTGCGCATCGAGCAGGGAATTCGTGGCGATCGTCCGACCCCGGAGGGACGCGCCGCCTTCCGGGATCGCCATCATGCGCTCTATCTCCAGGTACTCGACCATGTCACGCGCGAGCACCGGCTGCTCATCGACCTGCATGCCGGTCTCGACGAGCGGGGGCCGCGCGCCGATGTGCTGTGCGCGGAGGCCAAGTTGCTGGAGTGCCTGGTCAGTGAGACGGCACAAGATGGACCGGTGAGCGCCGGTAAGGTGCGCGGTGTGCGGCTGGTCGCGAGCACCGATCTGACCGTGCTCGCTCCCGAGACCGAGGCCTGGCCGGTCGCCCGGCCCGAGATCCCCGAGGCGGTCTGGAATCGGGACGATCCGCGCTATGTCGGCGTCGAGGTCTATCTGCGACGGCCTGGGGATGGAGCGCCCGAAGAGTGGCGGCTGGCCCAAGCGTTGATTCGGCGGATCGCCGGCTGTGTGTTGGAACTGCAGTCCGCCAGGTTGGGTGCTACGCCGCTCGTGACTGATCGACAGGCAAGCGCGTTGTGAAGCGCGTTACGGATCGAACCGGACCTGCATGTAAATAATATATATTCTCATTTGCATGTGAATGGTGCAGTGATAGACTTCGACCTCGTAATCGAGGCTCGGAGACAAACGACTCACACCATGCAGATCAAGATCGGCGCGCGAATCATGCTGGCCAACTTTTTGATCCTGGGCCTCAGCCTGGCGGTCTTCGGTGTGCTGCTGCAACAGGAAGTCGACCCTGGAATCCTGATGCTCTTCTGCCTTTTGACGGCGGTCGCCAGTCTCGCACTCACCCCCTTCCTGCTGCCCTGGATCTGTCTGCGCGATCTGCGCGCCATTCAAACCGTCATCGCCGGTCTCAAGCGCGGCGACTATGCCGTGCCGCTGCCGATCGCCCCCGAGCCGGGCGACCCGGACGACGAGTACGAACTCAATCGGCTCAAGCGTGAGATCCACTGGATGCGCCGCGCCATCGCGAGGCGTGAGCAGGATATCCGACGACAGACCGAGCGCATCCTGGCGCTCAACGAGGCCCTGCGGATCGAGGCCATCACCGACAAACTGACCGGACTCTACAACGCCCGTCACTTCTGGGAGTGCATCGGCCAGTGCTTCAACGAGCATCTGCATAACGGCGTCTCCTTCGCCTTCGTCATCCTGGACATCGATTTCTTCAAGCGGATCAATGACACCTATGGCCATCTGGGTGGTGATCGCGTGCTCGAACAGTTTGCTCTGGCACTGCGCGAAAGCACGCGCAAAACGGATATCGTGGCCCGGATCGGCGGCGAGGAGTTCGCCCTGATCCTGCACAATGTCTCGTCCGACGAGACCAAGCAGTATCTGCATCGACTGCATGGTCTGCTGCGCGAACGCGACATCCGGATCGGCCCCGAGCAGCGTATCAAGGTCACGGCCAGCGTCGGCTACTATGTGATCGAGAAGCCGCTCCCACCGGCGTTGACCGTGCCGCCGATCGCCACGACTCAGGACATCGTCAAGCGCGCCGACGATGCGCTCTACTGGGTCAAGAACAACGGGCGCAACGGCATCATGGCCTGGCATGAGCTGACCCATGATTACCGCGACCAACGCCTCGAACTGACGAAACCGATTCCCACGCCCCGCCCCTGTTCGCGGATGCCGGCGCCTCCCTCCACGGCACCCAGCGATACCGATGCGGCTTGAAACTCCAGTATCCCAAGGGACGGTTAGCACATCGACGATGAATCTGAAGCTGCAATCCGCAGCAAGGAACGATTGAAAAACCGTGAGTATTCCGGAGCATGTTTGTCTGCATGAAGTCATCGACGTCGTCCTGACGACGCTGGACGCGCGAGATCCCTATACCTATGAGCATTCCTGCCGGGTCGCACTCTTCTCGGAACTGATGGCGCATGAACTCCGGCTTCCCCCCGCCGTTCGGCAACGGATACGGGTCGCCGCCCAGTTGCACGACATCGGCAAGATCGCCATCGCCGATCAGGTGCTGAACAAGACGGGACGACTCGATTGCGACGAAATGCTCGAGATCCAGCGTCACCCGTGTATCGGCTACAACATCCTCGTGCGTCTCCCGACCTTCCATGAGATCGCCACCATCGTGCTGCACCATCACGAGCGCTTCGACGGCGAGGGTTATCCGCAGCGACTCGCCGGCGAAGCCATCCCCCTGGAATCCAGAATCATCGCCGTTGCGGACGCCTTCGATGCCATGACCTCGAACCGGCCCTACCGCAAGGCGCTGTCGGTCGACGAGTCGCTGGCCGAGATCCGGCGACATGCCGGCGAGCAGTTCGACCCGCTCATCGCCGCAAGCCTGACACGGCTACGCGACCTGGTGTTTGAGCACCTGAGCAACAGCCCAACGCCCATCAATGGAGGGCACCACGCGTATGTGGGGCACGAGGATCTGATGCACTCGCGCATCGTCCAGAACACCGGCTGCTTCGTAGCGGACGGGCCGCCCAGACCTGTTGAGACCAACACGCCCCCGGATGTGCCGCGAGCAGCGC
>RZZN01000149.1 GCA_009929855.1 Gammaproteobacteria bacterium
CTGGCGTTTGTGGCGCACGCCAGAGCCCGCGTGGAGGTTGCGCTGGCCGAGAGATTGTCGACGGTGATCGATGATGTCCGCTATGAGGCGGAGGCGTCGATGGTGCGCGACATGGGCGGTACGGTGGTGCACGTGCGGCGCGAGGGCGTGAGCTTTCGCCGCGACCACAGCTCGGAGCAGGGCGTGTCCTTCGTCGCGGATGATCTTGCGCTGGTGAATCGCGGGGATCTGAGCGGTCTGCGCGGGGAGCTGTACGCGGTGCTCCAACCCGGATATCGGGTGCGGGAGTCGGCAGCATGAGCGGAACACTGCATGCCTTGCACCTGGCCGCCGGTGCGCAGGTGGCGCTCGAGCAGCTCGCCGCGGAGCTGGATCGACTGGCGACGGCGCTTGACCGGGCTCCGGAGCGCTGCGTGGATGCGGGCCGCTGCGCCCGTAAAGCCGAGGAGGCGCGCGGGGCGGCGCGGCTGTTGGTCGAGTGGCAAGGGCACCTGCGGCGGTTGCGGGTGCCGGGCGTGGATGCGGAATGAGCGCCGTGCCCGAGCGCGACCCATACGCCTCGGCGCTGTCGCAGTTGCAGGCGTTCGGTCTGGAGCTCGACGCGGTCGACCTGTCTGGCCAGATCAAGCGTGTGCGCCATCGAGAGGATAAGTCGGGGAGCAAAAACGGCTGGTATGTGGCGCACGAGGTGACGACGACCTCGGGGCGGCGCCTGATCGTCGGCGCTTACGGGTGGTGGAAGGCGGGGGATCAGTCCCACAAACTCACCCACGACGGCGCTGGGCTGTCGATCGACGAGCAGCGCGAGATCGAGCAGCGCCGCCGGGATCTGGATGCACGGATCCGGCTGGAACGCCAGCAGGTGGCGGAGGAGGCTGCGCGCCGGGCCGCGGAGATTTGGCCCAAACTGCCGACCGAAGGCGCCTCGGAGTATTTGGCGCGCAAGCAGGTGGCGGCGTTCGGGTTGAGGTTCTCGCGCGGAATGACGGTGGTCCCGTTACGCAACGCGCAAGAGGAGCTGGTCGGCCTGCAGTGGATCTCCGCCGACGGCACCAAGCGGTTTTTGACGGGCACGCGCAAGGAGGGCGCCTTTCATCTCACGGGCCCGCTACCGGGGCCCGGCGAGGTGCTGGTGATCGCGGAGGGCTACGCGACGGCGGCCACGGTGACGATGGCGACGGGGTGGTCCTGCGCGGTCGCCTTCGATGCGGGCAACCTCAAACCGGTGGCCACGGCATTGCGTCAGCGCTGCCCCGGCGCACGCCTGATCATCGCGGCCGACGACGACCACGCCGGAAAGACCAATACGGGCGTGGCGAAGGCGACGGCCGCGGCGCGGGTGACCAGGGCGGCGGTCGCGGTGCCGCGGTTTGTCTCGACGGCTCCGGATCGCGGGTCGGATTGGAACGATCTGGCCTGTACCGAGGGCTTGGATGTCGTGCGCGCGCAGCTTGCGGAGCTGGCAGCGGGTATCGCGCAAGAGGAGCCGGAGCCTGCGCCACGCGACAACGTAGTCTCGGGCGCCTTTCCGGGAACGGAATGGACCCAGCGCCTGATGCGCACGGAGAAAGGGGTGCTGCGGGCTACAGCGTTCAACGTCCGCTTGGTGCTCGAGAATGACCCTGCATGGCGCGGCGTGCTCGGCTGGTGCCTGTTCTCTGCCCGGATCTGGAAAAAGGTGCCGCCACCCTACGCAAACGCTTCGCGCGGGGAGTGGAACGACGCCGACGATGCGGATCTGCGGTTTTGGCTGGCGGAGCGCTACGGGATCGAGCCCAAGGGGCAGGATCTCGCCGACCCGGTCTCTGGTGCGGCGCGCGGGGCAGCTTTTCATCCGGTGTTGGAGTATCTCGACCCGCTGCGCTGGGATGGTGTGGCACGCCTGGATCGGTGGCTGGAGACCTACCTCGGGGCGGGCGCGATCGAGGAGGATGGCGCGGAGCAAGACCCTGCAAAGCAAGCCGAGACGCGCACGCGTGTCGCTCGCTACCTGCGCCGGGTGTCCGCCATGGCGCTGATTCAGGCCGTGGCGCGTGTCCGTAAGCCGGGGTGTAAGGCCGACTATGTCCTCATCCTCGAAGGCGCGCAGGGCCTTCAGAAGTCCACGGCACTGGCCACGCTATTCGGTCGACAGTTCTTCTCAGATACCCCGATCGACTTGGGATCGAAAGACGCCTACGAGGCCATTCGCGGGCTGTGGTGCTGCGAAATGGCTGAGTTGGATTCCCTGAACAAGGCTGATGCGACCCGCGCCAAGGCGTTTTTTTCCTCGGCATCGGATCGCTTCCGCATGCCCTACGGTCACCGCGCCCAATCGTTTGCACGGCAATGCGTGGTCTGCGGCACGACCAACCAACACCAATACCTCAAAGACCAGACAGGTAACCGGCGCTATTGGCCGGTGCAGTGCGGGGAGATCGACATCGAGGCGCTTGCCGAGATGCGCGACCAGCTGTGGGCGGAGGCTGATCATCGCTTCAAGGCGGGCGAGACCTGGTGGCCCGGTGCTCACGAGCACGACCTGTTCGAGACCGAGCAGCAGATCCGCACGGATGCCGACGCGTGGGAGCCGTTGGTGCAGGTCTACCTGCACGGGCGCCTACAGGGCGCACCGCCGCCCGCCAGGCCGATGCTGTTCGTCACCGGAGCGGAGGTGATGCGCGATGCCCTGCACATGGATGCCGGGGCCATGCGGCGCCCGGAGCAGACGCGCGTCGGCATCATCATGCAGGCGCTCGGCTGGCGTGCCGTGAGACAGCGCATGGATGGCCTGCTGACCCGCGGCTATCGCCCCGGTCGGCTGGCTCTGGAGCAGTCCGCGGAGGCTGTCGACAGAGCCCGCGCGGGCACGGAGGGCGCCGATGGCCCGGTATTCTGAGGCGCGCACGGCACAGATGCCTGCCGGGTGTTCCAACCTCGGGCGTTTTGTTCCAACCTCGACCAAGGTTGGAACAGCTGTGAGCCCAGCAATGGCGCGGGTTGTTCCAACCTTTCCAACCGTTCCGACCGATTTCACAAAACCAACGCGCGCACACACGCGCGCCCGCCCGCGCGCGCCCGTACGTGCGATTACCCATTACACGTCGGATAGGTTGGAACAGTTGGAACAGAACCAAGGAAACAACAGCTTAGAGTGTTCCAACCTCGCCGAAGGTTGGAACAAAACGCCCGAGGTCGGAACACCCGCCGGCCAAGGCGCCACGAGCACCCTGGTCTGGGCACGCACCAGCCCGTACAGCCAGGCCGCAGCCAGCGGTCACCGCGTCAGCGCGGCCAAGGGCGCCGATGCCTGGATCTACACCGCCTGGGGCCCGGATGTCGCCCCGGAGGTGTCATGGCGCGACTGGCCGCCCGCACACCTCGGAGGGCGCGAGCACTACAAGCGCGGCGAGCACCTCCCGCAGCGCTACCCCTGCCTCGGCCACTACCCCACGGCAGAGGCCGCACGCGCCGCCTGCGAGGCCGACGCCAAGCGCCGCGGGTCCTTCTGTGGATAACCCCCCGTGCGGTGCGCTGAGCCGCGGAGTTTGGCTAGGTAACGGGGTTATTGCTTGTGGTTTGGGATCAAAAAAACAAGGCGTTAGGAGTAAGCGATGAGCGAAGTCGACGTGTTTGAGCAAGTCAAGGTTGCCATTCTGCGGGGCTGGCAGAGGCCCCAGGTCGACGCGCTGATTGCGAGGATCTCTCCCGAGATGACGCCCGCGGCGATCGACCGCCTCTACGCCACGGCGATGGAGGGATGGCTTGCCGACGCATCGAGGCCCGACGGCGAAATCTACGCGCTCGCCGTGGCGCGCCGCGAAGACATGTACCGCAAGGCGCACGCGGAGGGCGACACGGCGCTGGCCTTCAAGATCCAGTGCGACCTCGACAAGCTGCAGCAGCAATACCGCACAGAAAAGCGCGCAGAAGAGCGCAAAAGCAGCGCCGCGGAGATTGCCGAGCGCATCCGCGCCAAGCGCCGGCCCTTGACCGCCGTGGGAGGAACCCGCTGATGGGTGACCCCAGCAACCGCCCGGAAGGCGCGCTGACCACCAGCGAGCTTGTCGCCGCAATCGCCCGCGAGTTCGGCGACATCTACTCAAACCAGACAATCCGCAACTGGGCCGCGCGCCCGGAAGACAAGCATCCGCTCCCGATGGTCGCCAAAGGCAAGGCCGGCCAAGCGCACTTGTACGACTGGGTCGAGTTCCTGACCTGGTTCGAGGCCGAAAAAGAGCGCCAAGAGCGCGCCGTGGCCAGCGTTGCGCAGCCGCAGACCGGCGCAGACCCAGCCGCACCCAACATCGACGCGCTCGACTGGCACGCCGCGCGCACCGTCTCCGCGCGCGAGCAGGCCAAGCGCGACATCCTGATCACCGCGCAGCTAGAGGCCAAGGTCGGCGACCTGGAAACCATGGCCAGGGTCGCCGAAGACCGCGCCCGCCTGGCCGTGCAGCAACTGCTGGCGATCCCCTCGCGGATCTCCCCGCGCCTGGTCAACATCGCCGACGAGCTGGTCATCGACCGCCTCCTGGATGCCGAGATCCGCGCCGTCTGCCAACAGATCGAGCGCGACGCCAACGCCGCCATCGCCGCCGACGACGAACCGGAGCCAGAGGCCGCCGCCGCATGAGCGCCACACTCCCAATCGACCTCGATCCCGACGCCCTGCACGCCGAACTTGCCGCGCAGCTCGCCGCCGGTACGCTCG
>RZZN01000021.1 GCA_009929855.1 Gammaproteobacteria bacterium
GGTGACGGCGACCAATGACGGTGATGTGACGCTGACCGATGTGGTGGTGAGCGATCCGCTGCTGACGTCGGACAGTGAGAAGACCTGCGCGAGTGTTGCCCCGGGTGAGACCTGCGTGCTCACGGGTACCTATACGGTCACCCAGACCGACATGGATGCCGGTCAGGTGGTGAACACCGCCACCGCCGACAGCACCGAGACGCCCGAGGCCAGCGACGCGGTGACCACGCCGATCAGCGCTGAGGCGGCCTTGACGCTGGTGAAGAGCGCCGATCCGCAGACCTATGTGGCGGTGGGTGATCAGATCACCTACACCTTCGAGGTGACCAACAGCGGCACGCTGACGCTGTTTGCGCCCTTTACGGTGAGCGATGATCGGATCGACACGGTGGACTGTAGTGCCGCGCCGGCGACCTTGCCGCCGGGCGCGAGTTTCGCCTGTACGGCGACCTATAGCATCACCGCGGATGACCTCACGACCGGGTTCGTGACGAACGTGGCGTCGGCCACCGGGACCGACCCCAATGGGGATGAGGTCACCTCGCCGACGGACACCGAGACGGTCCAGGTCGAGGCGGCCGATGTCGGCATCCTCAAGAGTGCCAATCCGGCGAGCGCCAATCCGGGCGATGTGGTGACCTTCACCCTCACGCTGCGCAATGCCGGTCCGGCTGACGCCACGGGCGTGAGTCTGCTCGATACCCTGCCCAATGGCTATGACGCCCCGGAGAGCATCGGCGATGGTAGTGTCTATGACGGGACGGCCGGCACCATCGCTTGGAGCGGTCTGAGTATTGCGTCGGGCGCGACGTTGGAGCTGAGCTACACCGCGCGGGCGCGTGCGCCGGGCGACGGTGTGACGTTCGTCAATACCGTCACGGTCACGGGCAGTGATCAATACGATCCGAATCCGGACAACGACACGGCGACGGCCACGGTCGCGCCGTTGGTGGCGGATTTGGCGATCACCAAGACGCAGGTCGAGGCGCCGGCGACCTTGGGGCAAGACCCCGGCACGCTGGTGGCGGTGGATCCTTCGGCGATCGGTGCCGGGGAGACCATCTACTATCTGTTGAAGATCGAGAATCTTGGGCCGGATGCGGCGCTCGATGTGACGGTGAGCGATGCGCTTCCGGACGGCATCAGCAATGCCGAGCGGTCCTTCAACGTGGGCAACTCGTGGGGTCCCTGGACCGGCAGTCATCCGCTGACGTCACTGGCCGCGGGGGCGACCACCTACATCCTGATTCGCGGTCAAGTTGATGCGGCGCAGAGCGAGGCGTTGGTCAACGTCGCGACGGTGGCCAGTGCAGTGACCACCGATCCGAACCCGGCGAACAATGAAGACACGCTGTCGACGCCGGTCGGTGCCAGTGCGGATCTGGAGTTGGAAAAGGCTGAGCTGGTTGCGCCGCTTGAGATTGGCGGTCCGATCGAATACCGGCTCACGGTGACCAATCGGGGTCCGGCGGTGGCCTCGGGTGTGGTGATCGAGGATGAGCTCGATGCCTTGATCATCGATGCCGAGTACTCGATGGATGGTGGGGTGACCTACGTCACGCCGTGGAGTGGCAGCTACGCCGTGGGCGAGCTGGCGGTGGGTGCGACGTTCGTGCTGCGGATTCGCGGGACCCTGGTGGATGACAGGACGAACCCTGAGGTCATCGACAACACCGCGACGGTGACGGCGGACACGGAGGATCCGAATCCGGACAACAACAGCGACACGACCAACACGCCGATTGACGTCGACGCCGATGTGCGGATCGAGAAGAGCGGTCCGGCCAACGTGATTGCCGGTGAGCAGATCCTCTACAGCATCACGGTGACCAACGACGGTCCGGCGGCTGCGCTCAACGTGCGCATCAACGACAGCGTCGCATCCAGCGTGTTCGACGCGGTCGAGGTCTCGGACGATGGGGGGGCCAGCTGGTCGCCCTGGACCGGTCAGTATGTGGTGGGCGACCTGGACGCGGGCGCGTCGCGGACCATTGCGCTGCGTGCAACCGTGCGTGCCAATGTGGCGGTTGGGACGGTGTTGACGAACACGGCCGTGGCCGTGTCCGACACGCCGGACACCCAGCCGAACAACAACACCGACAGTGCGCAGACGACCGTGGATGGGTCGGCGGATGTGGGTGTCGTCAAGACCCTGCAGAGTGCGCCCGAGGCGGCAGTGGCCGGCACTCAGGTCGAGTTCCTGATCACCTACTTCAACCGCGGTCCGAGTGATGCGACCAACTTCATCGTTGAGGATGCGGTGCCGGCGGGTCTGACGGACGTTGAGGCGTCCTTCTGTAATCAGGCCTTCGTGCCCTGGACGACGCCGCGCAATGTCGGGACCGTGGTGGCGGGTGGTGAATGCCGGATCGTCATTCGCGGCACGCTCGCGGCGGGTGTTGAAGGTGAGTTGACCAACACGGCGGTGGTCAGCAGTGACCTGTCGGATCCGGACACCAGCAACAACGAGGATTCGGCCAGCGTCACGGTGCTGACACCGGCGCTATCGCTCACCAAGACGGCGACGGCGATCAACGGAGGCACACCTGACCCATTCGTCTACACCGGGGTTGGCGACACCATCAGCTATACCTTCGAGGTGACCAACACCGGCAACGCGCCGCTCAGTGGTGTGGTGGTCTATGACGACACCTTTGGTGTTGAAGTGGGCACGGCCGCCACGCTCGCGGTGGGTGAAACGGAGAGCTTCACCTACGTCCATCCGGTGACGGCGGCCGATCTGGATGCGGGTTCGCTGGTCAACACGGCGACGGCGCGTGGGACCTATGGTGAGACCGAGTACGACGCCACCGATACCGCGACGGTTGCCGGTGAGCAGGCGGGCGCGCTGACGCTTGAGAAGACCGCGACCCTGGTCAATGGGGAGGCGGCAGAGCCTGGTGAGGCCTTGGTCTTCGCCGCCGTGGGTGATGAGATCAGCTACCAATACACGCTGACCAACACCGGGAATGTGACGCTCACCGCGCTGGCGGTTGCGGACGACAGGACCACGGTCAGCTGTCCGGCCGAGCCGCTGGCGGCGGGTGCCGAGATCACCTGTACGGCGACCGATGTGGTCACGCAGGAGGATCTGGATGCCGGTGCGGTGACCAATGTCGCGACCGCCTCGGGTGTTGACCCGAACGCGGGCGCGGTGACCTCCGAGCCGGCCACGGTGACGGTGGAGGCTGCGCAAGGGCCTGAGCTGACGTTGGAGAAGGTGCTGAGCGATGCGCCCGAACCGATTGCGTTGGACAGTGTGCTGACCTACACGGTCACGGCGACCAACACGGGTAACGTCACGCTGACCAACGTGGTGGTGAGCGATAGCCTGATCACGCCGGCCAGTGAAACCTGTGCAAGCGTAGCGGTGGGTGAGACCTGTGTGCTCACGGGCACCTACAGGGTCACCCAGACCGACGTCGATGCCGGTCAGGTGGTCAACACCGCGATCGCCGACTCCGATGAAACTGTTGAGATCGAAGACATCCTGAAAACGGAGCTACCAAGCCCAGAACCGCCGTCAGCGGTGAACGACCAATCGCTCGGCAATCCGATCGGCTCGGTGGTGACGCTGCAGGTCCTGGACAACGACAGTGCATACCCAGGTCTGAACCTGGTTCCAGCGACGGTGGTGCTCGATGGGGCCGATGCTGGGAGCGACGGCAAGACCCAGACCGTGCCTGGTGAGGGCGTCTGGACGGTCGATCCAGTGACCGGTGCCATCACCTTTACGCCAGAGTCTGGCTTCACGGGCAACCCGACGCCGATCAGCTATCTCGTGCAAGATGACCAGGGCAACCTCTCCAATGCCGCGACGGTCACGGTGACCTATGAGATCGCTGTGAACATCGTTCGGCGCTGCGACAACAACACCCCGTATGTGGATTATGCGATCGAGAGCGCCGCGGTCGGCGCGCTGGACATCCAGTGGTACGCGGTGCTGGCGAGCGGTGAGCGCGGTGCGCCGATCGGTGATCCATTGCTCGATCAACCGCGTGAGGGTCGGTTGCTCTGGCCCGGTGCGGAGGTCGATACGACCACTGGCGAGGTCGTCACCTGGCCGGGTTGGGAGCTGATCGATGGGCAATGGGAGCGGACGAATCCGCACGCGCAAGATGTCAATGAGATCGAGTTTTCGATCAATCCGACGATCAGCGTGCGCGTCCAGTATCCGGATCCCGAGCCGAGCTGCCGCCCCTACCCACCGATTCCGGTGGCCGAGGACGATGTCTCGTTGGGCCATGCGTCCGGCACTCTGGTCGTCGTCGATGTCCTGTCCAATGATCTGCCGGTGGACAGTCACCCGCTGGTCCCCGCGACGGTCAGCATCGAGGATGCGGACGCGGGAAGCGATGGCTTGGTCAAGACGGTGCCTGGTGAGGGGGTTTGGCGGGTCGATGTCACCACTGGGGCGATCAGTTTCGAGCCCGAGCCTGGTTTCCTGGGCAATCCGACGCCGATCCAGTACCGGGTCGAGGACGACCGGGGAGAGACCTCGAACCTGGCGAGCGTGACGGTGACCTATCAGGAGGCGGCAGCGCTGAGGCTGGAGAAGGTGTTGTTGAGTGCATCGCCCGATCCGATCCAGGTGGGCAGCACCCTGAGCTACCAGATCACCGCCACCAACAGTGGCAACGTCACCCTGACCGGGGTCGAGGTTGGCGATCCGCTGCTCACGCCGAGCAGCACGACCTGCGCGAGTCTGCTGCCTGGTGAGAGCTGCGTGCTCACTGGCACCGCCGTGGTCAGCCTGGCCGACGTACTGGCGGGTGAGGTGGTGAACCAAGCGACGGCCGCGTCGGCGCAGACGGCACCGATCATGGATGAGCTGATCACACCAGTGCCGATGCCCGCGGTGCCGCTGGCCGCTGATGATGCCTCGCTCGGCCACCCGCTCGGGACGGTGGTCACGCTCGATGTGCTGGCCAACGACAGTGCCAACGCGGGGCTCGCGCTCGATCCGGCGACGGTGTGGATCGAGGGTACGGCCGCGCCTGGTCAGTCACTGGTGGTCGCGGGAGAAGGCACCTGGAGCCTGAATCCAACGACCGGTGCGATCACCTTCACGCCCGCGCCCGGTTTCGAGGGCAATCCGACGCCGATCGGCTACAGCGTGCAAGACACGGCGAGTCAGACCTCCAATGTCGCCACGGTCACGGTGAGCTATCTGGGCGCCCCCGCACTGAGTTTGGCCAAGACACTCTATCTCGGTCATGACGATGGTGCCGGCTGCGCGAGCTCGGAGGGCAGTCTCGCCCTGGTGTCGAACGAGCAGATCGATCAGCCGCTGACCTGGTGCTTCAGGGTGACCAATACCGGGGAGCACTATCTGGATCGTCCAGTCTTGGTGGATGCGCCCCTGGGCATCGACATGAGTGATCTGACGCTGCTGGAGGGTCAGTTGCCATTGGCCCCGGGCGCGAGCGCGACCTGGTATTACGAAGAGTTGCGCAATGTCAGCCTGATCAATGATGCCACCGTCACCATGACACCGACCGATGCCGCGGGCGTGCCAAGCGGAGTCCCGCTGGTCGGCGGGAGCGACGCGGGCGTGATCTTCGGTTATCTCTACGATCCACCCTATGGTGTGAAGACCGGAGAGATGCTCGAGGGGCAGCCAGTCGTGAATTGGAACATGGTTTGGGTCAATGATTCGCCGCTGCCCGCGCTTGGTGTGGTGATCAATGACCCGATACCGGAGGGGATGACCTATCTGGGCAATCTCGTCTGTCTGCCCAACGGTGACACGACGGTGAGCGAGTGCCGGTACGAGGCGCCGACGCTGGAGGCGCCGCGTGGTCGGGTCTATGTGGTCGCGGATTTTGCGCCCGATTTTGGCGCGGTCGTGGGTGGCCCGGTCGAGCAGGCACCGCGCCATGAGTTGACGATCAGCTTCGATGTGACGATCGATGAGCCGACCGTGGAGCAGGTCTTCGAGAATCAGGGCGTGGCTGAGTGGGATCCGGATGGTGATGGTCCGGCCGTCGCCCTCAGCGGCGCGACGAGTGACGGACTGTCGGGCGAGGATCGGCCGACCGTCATCGTGGTGCCGGCGCTCGACCCAGCGCTGACGCTGGATAAAGCGCTCATCGGGGCGCCGTCCGTGATCGGTGTGGGACAAGTGCTGACCTATCGATTGACCGCCACGAATACGGGCGGAGAGGTCCTGAGCAACGTCACGATCACGGATGACTTGCCTGGTTTGAGCAGCCTGAGCTGTGTGCCGGCGCAACCGGCGACCCTGACTCCCGGCGCGACGCTGATCTGTGAGGCCAGCTATGTGGTGACGGTGGCCGATGTGCTGGCAGGTCAGGTGGACAATCGCGCGACGGTGAGCGGGAGCATGCCTAGCGGGGCCGAGATCGTGGCGACGGCGGACCTGACTGTCGCGGTTGGGGGGAAACCGACGCCGACACCTTCGGTGACGCCAGCGCCAACGCCGACGCCTGCGGTGACGCCGACGCCGGCCCCGACACCTTCGGGATCGCCGACACCGACACCGAGTCCGATCCCGACCACGGCGAGCTCGGCGCTCGGGTTGTTGGCCCTGCTGCTGATGGTGCTCGGAGGCGGTATCCTACGCTGGCGTCGACCATGATCGCTGGGCGGGGGAGGCGCTCCTGGAGACTGGTCGCCAATTGGGCGCACCTCCGGGAGCGACGCGAGCCGCGGTGGGATCCGACGGCGGTGGCCGGCTTCTGCTTCACCGCGATGGGGATCATCCTGTTGATCGTGCTGATCTGTCGGATGATCGGGTTGGACTGCTGATCGCTCGGCCTGACCGATGTGCCGCCAGTCGGGTCAGCGTCCTGGGCGCATTGGCCAGGGCTCTGACACAGCGTCACACAAGGTGATTGCCGGGACAGGATCGATCCTAGTGAAGGGTCCATCCTAGTGAAGGGTCCATCCTAGTGAAGGGTCCATCCTTGTGAAGGGTCCATCCTTGTGAAGGGTCCATCCTTGTGAAGGGTCAATCCTTGTGTGGGGTCCATCCTTGTGTGGGGTCCATCCTTGTGTGGGGTCCATCCTTGTGTGGGGTCAATCCTTGTGTAGGGGCGAATTCATTCGCCCCGAGAGATCGTCCAGACATGCGCGGGCGGGATACTGAAAGACCCGCACTCACCACTCACCACTCGTCTCCCATCACCCATCACCCATCTCCCATCTCCCATCTCCCATCTCCCATCTCCCATCTCCCATCTCCCATCACCCGTCTCCCGTCTTCACATCTTTCGTCACTCATCGCTACTCATCTCTGTGGCTCAGGCGCTTTCGACGGCGCTGAAGGCTCCTCCAGTCTGCGTCTGCGGTTGTGTCCGCATCAAGTGGGCTGCTCCCGCACCAAGGACGCATCTGGTATAGTCACCCTCATTCAGTCATGGTGGCCAGCTTAAATCAAGTCATTGATCCGAATCTATTTTCAAGCGGATGGAGCGTGAAAGCCGACGTCCTTTGAGTATCATGACAAGATCATTCCGTCACGAGACGAGCGGATTGCGCATGGCCTCGGGCGGTGACTTGCCATGCGTTGAGCTCTGGTTGTCCTCGACTGGAGGGCCTCCAGCGGTCAATGATGTGACTCCGACAGTCGACAGTCACCGACCATTGCAGCCTTGATCATTCCGAATGATTCGATCATCACTGAGTGTCGCCGAGAACGAGATGACAGCGGGATCGTCAAACACAAGCATGGCGCGATCGCGCGGACGCGCCGATGCCGCGCTCATGGCGTGGGTCGACGCGGACAAGATGTGCCGCATGCTCGATTCGATCAGTACCCCGATCGCGCTCTACAGCCTCGATCCTGATCCTCGGGTGCTGTTCCTCAACAGCTCGTTCGTTCGCGCCTTCGGCGATGCGGGCGAGGGCATCACCACCTTGCGTGCTTGGGCAGGGCGCGCCGATCAGACGCGTGGCTTCTTGGATTGGGCCGAGTCGGCGGTCGTGGTCTTGGCGCGCGACAGCACCATCGCATCGCACGAGTGCCCAGTCACGACCAGGAATGGTGAGCCACGCGTCTTCTTGATCAACACCCAGATCCTGGACGGCGTGCTGATGTGCTCATTCGTCGACATGAGCGATGAGCGACGCTCCAGGACGCGGTTGGAACGAACCGTCTATGAATTGACCGAGAACATCCCGGTTGGTACCTATACCATGGTACTGCCGCCCGGCGCGACCATGGCCTACTTCTCCTTCATGAGCACTCGCTTCCTGGAGATGACCGGACTCGATCGGGAGACCGCGGCGAGCGATCCACTCAAGGGATTCGCCTGTGTCCATCCGGACGACTACGCGGATTGGGTCGCGCTCAATGCCGAGGCCTTCGCGCATAAACGACCCTTCTTCGGGCAGACCCGTTTGATCGTTCGTGGCGAGGTGCGCTGGATCACCGCGGAGTCCATTCCGCGTGATCTGCCCGATGGCTCGACAGTGTGGGAGGGTGTGCTCATCGATGTGACCGACCGGGTGTTGGCTCAGCAGCGCCTGGAGGAGAGCGAGGCGCGTCTGCGTCGGATCCTCGATCATGTGCCGGTGCCGCTCGCGGTGGTGGATACGACGCGTGGGGATCGGATCACCTTCATCAACCGCACCTTCATCGAGACCCTGGGCTATCGATTGGAGGAGATCCCCACCATCGAGCAGTTTGCCGCGCGATCCCTGGTCGATCCGGATCAGCGGCGCACCAAGCTGGCGCTGTGGCGTGCCGCGGTCGAGCGTGCCTTGCGCCAACGGCAACCCATCGAGCCGCTGGAGATCGATCTCGGGTTCGCGGATGGCTCGTTGCATACGCTGATCGTCACCGCCGCGCCGCTGGAAGGGATGATGCTCGTCGGTTATCTCGACATCACCCGCCGCAAGGCCGCCGAGGCGGCGCTGGTGGCAGCGAAGGAGCAAGCCGAGCGGGCCTATCAGGTCAAGAGCGAGTTCCTTGCCCACATGACCCATGAGCTGCGCACGCCACTGCACGCCATCCTCGGCTTCGCCGAGGTGCTGGAGCGACGGCGCGGACGCGAGCAGAATCAAGCGGAGGGCGGTGTCGGTTGGGGCGAGCGACGGACCAGTGATCGCCGCCGTCTCGATCTGCTTGCCGCCATTCAGCGCAATGGTCAGCATCTGCTCGCCCTCATCAATGATGTGCTCGACCTGAGCCGCTTGGAGCGCGGGCGACTGGTGCTGCAACCCCAAGTGACCGATCTGCGTCACTTGCTGAGCGACTGTATCGCTGATTTCAGCCCGTTGGCCCGCGAGAATGGTCTGAGCTTGCGCAAGGAGATCGATCCCGGTCTGCCGGTGACGGTGTTGATCGATGGTCTGCGCTTGATCCAGATCCTCAACAATCTGCTCAGCAATGCGGTCAAGTTCACCAAGGCAGGCGAGATCCTGTTGCAGGCGCGTGTCCGACCCAAGTCCGATCCGCATGGTCACCGCGAACTCGAGGTGAGCATCGCCGATACCGGTCCGGGGATTGCGCCCGCCGATCAAGCGCTGATCTTCGATCCGTTCGTGCAGTCTCTCATGGTGGAAGGATCAGCCGAGGGCACTGGGCTTGGGTTGGCGATCTGCCGCCAATTGGTCGAGCTGATGGGAGGGCGCATCGAGCTGGACAGCCATCCCGGCGCGGGCAGCCGCTTCACCCTGACGGTTCCGGTCCTCGTCGTCGATGGCGCGGCCCATGGTTGGTCGCAGCACTCCGAGCGATCCGGGTCGGCGCGCCGCTGGCATGAGATCGCGCCCACGCGCCCGCGCGTGGACGCCGTGCGCATCCCGCCCGCGCCGCCGGTCGCGGCCCTTTTGGAGCTGCGCGCGCTGGCCAGGATCGGCCATGCCAGCCGCCTCACTCAGTGGTGCCGACACTGGTCCGCGACCGAGCGCTACCGAGACTTTACCGACCGTGTGCTGCGGTTGGCCACCAGCTTCGAGCACGAGGCCATCGTGGAGCTTGCCGATCGATGTCTCGGCGCGGACAACGCGGTGGTGGCGTCCGATCTGGATGACACCTGGAGCGACACGGCGCTGATCTCAGGCGCGGCCGCCGAGGGCCCTCTCATCCTGGCCATCGACGATTCATTGGAGAATCTACGCCTGACCTTCGAGATGCTGAGCGCCGATGGGTTGGCGATGGTCGGTGTGCGCGATGGGAACGCGGGACTGCGTGCCGCGGCTGCCTTGCGGCCCGACCTGATCCTGCTCGACATCGGCATGCCGGGCCTCGATGGATTGCAGGTCTGTCGGTTGCTCAAGGCCGATCAGACGACCCGCGCCATACCGGTCATCTTTCTCACCGCGCGCGATCAGGCCGAGGACAAGATCCGGGGGTTCGAGGCTGGCGGCGTGGACTATGTCACCAAGCCGTTCAACATGCGCGAGCTCATTCTGCGGGTGACCAATCATCTGCGCTTGGCCGATCGTGGCACGATCTCGCCGAGGAACGCGGACGTGATCCCGGCCGATTCCGAGCCTGAAACGGCGCTTCCCCCCGGCCGCTCACTCGCGATCCTCGTCCAGGCCCGTGATCAACTGCTCGCGAATCTGACCGATCCGCCCGACCTCGTCGGCCTGGCCCGGCTGTGCGGGACCAACCGCACGACACTGCAGCGTCTGTTTCAGGAGCACTTGGGTCTCAGTGTCTTCGGTTTCCTCCGCGAGCAGCGTCTGCAACGGGCGCAGCGGCTCCTGCGCGATGGACTGCACAGCGTCGATTCAGCCGCCCATGCCGTCGGCTATGCCAGTGGTCATGCACTCTCGCGTGCCTTCAAACAGCGCTTTGGCGTCGCTCCGAGCAACCTGGCTCGCCCGGCCGTGGCGCGGTCGCATGCGCATGGGCAGCGACGCGGTGCAGCCACCGTGGACGGTTAGGACGTTCAGCGCCGATGCCCCATCCAACGATCCGTGGCGTCTGGTTCGCTCGGACCGATCGGGCGACGACTGGTCTTTCGTTTTGGTCGCGGGCGCTGGCCTGCACGAGCCTTGAGGGTGTCCTATGTCACACTGGCGTCTCCCCTTGATGATCCTAGCGGCCATCCTGGTCGTCACTGGCGTGCCAATCAGTGCCTGGTGGTGGTCCGCCGGGGGCGATGATGCGGTCTCGGCGGATGTGCCTGGGTCGGCGCCGATGCGCGATGCGCCGGCCGAGGCGACTGGATCTGGATCCAGCCTCTTGGTCGGCGGCGAGGTGACCGCCACCACGGATGACGCGGGTGACGTGTCGGTCACGCGCCCAAGCGCGGATGCGGCCGAGTCGGCGTCCATGCGCACGGACCTGGGTCAAGATGGACGAGGCGCGCGCACGGATCAGGATCGGGGTGGATCAAGGGCGCTCACGGACCTGGAGCGAGAGGGATCAATGGCGCGCGTGGATCTGGGCCAAGATGGATCGGTGTCGCGCGGCGGGGAGATGGGCCGCTCGGCGCGTCCGATGACCGACCAGCCGCCGAGCGATCAGACGTCTGGGATGGATGGGATCCGGGGTCAGTTGTTGTTCACCGATGGCTCGCCGGTGTCGGGCGCGACGGTCGTGGCGCGCGCCGTGCACCTCTTCGATGAGATGGAGATGGCGCAGGCTGATGAGGCGCGGGTCATCACTGGTGGCAGTGGTCGATTCGAGTTTCGGGGACTGGGTCCTGGCGAATACAGCTTGACGGCGACCGTCAGCGGCACACCCTCGATCGTCGGCAGCGCGACTGTACGGACCGGCTCGGATCAGGTCAGACTCGTCATGGGGCGTACGATCGATCTGTGGGTCGATGGCCTTGTCATGGATCCGTCCGGTGCACCACTGGCGGATGTCATGGTCGCGGTGATCGGGCATGACATCAGTGTGCCGAGCGCGGCTGATGGCCGATTCGGATTCTTCCTGACCGTGCCGGATCACCGCCACGTTGGGCTCAGCCTCATGCGCGAGGGCTTCGAGCCGGGACGGGCCAGTCTCGATCCGGCGACGCGTGATGCCATGGGTGTGGTGGTCGTCGATGCCACGCTCAAGCCAGTGCAAGGCCAGTTGACCGTCGCCGGCCATGTGCTGGATGTACGGGGCCGTGGTTTGTCCGGCAAATCGGTCTACCTCAGCCAGAATGCCAACAAGTATCGCGCCACGACCGATGCCACGGGCGCCTTCGTGATCACCGGGATCCGCGGTCCAGGTCTCTATCATCTCGCGGTCTCGGCCGATGGCCTGCACACCGGGCATCAGAATCCGCGCTTCAATGTCCCCGCGGGTGGGCTGCGGGGGCATGTGATCGAGCTCGCTCAGGTCGGCGCGGGCAGCGTCCATGGTGTGATGTTCGATGTCGAGGGCCGACCCATGCCGAATTTCACGCTCATGATCCAGAGCTCGGGCGCGCCGCAGGAGGGGGTCTCGATCACCAGTGACGTCCAGGGTCACTTCGCGGCGCAGGATGTCCCGGAGGGTAAGCTGCGGATCCAGAGTCGGTCCTTTCCGCGTTTCATCACCAGTGGGCTCGATCTGGCCGCGGGCGAGGTCCTGGATGTCGACGTCTTGCTCGACCATGGGGAGCGCACGCTCGCCGGGCGGGTCACCAACGATTCGGGTCGCCCAATGGCCGGTGTCGATCTGACTCTCTCATGGGTGCTGCGGGATGGGTCGATCGTTCATGAGTCACTGCGCAAGACGACGACCGATCGCGCGGGTGAGTTCGTCTTCACTCGGCTCGGCGCGGACGCCTATGATCTATCGGCGCGGGCGCCCCACCATG
Organism: Gammaproteobacteria bacterium; assembly: GCA_009929855.1. Taxonomy (GTDB): domain Bacteria; phylum Pseudomonadota; class Gammaproteobacteria; order Chromatiales; family Chromatiaceae; genus Thiocapsa. The sequence goes on from RZZN01000021.1 coordinate 12,720, forward strand.
CCCCCTGGCGGATCCAGGGACTGGATCCGATGCGCTCCGGGCCTCTTCACATCGAGTTGACTCAGGCCGTGCAATGAGGCTCTAGTCGCTCGGCCGTCGTGCCCATCCCTCTGACTCGGTCGATGTCATGATCGGACCATCAGGCGTGTGTCTGTCAGCGCCATCGTCGACTGGATGGCCGATCAAAAGCTCACCCTCGGCGCTCACGCCAGTGAGGATGACGGGCAGGATGCGGCTCGGGGCAATGGGGGCGGCTGTCGCCAGTTGGACTGGGAGATAGTTGGGTGTGTAGCCATGGCGGCGTGGCGCGAGATCACTCGGCGCCGCGCCCTCGGCGAGGATCTCGACCCTCTTGCCGACCTGCTCGCGCAGGATCTCGCCGCGCAGATGGGCGACCAGTGACTGCAGGTCGTCCTGTCGCTGCCGTTTGATGGTCTCCTCGATCTGGTCCGGGAAGTTCGCGGCGGCGGTGCCTGGACGCGGTGAGAAGCTGAAGGCGTGCACATGGGCGAAGCGCACGGTCGCGACCATGTCGAGTGTGCGCTGCCAATCGTCCGCCGACTCGCCGGGAAAGCCGACGATGACATCCGTGGTGACATTGAGGTCGGGGATGCGCTCCCGGCCGAGCGCCACCAGATGCGCGAATTGCGCGCTCTTGCAGCGACGCGCCATGCGCCGCAGGATCCGATCCGATCCGCTCTGCAGGGGGAGATGCAGATGCGGCATCAGTCGTCGATCCTCGAACAGACCCCAAAAGTCGGTGCTCAAGCCCCAGGGCTCGAGCGAGCCGAGCCGCAGTCGGGCAATCTCGGTCTCGGCGAGGATGCGCCGGATGAGTCCGAGCAGATCCTCGCCCTGATCATCCTCGTAGCCACCGAGATGGACCCCGGTCAAGACCACCTCCTGGATCCCGCGCGCGACCAGGCGCGCGATCGCGGCGATCACCTCAGCCGCGGGCCGACTCTGCTCGGGGCCGCGTGCCAGTGTGGTGACACAGAAGGTGCAGCGATAACGGCAGCCGTCCTGGACCTTGATGAAGGCGCGGTCGCGACCGCGGATGAACAGTGTGCTCGATTGATCGGGCGCGCGCTCCGCTGCCGGGTGGGTCAATGACGTGAGTGCCGCGAGCGCGATCTCGACGAGTCGATCCTTGTCGCGGTTGGTGATGATCAGGTCGACACCCGCCGCCGGCGCGAGCGCTGCGTCACCGAGCGTGGCGAGGCAGCCGCTGACGATGAGCTTCGCATCCGGATTGCGCCGTTGCTGGCGGCGCAGGAGTTGACGCGATTTGCGCACGGCCTCCTGCGTGACGGCGCAGGTGTTGATGACGGTAAGGTCGGCTGGGCCATCATCGGCGACGATCGCGAGCCCGGCCACCTGGAAGCGCTCCGCCCAATCCTCGGCCTCGGCCTCGTTGAGACGGCAACCCAGACTCATGATGCGCACCCGCGGCGCGCCCTTGCACGAGGTGTCTGGGAGGGCCATGCGCGCGCGGGTCGCCTCGGCCCAGGGACGCGGCACGGGATCGAGGGTCACGAGGCGCGCGCGGGCGCGGTTCAGGTCCGCCCTGTCATGACCGGCTGGGTGACTGGTCTCGTGTTCGCTGCCGAGCGCAGCGGCTTCTGGGGTGCGCGAGTCTTCCTTCAGGGTCGTGGTCCTCGACCGGGGTATCCGGGCCAGCTTGGCTCGCCCCATGGACGCATTGGCCCTAGTCGGTCTCTGGGGATGCGCAGCAGGATGCGATCGGCGCTCTGCTCGCGCGACATGGCCCTCAGATTGGCGTCGGGGGGCAAGGCGAGGTGCTGGCTCGCCATGCTGCTCATCTGGCTGTAGCCATGCTGGTCGCCTTGCGCGCGGCTCTCTGCCCGCCACTGGCGCGATTGGGTTCGATAGGTGATGGACAGACCCTGGCCGCGCGGGATGATCTCGACCTGCGCGGGATCGATGTTGGTGAGTGCAATGGCGATGGAATAGGCATCCGGTTCGCTCTGGCGCGAGATCGCCAGATGGCTGGCTCCCGGGCGGCGGATTGCGGGGCGGGCTGGCCAGTCGCCCGGGATCCGCCCAGGCTCGAGCTGGTGCGGGATGGGTGGCGCGAACGGTGCGAAGGGTTGCGGCATCGCCCAAGGTGGCATCATGGGGCCTGCATGCGGCGGCACGCCTGGCATGGGGCCGGCCGGACCCGCGGCGAGCGCTGGTGTGGCAAGCGTGGTGAGCAGTAGAAGGGCGTTCATTGCACTGCGCATGGTGGGCTCCACGGGTGACAGGGTTGCTCAAGTATAGGCCGACTCCATCCCTTGGCGAAACGTGCCCGAGGTTGACCAGTGTCTCGACGAGACCGGCTTTGACTGATCAGGGTCACCCGCTGGCGCGCACGGGTCCGAGCAGGCGCGCATCGAGCACGCCGCGCAGTGCGTTGCAGACGATGATCCGCTCGGCGCGATGCAGATCGGCGAGACGCAGGGGCGCCTCGCACGCGTCGCGTGCCGGATCATCCAGTAGGGTCGCGCGCATCACGCCGGGCAGGACCCCGGCGCGCAAGGGTGGTGTCATCCAGCGCCCATCGAGACGCAGGAAGATGGAGCTGCGGCCACCTTCGGTCAGCAGCCCGGCGCGATTGTGGAAGATCGTGTCGAAGGCACCCTGACGTACGGCGCTGGCGATGGCTGCGTCATACCGGGCGCGATGGGTCGTCTTGTGGCCCAGCAGGGGGTCGCTCTCATCGATCGGGTCGGACGCGATCAGTAGACCGACCGGTCCGTCGGGCAGCGGATCGAGCGGCGTGGCGGTGATCTCGAAGCCGCCGTCCTTGTTCAGGGTGAGCCGTAGACGCACCGCTTGATCGCTCGCTACGGCCGCGACCCGCGCATCCAGCGCCCGGCGCAGATCCGTCAGTGACAACTTGAATCCCAGTCGGTCCGCGCTGCGCCCGAGTCGCTCCAGATGCCGATCGAGCCGTGCGATGCCGTCCGCGCGGCTCGCGCGCATCGTCTCCAGCAGGCGCAAGCCGGGGTCGAGCCCGGTGAGGAAACGGGCCTTCAAGCACGATTCAGCGTATTCGTCGGCGGCCTGGCTGTCACTGACGATCCCGGCCCCGACACCCAGCCGACCAGGACGGGATGCCAGCATCGAGTCAGTCCCCACCGCTCGGTCCAGCACCAGTGTGCGGATCGCCACCGAGAGACAGAAGTCGCCGCAGCTTGCCTCGGCCGCTCCAGCGGGCGGTGGATCGATCCAGCCGATGGTTCCGGTGTAGAGCCCGCGCGGTCGGGTCTCGAGCATCCTGATCCAATGCATGGTGCGCCGCTTGGGGGCGCCAGTGATCGAGCCACAGGGAAAGGTCGCGCGCAATACATCCGCGAAGGTCACGTCCGGGCGCAGTGTGGCCTCGATGGTGGAGGTCATCTGCCAGAGCGTGGGATGCGCCTCCACCTCGAAGAGTGCCGGCACGCGCACGCTGGCGATGCGCGCCAGACGTCCGATGTCGTTGCGCAGCAGATCGACGATCATGAGGTTCTCGGCGCGGGTCTTGGGGTCGGTGCTGAGCGCCAGGGCGGCGCGCGCATCCTCCGCGGCCATGCCGGTGCGGGCCGCCGTGCCCTTCATCGGGCGTGCTTGGATCTGTCCCGCTTGGTGTCTGAGAAAGAGCTCGGGGGAGCAGGACAAGACCAGCTCGGGCGCCTGGTCGTCGTCGGTGTCTGGCAGTGACAACAAGGTACCGAAGGGGACGGGCTGGGTCGCGCGCAAGCGCCGGTAGAGACTGATCGGCGAGCCAAAGGTCTCGACCTCGAGCCTGAACGTATAGTTGACCTGATAGGTTTCGCCAGCCTGGATCGCGGCTTGGATGCGCTGCAGCGCGCTGATGAAGGCCGTCTCATCGAGGCTGGGGCGGGCCGCGAAGACCCCGGCGGGCGCTGGCTCGGAATCCGCGTCGGGCGGCTGCAGGCTGTCGTCCGCCGACCCTGGCGGCCGCTCCGCGGAGCGGCCGTTCGCGTCCGCCCCTGTGCACTCGCGCTCCAGTGACAGGAGCCAGGCGCCGACCTCCTGGCTCGAGAGTCGTCGCAGCCCGGCGAACAAGAGGATCCGCAGCGCGCCGCGCTCCGTTGGTGCCAGCCCCTGGTCGCCCGCGCCGAGCAGCCGTGCCCCCCATTCATAGTCAGCCAGCACCACCGCGTGGCGTCCGGCGCGCATCGCATGCTCGGCCTCGGCCCATACCGCATCGAGCTGACCTGGATCCGTGCAGCGACATTCGTGCACGAAATCAGTGTAGAGCCGGCTGGTCGGCCGTGCCGCGGTGGCGGTGCAGTCATCGAGGAGCGCGAAGGTGGGCAGCCCAGTCCTGGCGGAGCGCATCTGCGGACTCAGGGGATGCCCACCAGCTTGTGCATCTGCAGGCTCAGACGCCAGCGCGGATGGGCCAGACAATAGGCCACGGCCTGGTCGGTGGACGTCTGGCGATCCGCTCCATCCATCGGCTGGAGAAAAAACCACTTGAAGGCGAGCCCGGCAAAGCGCTCGGGCGGGGCCTCGGGCTGAGGGTAGACGAGCTTGAGCTCGTCGCCTCCGGTCAGCACGAGCTGGGCATCGGACTTGGGACTGACACAGAGCCAATCGATGCCGGGTGGGGCGGGGCAGGTGCCATTGGTCTCGACCGCGATCTCGAAGCCCCGCTCATGCAGTGCCGCGATCAGGGGTGGGTCGAGCTGCAGCAGTGGCTCGCCGCCGGTGCAGACCACATAGGGACGCGCGTTGGGGTCGGGCGTGGCGGTCCAGGCGGCCTGGATGGCCGCGGCAAGCGCCACGGGGTCGCTGAAGCTGCCGCCCCCGGGTCCGTCGGTGCCGCGAAAGTCGGTGTCGCAGAAGCCGCAGGTGGCCGTCGCGCGGTCGCGCTCGCGGCCAGACCAGAGGTTGCAGCCGGCGAAGCGGCAGAACACCGCGGCCCGTCCGCAACGGGCGCCCTCGCCCTGGAGGCTGTAGAAGATCTCCTTGACCTGATAGCTCATGCGGGCAGGGCTGGTCCCAATTCGCCCCAGCTCAGACCGGCCCCGCAACCGGGGGTCGCGAAGAGATCGATGCGATCGAGCGCGGGCAGCGCCGCGGCGGCCTGCTCGCGGATCCAGAGCACCAGGTTGGCTGGATCGGCGTCGCGCAGCTGCTGCAGGGTGTCGAGCCGGTGATGGTCGAGCTGGGCATAGACCGGCTTGAAGAGCGCCTTGACATCGCCGTAGTCGACCGTCCAGCCGAGCACCCTATCGAGCGGCGCGCTCAGATGCAGACGCAGCAGATAACTGTGCCCGTGCAGCCGCCGGCGCGGGTCGCCGGCCGGGGCCTGGCGCAGTGCGAGCGCGGCCTCGAAGCGCTGCTCCTTCCAGATCCGGTAATGGGCGCCGTCATAGTGACAGCCGGCGGTGGCGGTCTCGTAGACGCTGATCCAGGAGAGTGCGGGTAGGGCCGGTTTGAGCCGCTCCCAGAGCCAAGACGCGAGCAGCTCGCTGGTCGGGTTCTCCAGACCCGGGATGTCATTGAGACAGGCGTGATCGAGCTCGGCATGCAGGGGCGCCCAGAGCGCCCCGAGCCGGTCGTAGTCCAGCCCCATGTCTTGACCGGCCAGATCCTGAGCGGCGTGCAGGATGACCTCGAAGCCATGACCATGCATGCGTCCGCACTGGTGTCCGGGCGGGACATTGGGCAGACGGTGCGCGGCCTCGAAGCGGAAGCGCCGCCAGACATGGACATGCTCGGCCCCGTCGAGATCGGCCCCTTGCTCGGGTGTGCTGCGCACCCCGACCGTCGCCAGACCGGGCAGCGCGAGCCGATCGCGGATCCAGCGTGCCAGGTTCTCGTCGGTGGGGGTGGGCAGGACCGCGTTGAGGTCCTGATAGTCCAGCGGGGCGACGGCCTCGCGCAGTGCGCCGGTGAGCTGCTCGGTCTCGGCGCCGGCGAAGGCGGCCCAGTCGGGCGGCAGCTCAGCACGCACGCGGGCGACGAAGCCATGACCATGCAGCCGGCGCGCGCGATGCCCCTCGGGGAGGATGGCGACACGCCGCGCCGCCTCGAAGCGGCTGGCGGCCTGATGAAAGAGCCGCTCGCTCATCTTGGGTCTGCTCCGGCGAAGCGTGCCAGCAAGGGATCGGTCAGACCGGCCTTGGCGAAGCCCTTGGCGCGCAGTTGACAGGAGTCGCAGCCGCCACAGGGTCGTGCGTCCGGGCCGGGGTCGTAGCAGCTGCTGGTCAGGCCATAGTCGACCCCGAGCTGGCTGCCGCGGACGATGATCTCGGCCTTGGTCAGCGCCATCAGGGGGGCATGGATCCTGATCCGCTGACGCCCCTCGACCGCTGCCGCGGTGGCCAGATTGGCCATCCGCTCGAAGGCCGCGAGATAGTCGGGACGACAATCCGGATAGCCCGAGTAGTCGAGCGCATTGACCCCGATGAAGAGATCGTTTGCGCCCAGCACCTCGGCCCAAGCGAGCGCGAAGGCGAGAAAGACCGTGTTGCGCGCCGGGACATAGGTGATCGGGATGCCCTGGCTGGGATCACCCGGATCACGTCCCTTGGGGACCGCAAGATCGGCGGTGAGTGCCGAGCCGCCGAAGCGACGCAGGTCGATCTCGGCGATGACGTGCTCGGCGACCCCCATGGTCGCGGCCAGACGCGCCGCGCACTCCAGCTCGATGGCGTGACGTTGACCATAGCGAAAGGAGAGCGCGTAAGGGGTGAATCCTTCCGACTTGGCGATGGCCAGGGTCGTCGTGGAGTCCAGTCCTCCGCTCAGTAGGATGACGGCGGCGGTCATGGTCCGAGCCGGGGAGTGGAGCAAGTCAACATCATGGTTCGAGTCGCCCTGGCGGTGAGTACGGCTCGCAGGCAATATGGCACCACGCCGCGTCGGGCTGGTGAATGGATGCGGTCAGGCTCGATGTCAAGGAGCGCTGCTTGGAGCGATGATGCACTGAATGGATTGACTGTCGACATGAACCTGCGCAGCAAACTGGAAGCATCCTGCGAGTGTCGGTTGGGGTGGTGCGGCTGGACTCACTGGGTGCGGCCCGTCTCAGGGGTCGTCCCGGCGGGTCAGCGTGTCGGCATGGGATACTTGGCGGAGAGGGTGGGATTCGAACCCACGGTGGGCGTAAGCCCACACTTGATTTCGAGTCAAGCCCGTTCGGCCACTCCGGCACCTCTCCTCGGGGCCATGTCACCCGGATCTCTTCGGGTCTCGATAGTCTAGGTGGCCATGATCGGCTTGTCCATCGCAAATGCCGGGTCCAGTCGAGCGAGCCCCTTGCTCCGGCAGGGATGGTCGTGGGCCGAGTCGGGGTCAGGATGACGCACGAGACCCTTGGATACCGTCCCGATGCCCCGCCAGACCTGTCTGCTCCGACGGGGGGGTGTGGCTCGATTCGCTCGGGGTGACAGATTTTCGAGTTGAAATCTCGTGTTTTAGGGTTAGAATTGAACCTGTCGGACACTTTCTGATTTTTATATTGTCGAAATGTGTTTGATTGATCCTTGAGCGACGGGCAAAAGATACAGACTCAGCCCCCATTGACATGCAGGTCGGTACTCGCCGAGCCGAGAACCATCGTGGGTTGCCCGAATAAGAGTTCGTCGAGACGTGGGAAGATCGTTCAAGCCTCGACCATCATCCGCTCCACGACGATCTCGCCAAGGCGCCCGGGTGCGCTGATCTGGGTATGCGATTGTTTAACGGTGTCTCGAATCAGGGGGTTGATCGTGGGATGCGTGTCTGAACGATCTTGTCCAACATCATCCCAATCGATGCCATCCTTAATTCACCTCGCTCGATTCTTGTCATCCTGCGGTTCGCTGCACGATCAACCATGAAAATAGGAGTGTGCATAGCGTGAATACATCCGAAACTCGTCGTCAGCAGTCCCACGTGCCAACTCGGATCGCCGTGGCTGTCGCTGTCGCCCTGGCCACCCCGACTGCCGCGGTCCTCGCCGCCGGCTTGACGAACGTTCAAGTGGACGGCACTGCCATCGGCTACTGGGAGGTGGATGGGAACTGTACTGTCGCTGAGAATCCCAATCCAGCCGATCTCGGTGCCATCGTTCAAGGGTCCAACTCGCAATGCGTGATCGGTGGAGATCAGGGTCCTGGCGGTTATGTTCAGCTTGGGCAGCCACAGAGTCAGGTTTGGGCCACAGCCCCGCAGAGGCTCATGGGCGACTTCGGTCTAGGTACTCCGAAGGTCAAGCTCGAAAGTCTCAGCCAGGCCGATTGGACCGCTGGCGCATTTCCGAACCGGCTGGTCGACCGCTACATCAGCGATGCGGTCGCGGCCAATTGCAATGGCGAGCGTCCTGAGAATTACACTTTCAACGGGACCAACATACTCCAATTGTTGAGCCAATGCTTCATGAGCGGTGCGCCCGGGGATTGCCAAGGCGAAACGATCACTCCATCGCCAGCTGAGTATGCGAGTGATCCGGATATTGCCTACGCGAGATTCACAAGCAGCCTCGGTACCATCACTGTCGGGCTCGCGGGAACCTTCGACGCGAATGATGTCCTGGGGATCGGTGAGATTCCTTATCTGTTCTGTCCCGATCCCGCTAATCCAAACAACCCGCTGCAATGGCCGAGGGTCGACCCCCTCAACCTGAGCGAAGTCGTCAAGCTATCCTATAGCTTCGACGGTCTGAGCTATTCTGCCCCTGCTTATCTCTATGGCTTCCAGCCGACACCATCCGGTATCTCCGGTCTCTTGCCCTGGTATGACTCGGTCTACGAGGGGCAGATCGGACTCGAGGGCACCGTATTCTATAGCCTCAATACTACGCCTTGGCAAACCATCCCTGGTTCGCTAAGCCAGGTCGTCGCCTTTGGACGCTCCTTTGGAGGGGGTGGGGTGGCGGGAATCACGCCTTCCGGGCTGGTCTGGTACAACAACTATAACCTGCGGACCGGTTTTGGTGACTGGTTGGTCATTCCTGGAACGATCGAGCAGTTGACCACCGGCGATCCTGGTACCGGGGACGAGGTGCTAATTGGGCTCAACGCGGATGGCCTCATCTATTTCTCGAATGTGGGCGGGGCATGGGAGAATGTTCCGGGACGGCTGGCTAGGTCACTCGCCATGGGTTCCAATGGAGATCTCTATGGCATCAATGGTCTGGGTATTCCGTATTATGGGACAGAGGCATCCGATTATGCGACCTGGTTCCCGATCGAGGGTCAACTTGAAACTCTAGTCGTCGGAGATTTCAATGATGACGGAGTGGATGAGGTCGTCGGAATCAATCAGAACGGTTTCATCTATTATAGTGCTGACCGGACGACCTGGATGCAAAAGCCGGGTGCGCTCGCTCAATTGACTGTCGGCGACTTCAACGGTGACGGTCGAGATGATCTCGCGGGAGTGGATGCCGCCGGCGGTATCTATTACACCACGAATCTGAGTGAGGCAGGCACCACCTGGACCCGGATCGATGGTGAGCTCAAGCAGATGATTGCCGCTGATCTGTTCGATGGCGCTCGTGACGAGCTCGTCGGGATCAACTTCGCAAACAGCGTGTATTATTATGACTGGGATGCTGGACTCTGGACCCAGATCGAGGGCACGCTCACGCAGATTGCCGCGGGTGATATCAACGGCAATGGCTTTGATGATCTGGCAGGCATCGACCTGAGATAGCGCGGATGCTTGGTCGGGGTCAGACATCCTAGGCCCTGACCAACACATCCAACTGTCTTCGTTCCGAGCCGATCGATCGTTGGATCGAGCGGCCCGCCAACACAAGGCCCCGACACTTGTCGGGGCCATCTTTTTTATCATGAGACCTGTCAGTATCGCGATGGCATGTGTCGATGAAGCGACGCAGCGGATCAACGAAAACATGCCGATGTGCCGAAGTGAGTCATCCTGATCGATTGTCCGTGGTCGCGATGTCACTCACCAACTGACATTGCTGAGACTATGACCAAGACGCCGACGAGTGTCCAGAATGCTTCGGCCGATCAGCGCCGAATCTCGCTGGTCTGTCCGTTCTACAACGAGCAGGATGTGGTCCCTCGGTTCTTTGCGAGGGTCCTGCCGATCGTGAAACGAATCGGCTGCGATTACGAAATCATCTGTGTCAATGATGGCAGCAGCGACGCTACACTCATGGCGCTCATTGCGCAAAAACGAGACTGTCCAAGGATCCAGATCATCGATCTGTCACGCAATTTTGGCAAGGAAGCGGCCCTGACGGCCGCCATCGACCACGCGACTGGTGATGCGATCATCCCGATCGATGCCGATCTGCAGGATCCCCCCGAGCTGATCCCAGAGATGGTCGAGAAGTGGCGCGGTGGGGCCGAGGTGGTGTTGGCGCGGCGTCGTGATCGAAGCGCTGACTCATGGCGCAAAAGAACCTCTGCTGGTCTTTTCTACCGAATCCATAACCGCCTTTCCGAGACCGGCATCCCAGACAATGTCGGCGATTTTCGTTTGATGGATCGCAGGGTCGTCGATGCGGTCAAGCAGCTGGGTGAAACACGTCGATTCATGAAAGGCATCTTTGCCTGGGTTGGTTTCAAGACCGAGGTGCTCGATTATACGCGTGAAGGGCGGATTGCTGGCGAAAGCAAATTCAACGGCTGGCGACTCTGGAATTTTGCGCTCGAGGGAATCACATCCTTCTCGACCGCGCCGTTGCGCTTCTGGCTCTATGCTGGATTGTCGATCGCGATCCTTGCCTTGGCATACGCCTTGATCATCGTGACCAAGACACTCATCCTGGGGATTCAGCTGCCCGGTTATGCCTCCATCATCGTGTCCATCCTATTTCTCGGTGGCATCCAGTTGATCAGCATTGGCGTTCTGGGAGAGTATATCGGCAGGATCTATCTGGAAGTCAAAAGACGTCCGATCTATATCATTCGTGAGATCTACTGAGTCACGCCCTGATCATGATGGAGACTTCATCGTTATCGGATAATCCGCTGTTCGATCTGCAGGAAGCGATTTATCTGTCGAAAAATCCAACGCGACGTCGCTTGCATCAAATGCGACTGCGGTGGGTGAGGGAGGCGCTCGCGGATCATGGCCGATCCGTGCCACTCTCGCGGGCCATCGAGTATGGGCCCGGCTCGGGGCTTTATTTGCCAGAGCTTCTCGATGTCTGCGATGAGGTCATCGCCGCGGATGTCGAGATGGCCTATCTGTCGGGTATCCACTCGCGCCTGTCTGATTCTCGACGGATCAGTCTGATCGTCGATGACATACAGGATTCCAAGTTCGCGGATCAGACCTTCGGTCTCGCTCTCTGCAGCGAGGTTCTCGAGCACATTCAAAGTCCAGAGCTTGGCCTGAAGACGCTGTATCGTATCTTGGCGCCCGGTGGAATCGCAGTGGTGACGACGCCACAACGTTTCAGTCTGATGGAGCTTTCATGCAAGATCGCCTTTCTCCCTGGGGCGATCCAATTGGTGCGACGAATCTATCGCGAGCCCGTGCTTGAGACCGGCCATATCAGCTTGCGCACTCAATCGGCCTTTCAAGCGGCGATCGCCGCGGCTGGATTTCAGATCATCCGACAAGAGCGCTTCGGACTCTATCTGCCCTTGCTCGCCGAGTTTGGTGGGATGCGCGGTGGCCGGCTGATTGAAAGGCTGGAGGCGCGCATGTATGACTCGCGATGGTCATGGGCCTTATGGACTCAGGCATACGTCCTTGGCAGGCACGGATGATCAGGCGTTCGAGCATGGCAAGACTCGTGCGATATATCATCGTTGGATTGACCACGATGGGTGTCTATCTTGCAGCGGGTGCCGTCCTGAATGCGTCCGGACTTTCGATCAGATGGATCGCGCCACTCGCCTTTGGTGCCGCGATCCTGTTCAACTATGTCATGCAGCGTCAGTGGGTCTTCTCAGATGCCCGACCGGTCAGTGCAAGCCTACCCAAGTATGTCATCATGATCTTGACCGGTTTCATCATCAACTCGGTGGTGATCGAAACCGTGGCAACTCAGGCCCCCTTGGTGATTGCACAAGTGATCGCGGCAGTATTCGTCATCGCGGCCAACGCACTCTTCCTCTTTCTCTGGGTCTTCGCGGTGCGACCGGGTTGCTCAAGATGATCCTGTGGTCTGGCCGATATCCAGGATGAGATGTCGGCCATCATCGAGAACGATCACCGCGCCTGCCCTGACGAGGCCCTCGATCAACTCCTGGGCGCGATCTTCGTATCCGGATCGATTGATCCAGATCACTCCGAAACCTGATGTGCTGGCCGCGGCGATGAGCTCACCTCCGGTCAGGCCCGCGATCCGGTTCTGCCATTCGCGATGCGCATTGGAAAAGGACGGCCAACTCCAGCGCATGTTCCGATCGGCAAACAAGAAAGGTCTCAGATGATCGTATGACTGCATCTGCCCATGCATGCTCAGTGATGGAAAGCCCGTGAGCGGAAGTTGTAGCGTTGCGACACCGTTCGGGTAAAGCGAGCTGAACTCAGACATGATGCGTTGTTCGGCAAGATATTCCTGAGTATCGCCCGCTTGACGATCGAGCATCGAGGCACGGTCCAGGAGTTGGTCATAGAGACTGAAACCGGCGAGGAGCGTGAAGACCACGAGCAGTCCGATGTTGGCTCGCGCCGATCGCTTGGCGCGGTATTGCTGAAGCACCAGGCTCAATGCGGCGAAGCTGAAAAAGGCAATGATCACCGAGAATCGGTTGTATGCTCGAATTTGCTCGGATACGGCGAGGTTGAAGAGTGCGCCGAATCCCCCGACCGTGATCATCAATAGGGTGAACAATGTCAAGGCGGCGATGGCTCCAAGCTGGTCGGCGTGGGTTCCGGCGAGCCTCGTGGTATCGACGATCCGCAGTGACACAAGAATGAGTAGAACGAATCCGAGTCCAGCCATGAGTCCCAAGCGAGCCGAGAGATTTTCGTTTTCGTTCGGGTAGCCAGCAGTGATATCGGCACGCGCCCAGTTGGCAAGGACATCGACCCTGTTGTCTTGATGGGGAGAGAGCATCCGCCGAATCTTCGCGGCATAGACCTCGGCTTCCGCTGGGCTTTTGACGATCATCTCCGGCGGGTAGCCTTGCTGGTGCCAGCTGTAGAAGGTTGGCGTCAAATTGAGGGCTGTCGCGCCCACGACCAGGGCGGAGCAGACGAGCGCCACACGGATGATGTGTGTCGAGCGATGATTGATCCATCCATAGAGAGCGGCGAAGGCGAACAGACCGACCGAAAAGAAACTGAAGTAGATGTAGTTGAAGCCCAGGGCGATGCAGGACGCATAGAGCAGGTTTTTTTTCCACTTGGCAAGATCGGCATGCTGGCCGCTTGCAATTGAGATGGCGAGGGCCGCGGCGAGTGGCACCAGGTAGTAGACCAGATTCAGGTGCGCCACGTTGCGGAAGAGCGCATAGGGTAGGAATGCATATAGAATGCCGGCGACGCCGGCAACCCACCACTGAATATCGAGAATACGCAGTGCCAGCAGCGTCGACCATCCAGACAGGACCAGCGTGGCGAGCCAGAATACATTCAACAAGAGCCCCGGCGTGGGCGCGAATGGCGACAGCAGCTTCATGATCGACCAGTCGAGACTGGTCATCAATGGAAAGGCGGCGCCACTCATCTCGAAGGGGGCTGAGAGTTGAGGAATCGTCCAGGTCCATCCATTCAAGAGTAGGCCCTGGACATACATCAATTGGATGACAGTGTCGCCGATATAGCTGAAGGGCACGCGCAGGTCGTAATCGCTCAGACCGAAAGCGAAGTCGGCGAGCAGGATGATGAAGAGCCCCTGGATGAGATAAGGAGCGATCACGGCGGCTTTGCGAAGCTTCAACATGAGGGTGCGACTCGACGGCAAGGGGTGACAGACGCTCGAGCGATTGGTCGCAGTGTCTGGGACATGGCTGATCCTAACGCTTGATGAGCTCCACGCTTTCGACCCGACAGCCGAGATCCTGGAAGCGCGCCACATGGTTGCTGACCAGGTCGAGATCCATCCGATATCGCCCTGGCTCGAGGTCATCCGGTAGTGGAACCTCGAGCTGGATCTGCTCGTCTGGCGCGACGTCATGAGGAATACGCACCCATGGGATGATCCGATGATACAGCGGATCATCGACCTTGAAGAGCTCGGCGGCGATGTGCACGGCACCCGTGTCGATGCCATGTTGACCGCACAGCCAGGTGGCATGTCCGTGATTGCAAAGGATCACCCTGAGCCGTTGCTCAGTGCTGGTGCTCAGCTCGATGGGTCCTTCGTGAGGAATGTCAATCCTGGCAGCGAGCCCGAGAACCGATGTGCTGTCGAATCGCGAGCTTGGCTTCATTCCGGTGAGGATGGCGCGCCCATCTTCCACGTTGGCGATCCTGACCTGCTCGAATCCGACGCTGCGCATGCAGGCCGCCATTGCCGAGGGTGTGGGAATGAAGAAATTGGACGGGGCCTCGAGCGCGCTCGCTGGGTTTTCGATGCACAGCAAAGGATAGGCGTGACGCTGGTCCGCGCCATAGACGAATGGGGTCTCTGGGAGATCGAAGTCAGCGGGTGCAACCGCGGTCTCGAGGATGATCTGCCGTCCGGTGATCCAGAAGAGCTTCTCCAATCCCAGATAGAAATGTTTGAGGTGATACACCAATCCAAGCGCGAGGACGAGATCGAAGGTGCCGTGTGTCCGAGGATCGAGCTCGTAGAGTCCAAGCCGTTCGAAGCTGCAATTGCGAGCCTCCAGGACTGCGGCACAGAAGCGCGCCTGGCGGACATGATGGTAACGGGCGTCGACGCCAAGGATACGTTGCGCTTTTCTCTCATGACAGCGGAATGCGTAAAACCCACCATTACAGCCGACATCGAGAACGGATTGACCGGATAGATCCTCTGGAATGATGTGTTGGAGGCGCTTCCAGGTCGATCGCGGATGATCGGCTGGCTCGCCGAAATGACTGATCTTCTTGGTGACCAGTCCATGCGGCAATTCGATTCGATGAAACCAGGGCTCCAGCTCGTTGATGCCATCGGCAATGATTTGCGGGGTCGGGGATCTGTTCAATGTACTCTCCTTGGGTCACCCGATACTTGAGGGTGGATACGTTCTCTACGAGCACGCGAAGTGCTGAGTGGTTGTTGGTCGTCGGCGTGTTGCGACCTCGAGGTCATCGTCACTCACTCTATCCTGATAGATCCTCATGTTTGCGCCGAATTCGATACAGAGACAGTGACTGAGTTGAGCGCCGATCGCAAGCACGGCATCATCCCACGCGCCTTGCGCTCTCCTGCGCGGGATCGAGATCGAGTGCGAGCATCAAGCGACTCGCGCTCTCCCGCCAAGTCAGCCACGGCATCCCAGCAGAGCGTGGATGCGCATTGTCTCGGTAGAGAGCCAGCCACTGTTCGATGGCTTGGCTCAAGTCTTGTGCGGTCGACGCGGTGAAATAGAAGGCGTGATCGCCGACGACCTCGCGAAAGACCGGGATGTCGCGGACGATGAGCGCAATTCCATGCTGGGCAGCCTCGATGAGGGGTAAGCCAAAGCCCTCGCCAAGTGATGCGGCGATCAAGCAGGATGCCCTGGAATACAGCGTCTCGAGATGGGCATCACTGATCCCCGCGAGCCAGAACAGACGTCTGTTGAGCTGTGGGTGGCCGAGCAGTGCGTCGATCGTGGCGGGGATGTCACGACGCGATGAGTCGGGTAGATCGCACCAGCCTTCCTTACCGACGATGAAAAGATTGACGTCGCGACCCGTCTCCCAAAGGTGGGTGAAGGCATCGATGACTTGTCGGTAGGCCTTGCGTGGCTCGATCGTTCCGACCATGAGAAAGGTTGGGCGTGACTCGATCAGCTGATCCAGGCTCGACGCGTTCTGTGCTGCATCATCGTTGGGCTCGATCGCCCTGAAATCGGCCCCGTGGTGTGACCAGGCAAGACTGAATGGTCGTCGGTGACTCCAATCGAGACCGACCTCGCGTTGCCAAGACCCGAGATCCTCAGCGACAGTGCGCGAGACACAGACCGCGCCGTCGAGTGTGGACACCATTTCGAGCCAGTTCGCGAAGGGTTGGGTTGCATTCGGTGGAAAGACCTCGGGTCGTCGGATCGGGAGGAGGTCATGCACCATGAAGAAGACCCGGACGCCGCGATTGCGGTAATCGGTATAGAGTCCGCAATGGGCGGCTTGAGTCATCCGATCGCCTGAGTAATCGAGCCCGAGCAGCAGATCACCTGGTCGAGGCTCGAGCGGCTCGTCGTCGAGCACATCGCTCGCGCACCCCAAGAGCCCCAGTGTATAGCGATGGGCATGCCGATATTGCCAGCCCGTGGCTGTCCGCTGCAGATAGACCGGCTCGACGCGGAAGCCTTTTGGGGGGGCTTCGAGCAGCGCTAGAGTCAGCTCGCGCGCGACACGTTCGATACCGGTCTTGAGGTCGTTGGCACAGGTTGCCGTGATATCCAGATAGAGATGGCGATGTGGCTCGCTAGAGGGCAGGTCGATGTCGAGCATTCGCGACAATCTGATCAGCTCGACTGGATCGACCTGGCACGGTAGGAGGTTGGCGATCGCGCGGGTCAGCAAGGGAGGTCTGGTCTTGCCGCGCGCATAGAGCTGCTCGATCGCTTCCACATAGCCTCGCGCGCACTCCTCGGGCGCATGATGTGAATGGATCAGCTCGAGAGCACGCGTACTCAACTCTTGCCGCCGTGCTGGCTGGGACCAGAGTGTGTCGAGTGCCTCGACGAGCGCTGACTGCTCGAATGGATCGTCCAGCATCCAAACCGTGTCAGATGGGAATTCGGCGAACGAGCCGTTGGCATTGACGATCGTTGCCAATCCATGACTCAGGCAATCCAGGAGGGTTCCCGATGTCTCACCGCGTGATCCTGTGCGCAGCTGGACGGCCAGATCGGCAGACACGAGATACTGCCGATAGCGCGCGCGATCGACCCAGCCGGTGAAGATGACGCGGTTGCGTGCCGATGTGGCGCTGATGAGGTCATGAAGGCGTTTCTGATAGTCCCCGGGTGGGCTTTCGCCGACAAAGATGAGATGGCAGCGCGGGTCTTGACTCGAGCTCGACCGCAGGAATGCCTGCGCCAATTCAAGGTTGAGCTTGTTCGGATTGAGGAAGCCGAAGCTACAGATCAAGAAGTCGTGTGGCTCGAATCCGAGTTGCGCGCGGGCCAAGGCTCGATCCGTCTCCTTGGGGATTGCCCGCAGATGCGGAATGATTCGCCACTCATGCGCGATGCGCGCGCCCAACCATTGCTCGGCGAGGCGGCGGGAATAGGCCGAATGCACGATGACACCGATCGCTTGCTGCACCAGGGTGAGATTGACTGGATACTCATGCTTGATGCGGTCGAGATCCCTGTCTCGAAGCCGATCGCGGAGCGCCGAGTAGCCATGGCTCAGATAGAGCTCAGTGGTCCAGCGATGCGCCAGCGCGCCGCTGGCCTCTGCCCAGTGCATCAGATGCCCAAGGAAGAAATCGTGGAGTACGAGGATGCCCGGAACCTCGCCGATGAGCTGAAGCATATGGGCATGGAATGGTGCATTGCCGACATGGTAGATGACGCGGTCCAAACGAGACGCGTGCTCGAGCAGCCAGTCGAGGTTGCGGATGCGGTAGTCGGTCTGACCCTGTCCCTGACCATACAGGGTGTCTGGGCCTCCGACGACGACGTCGATGTCGTAGTGGCGCGAGAGCTCAGGCAGGAGCTCGGCGCTGTAGTCGGCGATCCCCGTGCGATCTGGTGGGAATGGTGAGACCACCGCGAGCCTGGGCCGCCGCGAATGCGCATGAATGATCGGTGGTGCTTGGCTGACCCTGATCGATCTCTGCCGCAATGAGTGGAGGATGATCTCTCCGATGGGCTTGTCTGGACTCTCGGCCAGGAGTGCCGATCGATTGACGACTGAGCTCGGGGGCAAGCCGAGCTGAGCGATGAGGGCTCGACGCATGCTCTCCGATTGGGTGAGGACGAGTGATGCACGATTGAGGATGGCCGCTCGGCTGGGATGATCCAGGAGATGCTGCCTCGCCTTGTCCTGGTGCCCTTCCGAGAGTGTGCGCGGATGCATACAATCGATCGAAACGCTGAGCGGAAGACCAGTCTCGAGCATCTGATGACCGATGATGGCCTCATCCGTATCCAGGTCCAGGATGCTGCATACATGGACCAGGTCTGGCGCCAGACTGGCGAGGAAGGCGCCATGAATGCGCTCCGCGATGGCACGGCGCCGCTCGCGATCGATGGCCGGATCCTCTGATACTTCAGGGAGAAGACAGACTCTGATGTCTTGATCAGGCAGCCAGGCGTGGAAGAAGGCCCGAATGGGCTCGATGGTCAGCGGGAGTCGTCCGTTCAAGGCGAGGATGACTTGGTGCTCTCCGAGTCTTGTCACGATGGAGTGTGCAAGGTCGAATGCCTGCCCGAGGTCGCTTCCGAGGTGCAAAGCGATCTGCGGATCCTGCACGTCGATGAGGATGCGCATCAAGACTTCTCGTCGGGTTGATTCGCCATGTTGCGTGTGAGGTCGCGATAGATCTGCCGCGCCCGTGGCGTCAGCTCGGACAGATCGGGCTGATCCGAGTCGGATTGGTCAGAGCGGATTGGCGCGATGCTGAAGATCGGCATGCCGGGAGCCAAGCCACGACCGCGGGCGAATTGGATGAGCCAGTCATGAAGACCAGGATAGCGCAGCAGCCGGTGGTTGATGCGATCGCTCAGAGCCTGGTTGCGCAGCACGGCTTTCATCATGGCCGCGAGTGGACGAGAGACCAGGATCTCGGTCCAGAAATGGACGAGACGAATGGTGCCTTGCCTGAGCATCCTCAGTGCGCTGATCCCTAGAGCGGCGACCCAGCGCACCGGCGCCGTGATACGCCAAGACCAGCTCTGACGCAGGGCCCGTCGCTCGGCATCGAAACACTCGGCCGCTTCACGCCATCGATCCCTGTTGGACGTGAGCTCGGTGATCTTGGCCTGTTGCGCCTGTGTGATGTCATCCAACTCGGCGATACGATTGGATCGATCGGCCAGCCGGGTGGCGAGCTCAGAATGTTCTTGCTCGAGCGTTGCGATTCGCTGCTGGTGCTGCTTGGCGTTGGCCTCGGCGACCGCCGCACGTTGCGTCTGCGCGGCGACTTGCGCACGAGCCGCTTCGATGTGCTGCCGCAGCTCGGCCGCCTGCGCCTCGACAGTCGCGGTCTGTCTCCGCTGCACGCCGGCTTGCTGCTCGGCTATGGCGGCTTGTGCTTGCAGCTCGGCAACATAGGCCTCGGCCGTATCGGCTCGCTGAGCATGGGTGGCAGCGAGAGCCTCGGCGGCGTCGGCACGCTGCGTCTGGGCCAAGGCCTGTGCCGCGGCACTCTCGGAGCGCTGTCTCTGCTCGCTCAACTCGGAGTTGGCCTGCTCGATCTGCAGGTCCTGGCGAGCGAGTCGAGCACGATTTCGCTCGACCTCGGCCGTTGTATCGAGCAGCCGGTTGTTCAAGCTCTCGATTTGCGCGAGTGCTCCATGCAGACTGTCAGCGGTGGTTTCAATGGTGCCGATCCGTTGCTCGAGTGCGTTGAAGCGATGACGCAGCGTGGCATCGTAACGCTCGGCCAGATCATTCAACTGAATTCCATGGTTTTGTCCAAACGCGGATGCGAATGGCGAGAGCACTTCAGGGGCTGCCCGTTTTTGAGCGATCACGGCATAGTCAGGGCTCACACCTCTGAACACGTCGAACAAAGCGATCGTTTGCTTGACGTGTAGTCCGTGAGGTTCCTGCAAGCGAAGGATCTCGACACGCTCGAATCCGTGGTACTCGGCCAGAAAGGACAACAGGGGAGGAGGCAATGGCCGTTCATGGGTTGGATCGAGATAGAAATCACTTGTTCCGACAATCAGATTTTCCGGGTTGGGTGTTTCGAGAATCAGTAAGCCACCAGGCTTCAGGATGCGCAGTCCCTCCAGGATGACTGATTGCAGACTCGCAAAGTCAATATGCTCGACGAAATGAAAGCCTGATAGGATCCAGTGCGAGTCATCGGGGACTCGCTTCAAATAGGCCAAGGCATCATGCTGGGTTGCATCGAGTCCGCGTCTTTGGCATTCAGCGACCATGTTCGCGTCAAGATCGACGCCAGTCGCGTCAAAACCCTGTTCCTGGAGAAGCTCGAGCCATTCACCGCGACCACAGCCAAGATCGAGCGCGCTGCATGCGTCAGCGATCCGCTGGATCGGCTCGATGAAGGGGAGATAGACGTGCAGTCGATCCTTGATCAGTTCTCGAGATCCGCGATGACGATCCTCGAAGGCATAATAGAAACCCTGGGAGCTGGTCATCTGCATCCTTGGTTGACGTCTGCGCTGGGATCGGGTGGGGTTGGTCGTCTTTGATTTCATGAATCGTTTCGGTCATCAGCTCGACTGTCGTGGCTGGGGATTGGCATTGGTTTGGATACGGAGTCAGTGCGATCCATCATGTGCCGATGATCAAGACTCGGGTCATTGCGGCCGCGGCGAGCCGATGACGAGAGCTCACCTCTCGAAGCAGTGACGCTCGAGGCCATGAGCGCATCTGGCAACGAGCATGGTGACGTCCACTATGATCCAGGCATGGGATGCGCCTTGGCCGCGGCCGCATGCTGATGTGCGTGTCATTTGACTTGTTCGGTGTCATTCCGTGGTCTTCCATGGCCGATGACTCAACTTGGCCCATCGGATTCCGGCCGATGGCATGATCAAGGACGCGCATTCCTTCACTCTTCCACGATGACTTCAGGCGGGATCCAGTTGACGCCGATGAAATAGTCGCGGTCGATGTTGATCACATTGAAGATGAGCGCGAGATCGCGCCATTCATAGTTTGCGGCCAAGTGGTTGTCCTGGGTGTGCAACGCGGTCGAGATCGAATAGGAGCCTGGTCCGAGGTTGGCGGGAAAGGCGAAGACATAGGTCCGTCGATCACCAGGGAGCAGGTTGGTGATGGGCTCTCCAAGGTGATAGGTGTTGGTGCCGAACACGGTCTGGCCGAGGCGATCCTTGATCATATATCCCAGGGTCAGCTCGGGGAGCTCCTGGTAGGCCTGGATCTGGATCTTCAAGCGCAGCGCTTGACCGACATTGACGAATTCGATCGCGCGATCCTGCTCATCGAGCAGCGTCACCGACTCGACACGGGCCTCGCCCGTGCCTGAACGTGTCACCGCGCGTCCATCTTGCAGTCGCCCGACCTCGACCGTGGCGTTCTCCTTTTCGGCGATGATCGCATTGTAGAAATCCATGACCTCCATGGGTGGGCCGTCCCTGATCACCACGCCATCCTCCAAAAGGATCGCCCGGTCGCAGAGTGTCTGAATCGCACTTTTGTCATGCGATACGATCAAGAGTGTCGTCCCTTGCTCTCTGAAACGTCGGATTCTTGCGAAACACTTGTGCTGAAAATAGGCATCGCCCACTGCCAGTGCCTCGTCGACGATCAGAACATCCGGTCGCACGGCCGTGGCCACGCTGAAGGCCAGGCGCATCTGCATCCCGCTGGAATAGGTGCGCACCGTGCGGTCGATATATTCACCGATCTCGGCGAAGTCCTCGATCTCGCCGAAACGCGTGCCGATCTCCTCCCGATGCAGCCCCAGGAGCTGGCCCGCGATCAAGACATTCTGGCGCCCAGTGAAATCGGGATGGAATCCCATGCCAAGCTCCAGGAGTGCCGCGATTCTGCCGTCGACCCGCACCTCGCCGCTGCTCGGGCGAGTGGTTCCAGTGATGATCTTCAGCAGCGTGCTCTTGCCCGCGCCATTGACCCCGACGATGCCGACCGATTCGCCGGGCTCGACCCTGAAGTTGATATCGCGCAGCACCCAGGTCTTCTCGTGGCGAGGGTGACCGGTGAGCCATTCCAATGTGCGTGCCCATTTTCCAGGATAACGCTTGTAGGCCTTGCTGAGGTTGGCAACGACGAGCACGCCCATCACAGCTCATCCACGAGCTCGCCGACTCGACTCAAGAAGAAGCGCGCGCCGATGAGCAGCAGCGCGATGGTGATGAGCGTCAGTGGCAGCAAAGCGGCGAAATTGGGCCACTCATGCGTGAGAAACAGACCTTGATAGCTCTCGATCAGCGGCTCCAATGGGTTGAGACGCATCATCTCCTGGACCGATGGTGGAAGGATCGTCTTGGTGTAGACGATTGGCGTGAGCCAGAACCAAAAGTGCAGCACCACGCTGGTGAGTTGTCCGATATCGCGAAAGAAGACATTGAGCGTGCCGAGCAGGATACCCAGTCCGACGGTGAAAAGGACCTGCAAGGCGACCAATGGGATGAGCGCCAACAACAGCCAGCCGGGCCAATGGCCGATGATGGCGAGGAACAGGAGATAGAGCGCGAGGATGATGGCGAAGTTGATCAGTGCCGTCAGGGTCACGATGGCGGGCAAACAGATCCTTGGGAAGTTGGACTTTTTGATCAGGTTGCCATGCTCGATGAAGACATTGGTCATGCGCTGGAGCATCTCGCTGAACAGTGTCCAGGTGATGATGCCGGCACAGATATAGATGCTGAAGGCGAACGGCTGCTGTTCCTGTCCGGGCAGGGTGGCGCGCATGAGTTGGCTGAAGATCACCGTGTAGATCACGATCATGGCCAGTGGATTGGCCACCGACCAGATGGCGCCCAGGAGTGATTCACGGTAGCGCGCGCTGAACTCACGCGCCACGCTGCTCCAGACGAAGCCGCGATAGGTCCAGAGGGCCCTGAACATGATCAGGTCGGGCATGGATGACTCGGGTCTGTCCAGGTCTCAGCCGAGGCGCGGCGTCTCCTCATTCATGACGATCGTAGGCATGGAAGCCATGTCGCTTGATCAGCTCATCACGCTCGGCCGCCTTGAGGTCCTCGCGCACCATCTCGCTCACCAGCTCGGCGAAGCTGATCTTGGGTTGCCAGCCGAGCTGCTGTCTAGCCTTGCTCGCATCACCCAGGAGGCTCTCGACTTCGGTCGGGCGGAAGTAGCGCGGATCCACCGCGACGCGGCACAGACCGCTGTCATCATAGCCCTTTTCATCGATGCCTTGGCCGCGCCAGCGCAGCCTCATGCCGAGCTCGGCGGCGGCGAGCTCGACGAATGAACGGACACTGTGCTGCTCACCGGTGGCGATCACGTAGTCCTGCGCCTGCTCTTGTTGGAGCATCAGCCATTGCATCTGCACATAATCTCGCGCATGTCCCCAATCGCGCCGCGCGTCGAGATTGCCCAGATAGAGACATTCCTGGAGGCCAAGCTTGATGCGGGCGAGCGCGCGGGTGATCTTGCGCGTGACGAAGGTCTCGCCCCGCAAGGGGCTTTCGTGATTGAACAGGATGCCGTTGCAGGCGTAGATCCCGTAGGCCTCGCGATAGTTGATGGTGATCCAGTAGGCGTAGAGCTTGGCGACGGCATAGGGGCTGCGCGGGTAGAAGGGGGTGCGCTCGGTCTGGGGAACCTCTTGAACCAAACCATAGAGCTCGGAGGTGGAGGCCTGGTAGTAGCGTGTCTTGCGCTCCAGGCCGAGAATCCGAATCGCTTCCAAGAGACGCAGTGCGCCAAGCGCATCCGAGTTTGCGGTGTATTCGGGCTCTTCGAAGGAGACCGCGACATGACTCTGTGCCGCGAGGTTGTAGAGCTCGTCGGGTTGAGTCTGTTGCAGGATGCGGATCAGGCTGCTGGAGTCGGTCAGATCGCCGTGGTGCAGGATGAGACGCCGATCCGGCACGTGCGGATCCTGATAGAGATGGTCGATCCGGTCGGTGTTGAAGAGTGATGAGCGGCGCTTGATCCCGTGGACGACATAGCCTTTCTCGAGTAATAGCTCGGCCAGATAGGCGCCGTCTTGTCCAGTGATGCCAGTGATGAGCGCGACTTTTGGCGGCGACACGTGTGTTGACTCCTGTGAAGTGTCAGGCGAGTGCTGGGCGTTTGGCCAAGGTCATCCTTGGGATCCCTGAGCGTCGGCCGGCAAGGCTCTGCCTGTGAAGGTCATTGGATGGCGGCCGTTCCGACCCGCTGGGGCGCTGTGTCAGCTTCGCTCGGCGCCGAGCGTTGATTGCGCGGACTGGGCTGAATTGTCGCCGACTGGTTTGGGTGAGGCAAATCGTTTCAGCGCCGGGCGCGAAAGAAGCGGCGGAGTGTCTCGCCACAGTCCGCCGCCAACACCCCGCCGCGACAGTCGGTGCGGTGATTGAATCGGCCATCGGCTGGCAGGAGGTCGAAGACACTGCCGCAGGCACCAGCCTTGGGGTCGGCCGCGCCGTAGACGACCCGCGCGACCCGCGCATGCACGATCGCACCGGCACACATGACGCATGGCTCGAGTGTGACATAGAGCGTGGCTCCGGGGAGCCGATAGTTGCCGACATCTTGGCCGGCGGCACGCAGTGCACGGATCTCGGCATGCGCTGTCGCATCCCGCGTGCCGATCGGGCAGTTCCAACCCTCGCCGATGATCATCCCGTCACGCACCAGCACGGCACCGACCGGGACCTCGCCAGTGGCCTCGGCACGCTCGGCCAGTGCAAGCGCGTGGCGCATCCAGTCCACGTCGCTCGATGGCTCGGACAGGGCCGACACGGCAACGGGAGCGCTCATTCCCACT
The DNA here is from genome assembly GCA_009929855.1 of Gammaproteobacteria bacterium. GTDB lineage: Bacteria > Pseudomonadota > Gammaproteobacteria > Chromatiales > Chromatiaceae > Thiocapsa. The sequence goes on from RZZN01000021.1 coordinate 37,333, forward strand.
CGATGGTGCCGGGCGGCTTGCCGGTGATGTCATAGACGACGCGCGAGACGCCGGGCACCTCGTTGACGATGCGACGGCAGACCAGTTCCAGGAAATCGAAGGGCAGGTGCGCCCAGCGGGCGGTCATGAAGTCGAGGGTCTCGACCGCGCGCAGTGCGATGACATGGGCATAGTGGCGGTTGTCGCCGACCACGCCGACCGAGCGCACCGGCAGAAAGACCGCGAAGGCCTGTGAGACCTGGTCGTAGAGTCCGGCGCGGCGCAGCTCCTCGATAAAGATGTGATCGGCCAGGCGCAGTGTGTTGGCGTCCTCCTTGGTGACCTCGCCGAGGATGCGCACGCCCAGACCGGGCCCGGGGAAGGGGTGTCGATAGACCATCTCGTAGGGCAGACCCAGCTCGATGCCGATCTTGCGCACCTCGTCCTTGAAGAGCTCGCGCAGCGGCTCGATGAGCTTGAGGTTCATCTCCTCGGGCAGACCGCCGACATTGTGATGCGACTTGATGACCTTGGCCTTGCCGGTCTTGGCCCCGGCCGACTCGATGACATCCGGATAGATGGTCCCCTGGGCGAGCCAGCTGACGCCGCTCGCGATGCGGCTGGCCTCGTCGTCGAAGACCTCGATGAAGGTGTTGCCGATGATCTTGCGTTTCTGCTCGGGGTCGGTGACGCCCTTGAGTCGGCCGAGGAAGCGGTCCTCGGCATCGACCCGGATGACCTTCACGCCCATGTGACGCGCGAAGGTGGTCATCACCTGGTCGCCCTCGCCGAGTCGCAGCAGACCATTGTCGACGAAGACACAGGTGAGTCGGTCGCCGATGGCGCGGTGGAGGAGGGCGGCGACCACGCTCGAATCCACCCCGCCCGAGAGCCCGAGCAGGACCTGCTCGTCGCCGACCTGCTCGCGCACCCGGGCGATGCTGTCCTCGATGATCTGATTCGGGGTCCAGAGCCGGCCGCAGCCGCAGATCTCGTGGACGAAGCGCTCGATGATGCGCTGACCCTGGCGGGTATGGGTGACCTCGGGATGGAACTGCACCCCGTAGAAGCCGCGGGATTCGTCGGCGATGCCGGCGAGCGGGGCATTGTCGGTCTCGGCGATCACCTGAAAGCCGGGCGGCAGGGTCTCGACGCGGTCGCCATGACTCATCCAGACATCGAGCAGGCCATAGCCCTCGGGGCTGGTCTGATCCTCGATGTGACGCAGCAGACGCGAGTGACCCCGCGCCCGCACCTGGGCATAGCCGTATTCACGATGGGTCGCCGGGGCCACCCTGCCGCCGAGCTGGGCAGCCAGGGTCTGCATCCCGTAGCAGATGCCGAGCACCGGCACTCCGAGCGCGAAGATGAGTGGATCGGCGCGCGGGGTCTCCTCCTCATGCACCGACTGAGGACCACCCGAGAGGATGATCCCTTTGGGGGCGAAGTCGCGGATCGCCGCGGGCGCCAGGTCGTGGGGGTGCAGCTCGCAATAGACCCCGGCCTCGCGCACCCGTCGGGCGATCAGCTGGGTGTACTGCGAGCCGAAGTCGAGGATGAGGATCCGATCGGCATGGATGTTGGCTGTGCTCATGGCGGGCTGGTCAGGTGTCGATCCGATAGTTGGGCGCTTCCTTGGTGATCTGCACGTCATGGACATGAGACTCACGCATGCCGGCCGCGCTGACCCGCACGAACTGCGGCTTGGTGCGCATCTCCTCGATATCGGCGCAGCCGGTATAGCCCATGCTCGAGCGCAGACCGCCCGCGAGCTGGTGGATCACGTTGAGCACGCTGCCCTTGTAGGGAACCCGGCCCTCGATCCCTTCCGGAACCAGCTTTTCCTTGTCGGTGCCTTCCTGGAAATAGCGGTCGCTCGAGCCCTCCGAGGCGCCCATGGCCCCGAGCGAGCCCATGCCCCGATAGGACTTGTAGGAGCGTCCCTGATAGATCTCGACCTCGCCGGGGGCCTCGTCGGTGCCGGCGAAGAGCCCGCCGATCATGACGCTGTTGGCGCCGGCCGCGATCACCTTGGCGACATCGCCCGAGAAGCGCAGACCACCGTCGGCGATCAGCGGGACGCCGGTGCCGTTGAGCGCCTTGCTCACATTGGCGACAGCGGTGATCTGGGGAACACCGACACCGGCGACGATGCGGGTGGTGCAGATCGAGTTGTGCACGATCGCATTGTCGGCGATGAAGCTGTGGGTCGGGCAGTCGACCTCGATGTCATAGACCGGCAGCGCGAGACTCAGGGGTTGACGATCCAGGAGACTCAGGGGCTGATGCGTCCGGGGCTGGCCGCGGTCCTCCGTGCCCACCAGATTGGCGTGGAAACGCTCGCGACCGTCCGCGACACTGCCAGGGTCGCTGGTCGAGCCGAGCTCGACCTGGCACTCGGGGAGCCGGCCGTGGGTCAGCAGCGCGAGCAGGCTGAAGAGCTCGACCAGCGCCCGCGACTCATGGCTGAATCCGATCCGGCCAGCGGCCGTGCGCCGGCCGCTGCTGTCGACCAGTCCATCGCAGAGTCCACGCAGATAGCGTGGATCGGCGCACAAGAGCTCGGCCGGCAGTGCGCGCTCGTGCGGCTTGCCGAGACGAGCGAGCCACCTCGCCCAACCTGATGCCTCGACCTGGACGCCGAGGATGCCTGGAGCGGTCGCGCGGACCGGCTCCACCCCGATGACCTCGCGGATGGCGTGGGTGAGACGGTCGACGAGGGCCGACTCGCGCGCGTCGAAGGTCCAGGAGAGATGCCCCGACCCCGCCAGGCAAGAGGTGCCGCTGAAGGCATGACCGGCCCCGAGGAAGCTGCCCAGGAGATAGCCGAGCGCCTCCGACTCGCGGATCCGTTCCGGTGCGGACGAGGATTGCGGGTCCAGCGCTTGGCCATGGGGCGGCTCGTGCAGGTCGATCTCGAGCCGTTCGGGAAGCTCGAAGTCGACCCCGCGCGGAAAGAGACAGACCCCTTGCTCGACCGCGTCGATCCGAGTCCAGCTGGTCCTCGTGAGGTCTCCGCGGCGCGGCTGATCGCGCCCACCGAGCGCGTCCCGCGCGCCGAGCGCCGCGGCCTCGGTCCGGACGGGCGACTCGATCAGATAGCGATGATCGGGCGTGGCGAGCGTGCCCAGGAAGGACGCGCCATGCCGAATCTGCATGACCTCGCGCACGCCGGTGCACCAGGCATTGATGACGCTGACCGGTTTTCCCTCGCCATTGATGACCCGGTCGCCCGGACGGATGGCTTCGATGTTCCGGTAGGTGCCGTTGGCCATCAACACCCGGGTGCCGGCCGCGAAGCAGCCCGGACCGATGCCGACCTTGACCGCGTCCGCCCCGGCCGCGACCAGCGCGCGCGCCGCGTCGGCGGTGGCGATGTTGCCGCCGATCACCTGCACCTCGGGATATTGGCGCTTGATCCAGCTCACCCGGTCGAGCACGCCTTGGGAGTGGCCATGGGCGGTGTCGACCACGATCACGTCGACCCCGGCCTCGACGAGGGCCGCCACGCGCTCCTCGGTGCCGGCGCCGACGCTGACCGCGGCGCCGCAGCGCAGCCGCTCCTGGGGATCGCGCGAGGCCTTGGGGAAGTCCTTGGCCTTCTGGATGTCCTTGACCGTGATGAGTCCACGCAGCTCGAAGTCGCCGTTGACCACCAGCACCTTCTCGATCCGGTGGGCATGCAGGAGCTTGACGACGTCGGCACGGCTCGCGCCCTCGCGGACCGTGACCAGTCGCTCCTCGGGGGTCATGATGGTCGAGACCGGCTCGCTCATGCGGGTCTCGAAACGCAGATCGCGGCCCGTCACGATGCCGACCAGTCGGCCTTGCTCGGTGACCGGCACACCCGAGATGTTGTGCGCGCGGGTCAGCTGTAGGACCTCGCCGATGCTGGTGCCGGGCGAGACCGTGATGGGGTTGCGGATGATGCCGCTCTCGTAGCGCTTCACCCCCATCACCTCGCGCGCCTGGCGCTCGGCGCTCATGTTCTTATGGATGATGCCGATGCCGCCCTCCAATGCCATGGCGATCGCCATGCGGCCCTCGGTGACCGTGTCCATGGCCGCCGAGACCAGCGGGATCTTGAGCGCGATCCCGCGGGTGAGCTTGGTTTGTAGATCGACCTCATTCGGCAGCACGCGCGAGTGTGCGGGGACGAGGAGGACGTCATCGAAGGTGAGTGCTTCCTGGATCAGGCGCATGGGGCGACTCCGAAATCCGTGGGGCGAGGCTAGGAATAGCCAGCAAGTATAGAAGTCCCAGGGGGGTTGGGTATAGGGGGTGATGGTCTGGCTTGGCCAGCGGGTACAGGTCGCGCGCGCCGATGTCCAGGGGGGTGGTTGTCGGGTGGCGATCGGTCGAGCGATCCGCGCGGCGAAGCCGCCGCGCGCGCCGGCGGTGGGCGCTGTGGTCAGAAATCTCCCGCCGCACCACCTTCCATGATGGCCAACAAGACGTCTCGCACGCGTTTCGCCGACTCCTCGAGCTCTTCCGGTAGCTTGCGGCCACCGTGGATCATGAGATCGAGATTCATGCTATAGAGCGTGAGTCGACCCTCGGGATCCTCGACCAACGCGATACGGCAGGGCATGAAACCACTGTATTCACCCCGGTATTCGAGCATCTGGCGACCCACGCGAGCATCGCAGAACGACAGGAAGTTCACATAGCGATAGGGCTCGCCAGTGATGGCTTCGATCTGTTTGTAGAAGGGCGATTCGCCGACGAACAAGAATTCGTGCTCGACCGCGATGCTCTTCATGGATGCGATCACGTCATCGGGAGTGAGACCCTCTTGAACCGGGAACGACCACATCATGGCAACTCCCGGGTCGCCGGTCTCGAGCAGTCGCGAGGCGAATTCGCGATAGACGCCGGTGAATTCAGGATCGAATTCGGCCAGCTGTGGGCCGAAGCGCGCTGCGCCGAGGACCAGTGCGATGACGGCCAGCAGGCCGATGAGCGCGAAGAGGTTGCGGATGAGCGTCATGCGGGATCCTCCTAGGGTCTGGGCCGAGTGCTGCATGGGCACTCGATTGGTTGGGGCTCAGTCGGTGCGCCTCGCGGGCGAGCCCGCCACGCTCATGCGCCGATCAAGCGCAGCTCGGCCTCGCGGTACTTCGCGGCGGTCCGCTCGATGATGTCCTCAGGCAGGGTCGGGCCGGGCGCTGTCTTGTCCCAATCGAGCGTTTCGAGATAATCGCGGACGAACTGTTTGTCGAAGCTCGGCGGGCTGGTGCCTGGGCGATACTGGTCGGCGGGCCAGAAGCGCGAGGAGTCGGGGGTGAGCACCTCGTCGATCAGATGGAGCCGACCGGCTTCGTCCAGGCCGAATTCGAGCTTGGTGTCGGCGATGATGATCCCCCGTGACAGGGCATACTCGGCGGATTCACGATAGATGGCGAGACTGATCTGGCGGACCTGTTCGGCGAGTGTCAGGCCAAGCAGACCGACGGTGTGATCGAAGTCGACATTCTCGTCGTGACCGCCGATCTCGGCCTTGGTCGAGGGTGTGTAGATGGGTTCCGGGAGTCGGTCGGCCTGACGCAGACCAGGCGGCAGGGCGATCCCGCAGATCGACCCGTGGGACTGATAATCCTTCCAGCCCGAGCCGATCAGATAACCGCGGACGATCGCCTCGATTGGCAGCGGCATGAATCGACGCACGACCATGGCGCGATCGCCGATCTCGGCGAGCTGCGCCGGATCATCGATGACGTCCGCGACCGCGATATGGGCGAGGTGATTGGGGATCAGCCGGGCGGTGCGGCCGAGCCAGAAACGCGAGAGGCGGGTCAGGATCTCGCCCTTGCCGGGGATCGGCTGGGGCAGCACGACATCGAACGCGGAGAGCCGATCGCTCGCCACGATCAGCAGATGCTCCGGGTCGACCTCATAGAGGTCACGGACCTTGCCGCGACCGATCAGACGAAGATGGGTGAGATTGGAGCGATAGAGTGCGGTCATGAGGTGTCGTCCAGGCCCAGGGTGGACACTAGTATAGCGGTTTGAGACAGTGATAGGGGGCGGGCGCGGGAGTCAGGGGCAGAGGCAGTGTGCGGTTGGACGCAGGTCGCTGCGAGCGGCCAGAACGCCAAAGCCCACATCCGTTGAGTCTCCCAAGTGGTGAGCGGCGCAATCCGATGCACGAGGAGTCGACGAGATCATCCATGAATCACCAAGCGATGCTGTTTTTCCGTTCGATCGTCATTCTGCTCGGGCTGACGACCTTGCTCGGATGTGGCTCCAATGCTTTCCGCTCCGGATCATCCATGAATCACGACTGGAGTCACCAGCAGATGTCCAAGACCATCATCAAGACCGATCAGGCCCCGGAAGCGATCGGCACCTATTCACAAGCCGTGCGAGTCGGAGAGACCGTCTATCTGTCGGGTCAGATCCCCCTGATTCCCCAGACCATGGTGCTGGTCACGGGCGACATGGAGGCCGAGATCCGACAGGTCTTCGAGAATCTGCGTGCGGTCGCGCAAGCCGCCGGTGGGGGACTCGATGATGTCGTGAAGCTCAATGTCTTCTTGACCGATCTGAGCCACTTTCCGCTCGTCAATCAGGTGATGGCCGACTACTTCGGCGAGCCCTATCCGGCTCGCGCCGCGATCGGCGTGGCGGCCCTTCCCAAGGGTGCGCGGGTCGAGATGGACGCGGTGATGGTCGCGGCTGCTCCGCTGGCGTCCGGAGCGCGGTGAGCGGCAAGGGTGCCGCCGGGTGCTCGTCTGGCATGTTGCACTCGGGTCGGATGAACGACGGGGCGTAGCGACCGAGCGGTGATCGTGACGATGGCCGCGATAGCCGCTCACCACTTGGCGCCGCGGCCGTCATGTCGCCCCTGGTATACTCCAGGCAACTCATTGTTCGCTTTACTGGGTTCGCCTTCTGGCCAATCCTCCTCCCCATTCACTCTTGACGATCGAGATCATTGATGCTGTTTTTCCGTTTGATGGTCATTCTGTTCGGACTGACGACCTTGCTCGGGTGTGGCTCCACCACTTCCCGCTCCGGTGATGCCGCTGGCGTCTCGTCCTCCCGGCTCGTGCCAGCATCTGGCTCGACGCGTGTGGATGGTGACTTTGCCGGTTATGCCGCGACTTCTGAGTTCATCCAGCGCATGCAGCGACACGGCTTCAGTCCGAGCGAGGTCGCGACGGTGCTCTCTGGCGCCAAGCGCGAGCAATGGATCATCGACGCCATGAACCGGCAGGCCCCGCGCCCCAGTACCGGACCGACCGGGGCGTGGGTGCGCTATCGGGCCAAGTTCCTGACCGAGGACAATATTGCCAACGGTGTCCGGTTCTGGCAGCGCAATGAGGCGGCCCTCGAGCGGGCGTCGGCGCGCTACGGTGTCCCGCCCGAGTACATCGTGGCCATCATCGGTGTCGAGACGCGCTATGGTGGGTATATCGGCAAGACGCGCATCATCGATGCCTTGGCCACGCTGGCCTTTGCCTATCCGCGTCGTGCCGAGTATTTCACCAGCGAGCTCGAGTCTTTCCTGATCATGGCGCGCGATGAGGGTGTCGATCCGTTCGGCCCGCGGGGGTCTTACGCCGGTGCCATGGGGTTGGGTCAATTCATGCCGACGAGCTTCCGTGACTATGCGGTGGACTTCGATGGCGACGGTGATCGGGATCTCTGGAGCCCAGTCGATGCGATCGGGAGCGTGGCCAATTATTTCCGCTCACACGGCTGGCGAGCGGGCGAGCCGGTGGCGGTCCGGGCGCGGGTCGAGCCGGGGGCTGATCCCGGGTCGATGAAGACTGGATTCGATACCCGTTATGGAGTGCGCGAGCTGGCCGGCCGTGGGATCACCTCGACGGGCACGCCGCGCGGGCCCAGCCAGGCGAGCCTGCTGCGTTTGGATGTCGGCACCAGTTACGAGTACTGGCTCGGTTTCAACAACTTCTACACCATCACCCGTTACAACCACAGCACCTATTACGCGATGGCCGTGCATCATCTCGCTCAGGCGATCCGCGCCCGCATGGCTGGCGCCGGGGGTGTGCGGGTGTCCGATGCGTCGCGCACTCCGACCGAATCCGACCCCGGTCGGCGAGTGTCCCTTCGGCTGGCCGGTTGAGTGGATCCGCCGCGGGTGGGTCATTCACCATGGAGTGTGAGTGTGATGTGTCGTGGGTGGGCGTGCCGGCGGTGCTCGTAGAGATAGATCCCTTGCCAGGTCCCGAGCGCGCAGGCGCCCCGGCTGATCGGGATCGTCAGCTCGGATTGAGTCAGGATCGCTCGGACATGTGCCGGCATGTCGTCTGGTCCCTCGTCGGTATGCTCGAAGAGTCGGTCGCCGTCCGGCACCAGTCGGCCCATGAATGCCTCGAGATCGCGGCGTACACTTGGGTCGGCATTCTCGCAGAGGATCAGCGAGGCGCTGGTATGATGCACGAAGAGATGACAGAGGCCGGTCTGGATCCCGCTGGCGCGGGTCTTCTGTCGCACCGTGGCGGTGATGTCGTAGGTGCCGCGGCCGCGGGTATTCAGGGTGATGGAATCTTGAATGATCATGTCAGTCTGGACGATGGCAAGCCTTCACGGCGAGACCGAGCGATGCCCGCTCGGCCACTGTCGTGTCGAATTATTCCGCATCGGTCGAGCGGATGCACCCGCCCGTTGGATCCTTGGTCGCGGCACGTGTCTGCTTGAGTCCGTCGACTGATGTGCGCCGCGCCAGGCTCAGCCACCGATCCTGCCGCCCCTGCGGTCCAGGCGCTCTCCGAGATGCCGGTGCAGCGTCTGGAGCGGGTCGGACCGCGCGTGGCCGAGCGTCTGGCCAAGTTGGGCATCCGCACGGTTCAGGATCTGCTTTTCCATCTGCCGATCCGTTATCAGGATCGCACCCGTCTGGTGTCGATCGCCGAGCTGCAAGTGGGCGAGGAGGCACTCGTGGAGGGCGAGATCACCGAGGTCGGCCTGTCCGGCGGGGCGCGCCGCTCGTTCAAGGTTTGGCTTCGCGGTGATCAGGTCGATGGTCTCTTGTTGCGCTTCTTCCACTACGCTCGCCACCAACTCCAGACCCTCAAGCCGGGGGTGCGGGTACGCTGCTACGGCGAGGTGCGTCAGGGGCCCTCGTCATTGGAGATGGTTCATCCTGAGTACCGGATTCAAAGCGATGGCGCGGATGCGTCGGTCGAGCAGCGCCTCACACCGCTCTATCCCTCGACCGAGGGTCTGCAACAGGCCTCCTGGCGTGGCTTGACCGACCAAGCGCTCGCACGGCTGGAGCACACGTCCCTGCGCGAGTGTCTCCCTCCAGAGATCACCCGGCCCATGGGCTGGCCGACGCTGCTCGATTCGCTGCGGTTCCTCCACCGCCCGCCACTCGATGCGGATCTGGATGATCTGCTCCAGCGGCGTCATCCGGCCTTTCAACGCCTCGCGCTCGAGGAATTGGTGGCGCACCAGGTCAGCCTGAGACGCCAGCGTCTGGCACAAGGGGCGATTCAGGCCCCACGGTTGGCTGGTGATGGTCGCCTGCGCGCCAGTCTGCTGCAGTCCCTGCCGTTTCGTTTGACCAAGGCGCAGGAGCGGGTCGTCGCCGAGATCTCGGCCGATCTCGCCGCCGAGCGACCGATGCGGCGACTCTTGCAAGGCGACGTGGGCGCGGGCAAGACACTGGTGGCCGCGTTGGCCGCGCTGCAAGCCATCGAGGCAGGCGCCCAGGTGGCCCTGATGGCGCCGACCGAGCTGTTGTCCGAGCAGCATCGTCGCGGCTTCGCGAGCTGGCTCACGCCATTGGCCATCGAGCCGGTCTGGCTGGTCGGTCGGCACAAGGGGCGCGAGCGCGCCCGCCTGCTGGAGCGGATCGCCAACGGCGAGGCCCGCTTGGTGATGGGTACCCACGCGCTCTTTCAGGATGATGTCGAGTTTGCCGAGTTGGGGTTGGTGATCATCGACGAGCAACACCGCTTCGGTGTGCATCAACGCATGCGTCTGCGCGAGAAGGGCGGGGCCGGCGGTGGTGCTCCCCATCAGCTGATCATGACCGCGACCCCCATCCCGCGCTCGTTGGCCATGACACTCTATGCCGATCTGGATCTCTCGGTGATCGATGAGCGACCTCCTGGACGGACCCCCATCGTGACCGTGGCGGTCCCGGACACCCGCCGCGATGAGGTGATCGAGCGGGTCCGCGAGGCCTGCGTGCAGGGACGCCAGGCCTATTGGGTGTGCACCCTGATCGATGAGTCGGAGGTGCTGGAGTGTCAGGCCGCCGAGGAGACGGCACGTCAGTTGGCCGAGCGACTGGTCGGCGTGCGACTCGGACTGGTCCATGGGCGACTCAAGGCGGCGGAGCGCGAAAGCCTGATGGTCGCCTTCGCCGCGGGTGAGCTGGATGTGCTGGTGGCAACCACGGTGATCGAGGTCGGGGTCGATGTTCCCAATGCCAGTCTCATGATCATCGAGAATCCCGAGCGCCTCGGTCTGGCCCAACTGCATCAACTGCGCGGTCGCGTGGGACGCGGATCGGTGCAGAGTCATTGCGTGCTGCTCTATCATCCACCCCTGTCGGCGCAGGCACGCGAGCGACTCGGCATCATTCGTCTGGCCGAGAGTGGCTTCGAGATCGCCGAGCGCGACCTCGCCATGCGCGGAGCTGGCGAGGTTCTGGGGACCCGTCAGACCGGCGCCATCCAATTTCGCATCGCCGATCCAGTGCGCGACCAGGATCTGGTGGCCCTGGCCCAGCGGGGCGCGGATCTCATCCTGGCCCAGTATCCCGAGCTGGCGACACCCTTGATCGAGCGCTGGCTGGGAACCCGCGAGCTCTACGGCTACGTGTAGCGCCTTCGTCGCCTATGCGATAATTGACGTCGAGCGATGCGCCCAGGTGTTGGTCGACACCAGGCCTCCATGGCCTGGATCTGACACCCGCGGTATTCACAACAGAGAGGATCATGCCTGCGAACATGAGCTTTCACGAGGTCAAGATCGGTAGTCGACGCTCCCCCACCTGGCGCGAACGTGTCCACGCCTATGCCCTGTTGGTGCGTTTGCATCGCCCGATCGGAATCTTTCTATTGATGTGGCCGGCGCTTTGGGCACTGTGGCTTGCCGGGGGTGGGCAGCCACCCTGGTCGATCGTCGTGATCTTCGTGCTCGGCGTGGTGTTGATGCGCTCGGCTGGGTGTGCGGTCAACGATTTTGCCGACCGTGGTTTCGATGGTCATGTGACGCGCACCCGCGACCGGCCACTGGCCACCGGCGCGGTCTCGCCGCAAGAGGCGCTCGCCGTCTTCGGCGTGCTCTGTGTGCTGGCATTGGGTCTGGCGTTGTTCCTGAACTGGCAGACCATCGCCTTGTCGGTCGTCGCGTTCGTCTTGACGATCGTCTATCCCTTCATGAAGCGGTTCACCCACATCCCCCAGGTCTTCCTCGGAGCAGCCTTCGGTTGGGCGATTCCGATGGCGTTCATGGCCGTCACCGAGAGCATTCCGCCCTATGCCTGGCTACTCTTCGCCGCGACCCTCGTCTGGGCCTTGATCTACGATACCCAATACGCCATGGTCGACCGGGCGGATGATCTCAGGATCGGGATCAAATCGACCGCGATCCTCTTCGGTGAGCGGGACCGTCTGGTGATCGCTCTGTTGCAGATCCTGATGCTGGGCATGCTGATCTGGATCGGGTTCCTGGCCGAGCGCGGGCTCTTCTTCCACCTGGGGTTGTTGGTCGCCACGGTCTTGGCACTCTATCAACAGTGGCTGATCCGCGAACGAGCCCCGGTGCTCTGCTTCAAGGCGTTCCTCAACAACAATTATTTCGGCATGGCCATCTTTTGCGGTCTCGTTCTGGATTATGCGCTTGCGCCGCTGCTCTGACTCGCTGCAAGGGCCTCACATGCAGGTGTGCCGAGCCATTGGCATGGGTGCCGTGGCATCTCGCCCCGAGGCAGCATGTCAATCGCTTGCGACCGGAAACCTCGGCTCCTCGGGCCGAGACACTCTGGCCGCTCCTTTGGCGCCGTCGCTCGACCGATCCACATGTAGCACCCGAGGTGCCTCGTCTAGGGCTCCGAGATCACTTTGGCCTCTGGATTTGGATAACGCGCGGTGACCCAGCTCGGCAGCTTGGCCTGATTGGCGTGATAAAGGGCGTCCGACTCGATGATGACCAACACCAGGACGGTGGCCATGATCGGGAGGATCCCGACCCCGATGACCAGCGCCCAGACCGCCTCCTTCATCATGCCGCCATAGGTATAGCCGACCCAGCCGAGCAGCATCACGACCAGCAGCAGCGCGAGCATCATCAGGAAGATGCGGCTGCGCCGCGCGCAGACCTGCCAGTGACACATCACGTACCAGTCGTCGCGGCCGACGGAGCGGCGCGCGCGCCATAGCGTGAAGCCGATGATCGAGAATGAGATGAGCGGGATGAGCGCCATCACCCAGGGGAAACTGCCCGCCAGACCGCCCATGACCACGGCCAGCAGGATGTGGTTGCCGATCATGTTGGTCAAGAAGAGCTCATGTGGGATGTTGGCCTTCTTGATCTGAGCCGGATCGACATCGAAGCGTATCGACATGGCGTAGGTGCTCCTATCTGGTCGTGAAGGTTGGATACAGCGCGGTCGGCGTGAGTGTGCTGCGAGTCAGTCGGCGCCCAGGCCAGCCGGCGCAGTCTTGCACGCTGCCCCCCCGTGCTGGTGGGCGGCCGCCGAGCAAATCGGACAGTCTGGATCAGTCCTCAAGCGCACCTCGCGCCAATGCATGAGCGCGGCATCGAGCAGCAGCAGACGGCCAAAGAGCGGGTCGCCCAATCCGGCGAGGATCTTGATCGCTTCGGTTGCCTGGATGCAGCCGATGATGCCGACCACTGGAGCCAGCACGCCATTGGCCGTACAGGTCTCGTCGAGCGCACCCTCGCGGGGGTAGAGACATTGGTAGCAGGGTCCGCCCGGGCGACCCGGGAAGGCCGTGACCTGGCCCTCCAGGCGGATCACCGCGCCGCTGACCAAGGGCACACCGGCCGCCATGCAAGCGGCATTGACGGCGAAGCGGGTGGTGAAGTTGTCGCAGCAGTCGAGCACCAGATCGACATCCGCTACCGCCTCGGGGAGGGTCTGCTCGTCGAGATGCTCGCGTCGCGCGACGACATCGACCTCGGGATTGAGCGCCGCGAGGGCATCCCGGGCCGATGCGACCTTGGGGTGGCCGATGCGCGCGCTGCTATGGATGATCTGGCGCTGTAGGTTGGAGAGATCGACCGTGTCGGCGTCGATGAGCACGAGACGCCCAATGCCGGCGGCGGCCAGATACATGGCCACGGGTGATCCCAGACCGCCGACCCCGACCACCAGTGCGCTGGCTGCGCGCAGCCGCTCTTGACCGGTGATCCCGAAGTCGGGCAGCAGGATTTGACGGCTATAACGAAGCAGTTGCTCGTCGATCATCACGAATCGTCCTGCGAGCGTCGCGGGTGGGCGCATCGGCGCGCGCACCAAACGCCGGCGTGCGACCGGCGGGCGAGTGAGGGGATCAAAGATAGCGTCGCCAATGCTCAGGGCGCTGATCCCGGCAGCCGTGCTCGATCAGCTCGTAGCGTTTCGCGAAGACCTTCTTGGTGCAGTTGCTCTCGCCCCGCGGGCAGCCGCAGTTGGCGCGCAAGGTCTCTTCGGTATAGTAGTGGAGGGCGCGCCTCATGCGTAGGAAGAGACCATTGTCCAGATGCAGGCCAATCTCGGTGAGCGCCTCTTCGATCTCCTCCAGGCTGGTCAAGAGGACGTCGTAGCGAACCCGCAGCAGTGTGGGCGCGACTGGCTCGGCCTCGAGGATACCCGAGACGTCGCTCAGGAAGCGCGCCGCAGTGTCGGCCTGTTGCGGATCGGGATGGATCGCCTCGAAGGGGATCTCGCGGTGCTTGATGCGGTCGGCGTCAGAGATGTCCATAGCGGCTCTATGCTAATCCCGGCTTGCGAATTCTCAAAGCGGAATCCGGCGCGCGCAAGGCTTGGCCCGAGGCGACTCTGGACTTATCCTCGCTCTCAACCGCCCATCGATACCAACGATCGGATTGCCCATGACGGACAGAGACCCCCCGGAGCTGGATCTCGCATCCGCCGCGGATCGCGAGCCAACGACCCATCGCCGCTCGGTGCGCGGCAAGGCGCGTGCGCTTGGGCTCGGCGTGTGGGTGCGCAGCATCCTATTCTTCATCGTCTACAATCTGATGGGGATCCTGCACAGCCTCGTCAGTCTACTCCTAGCGCCCTTTCAGCGCTTCGATCAACGCTATCGCTTCGTCAATCATTGGACACGCGCCACCATGTGGCTGCTGCGCTGGCTCAACGGCGTGGAGATCCAAGTGAGTGGTCTGGAGCGAATCCCGCGTGGAGAGCCGGTGGTGATCCTGGCAAACCATCAGAGTCAATGGGAGACCTTTTATCTCCAGCTCCTGGTCGCCCCCCAGGCAACGGTGTTGAAGCGCGAGCTTCTGTGGGTTCCCTTCTTCGGCTGGGGGCTGGCCTTACTGCGCCCGATCGCAATCGATCGCGGACAGCCCGGTCAAGCGCTCAAGACGCTCTTGCGGGTGGGTCAGGAGCGACTCGATCAAGGCATCAGCGTGGTCATCTATCCGGAGGGCACTCGGCAGCCGCCGGGGCGGGTGGGACGGTTCAACGCGGGGGGCGCGATGCTCGCCTGCCGCACCCAGCGGCGTCTGCTGCCGATCGCGCACAATGCGGGCGACTGCTGGCCCGCGCGCTCGCTCTGGCGTTTGCCAGGCACCATCCGTTTGGTGGTCGGTGAGCCGATCTCCTGCGCGGGGAGCAGTCCCAAGGCTGTAAGTGAACAGGTCGAGACCTGGATTCGAGAGACGGTTGCACAATTGCGTTCGAATTGACGGCGCGCTCACCGGACACCCCTTACGGGGTGCTGTGAGCGCATGGGGTGCCTGTCTGAGCGATGCGCTGATCAGTTGATGCTAGGCGCTCGTCCCGCCACGACCGACTGATAATAGGCGCTGGATTCCAGGAGCTGGAGAACCTTTGGATCGGTCAGCGTCTCGGCGATGTGCGCGAGCTCGGCACTCGCTAGTGCCTCTCCACCGATCGCGTCGGCTTCATGCAGTCTGGCAAGCAGATGCTCGGCCTCCAACTCGGCCGCGGTGCGTTGTTGCTGCTGGCGCCAGGCGTCACCATCGGACGTCGTGTAGAGCCCATTCGCGGAGCGATCAAGGGCTTGAATCGCCGAGTGTGTCTCCTGAGCCAGCACGCTGGTCGAGAGGATCAAGCTTGCACTCAGTGCAAGGATGGTCGTTTTCATCATGGTCGGGATCTCGTTAGTAAATAATTAAAATCTAATATACTGACGAGGCATCCTGGTGTCAAGTGGTCGAGATTGGCACTCCGTTCGCGCTGTCTGCAAGCGACTGAAAAGTGAAGAGGACTGATGCGCTGGATGGTGCCGAGGGCAACTCGGCGATGGCGGGTGCATGGGTCATCTGGGAGCTGGGTCTTCCAGATTGGCCCGCCGACTGGATCTGGACACTGAGAGCGCTGCCGCGCGGTCCGCGCTTCAGGACAGGCGCGATATCAAACCGATTCAGTGGTCTGGTGACTGCTCGAATGACCGATTGGCGCGGCGCGTGCCAGCGTCAGGCGGGGTTGGCCGGCGAGATCAGCGCGGGTCAGTGGGTTGGTCAGTCCAGCCGCGCTGAGGATCTGTCTGACCGCTGCACCTTGCTCATTGCCATGCTCGAGGATCAGCCATCCACCGCAGCGCAGACAGCGGGTGGCGTCCACCGCGATCGCGCGATAGGCATCCAGGCCGTCACCGCCTGGGGTCAGGGCATGGCTTGGCTCGAAGCGCAGATCACCACGTTGCAGATGCGGGTCGCCCGCGGCGACATAGGGCGGGTTGGCAATCACCGCGTCCAGGCTGTTGGGCGCGCAGGCCTCCAGCCAGGATGCGCGCAGTAAGTGCACGCGGGTCAGACCCAGTCGTCGGACATTGTCGCGCGCGACCGTGAGGGCGGCGGCGCAGCGGTCTGTGGCGATCAGTGTCCAGGCCGGCCGCTCGGTCGCCAAGGCGGCCGCGATGGCACCGCTGCCGGTTCCGAGATCGGCCACGCGCAGCCGTGCGCTCGGGTCGAGCTCGGCGAGCGCGGTCTCGACCAGGAGCTCGGTTTCTGGTCGCGGGATGAGTGTGGCTGGCGTGACCGTCAGCTCCAGCGTCCAGAATGCCTGTCGACCGCGTAGATAGGCGATGGGCTCGCCCGCGAGACGGCGTGCGAGCAGTGACTCGAATTGGGCCTGTGCCGCGGGCACGACACATTGCTCGGGCCAGGCAAGCAGATGCGTGCGGGTCCAGCCGGTCGCCTCGCTTAACAGTAGCTCGGCCTCTAGACGCGGGCTGCTGTCAGGGTCGCCGCGCGCGGCCAGCTCCGCGAATGCGCGTCTCAGGAGCGCGCCGACCTGCGCCGCGTGCTCGGTCATCGGGGCTCAGGGCGATCCGCTCATGCGCTCAGCCATTGATCATCACGGTGAGCTGCTCTGCCTGATATTCATGCAACAACGGCTCGATCACCTGGTCGAGCTGGCCGGTCATGATCTCCTCGAGCTTGTAGAGGGTCAGGTTGATCCGATGGTCGGTCAGCCGGTTTTGTGGGAAGTTGTAGGTGCGGATACGCTCGGAGCGATCGCCGCTGCCGACCTGCAAGCGGCGCGATTGCGATTGCTCGGAGGTTTGGCTGGCGCGCGCGTCGGCAAGCAGCCGCGACTGGAGCAGCGACATGGCACGTGCCCGATTCTTGTGCTGCGAGCGCTCCTCCTGACATTCGACCACGATCCCGGAGGGGAGGTGAGTGATGCGGATCGCCGAATCGGTCTTGTTGACGTGTTGGCCGCCCGCGCCCGAGGCGCGGTAGGTATCGATCCGCAGGTCACTCGGATTGATGTCGATGGCGTCGATGCTGTCCACCTCTGGGAGGACGGCGACCGTGCAGGCCGAGGTATGGACGCGACCTTGTGACTCGGTCTCCGGCACCCGCTGCACCCGATGGGCGCCCGGCTCGAATTTGAGACGGGAGAAGACCCCCTGGCCACTGATGCGCACGACCACCTCCTTGTAGCCGCCGAGCTCGCCGGGGCTCTCGCTGATGGGCTCCACCTGCCAGCGCATGATCTCGGCATAGCGCAGATACATGCGTAGGAGGTCAGCGGCAAAGAGCGCCGCCTCGGCGCCGCCGGTCCCGGCCCGGATCTCGATGAAGACGTTGCGCTGGTCGTCTGGATCCGGTGGGATCAGCAGGCGGTAGACCTCGGGTTCGAGTGCCGCGCGCCGCGCGCTCGCCGTGGCCAGCTCCTCGCGCGCGAGCGCCGCCATCTCCGGGTCGGCGAGCATCTCCTCGGCAGTGGACAGGTCGCGCTCGGCGCTACGGTATTGGTCGTAGCAGCTGATCAGGGGTTGTAGCTGGGCATATTCGCGACTCAGCTCACGAAAACGGTCCTGATCGGTCTGGGTTTCGGCATCGGCGAGGAGTGCGACGACTTCGCCGAAGCGCTCATGGATGCGCTCGAGCTTGGTTCGAATCGATGGGTTCATGAGCTCGATTGGGTGCGGGTCTGGTCGAGCTGGAAGAGCTCGTTGGCGGCGACCAGAATGTCCGACTCGCCTTCGCGGGCAGCTTGACGCAGACGCGAGCTCGGCGCGTGCAGCAGCTTGTTGGTGAGTGTATGGGCGAGATAATTGAGGACGTCGGCCGGGGCCTTGCCCGCCTCGAGCTGGCGCTGGGCGCGCATCAGGACGTCGTCACGCAGCGCTTCGGCGCGCTTGCGGTAGTCTTGGATCAGTCCGGCGGCATCGAGCGATCTCAGCCAGGCCATGAATTCGTCGGAATGGAAGGCGATGATGTCCTCGGCCTGCATGGCGGCGGCCTGACGCGAGCGCAGGCTTTCATCGATGACCCCTTGCAGATCGTCGACCGTGTAGAGATAGACGTCGTTGAGCTCGCCGACCTCCGGCTCGATGTCACGGGGGACCGCGATATCCACCATGAACATCGGCTGGTGCTTGCGCTTCTTGAGCGCGCGCTCGACGGTCCCTTTGCCGAGGACCGGGAGTGGGCTGGCGGTGGAGGCGATGACGATGTCACCCTCGTAGAGATGATTGCCGAGCTCGGTCAAGGCGATCGCATAGCCATCGAATTGCGCGGCCAACTCGTGGGCACGCTCAACGGTGCGGTTGGCGACGATGATGCGGCCGATCCCAGCACGCTGGAGATGGCGCGCGGCAAGCTCGATGGTCTCGCCCGCTCCGATCAGGAGTGCGGTTTGACGCGATAGGTCGCTGAAGATCTGGCGCGCGAGGTTGACCGCGGCAAAGGCGACCGAGACCGGACTGCTCCCGATCGCCGTCTCGGTCCGCACCGTCTTGGCGACCGAGAAGGCATGTTGGAAGAGGCGCCCGAGCAGCTTGCCGGTCGCGGTGCAGTCATTGGCGGTTTGGTAGGCCGTCTTCACTTGCCCGAGGATCTGGGGCTCGCCCAGTACCATCGAATCGAGCCCACTGCACACCCGTAGCAAGTGCATCACCGCCTCGCGGCCGATGTGGGCATAGAGGAAGGGTCCGATCCGCTCGTGCTCGACGCCATGGAAGCGGCTCAGCCAGTGGCGCACCGCCTCCTCCGAGCAATCCTGCACCGCTGAATAGATCTCGGTGCGGTTGCAGGTGGAGAGCACGACACCTTCGGCGATGCCCTCGCAGCTCGTCAGATCGCGCAGCGCGCCAGCGATGATGTCGGGGCCGAAGGCCAAGCGCTCGCGGACATCGACCGGCGCCGTCTTGTGATTCAGTCCGAGGACAAGCAGCTTCATATCGGGTTACGCTTCCGCTTGAGGATGATCATTAGAATTTCTCCGACTTGCGCCCGCCGATTGAAACCCGTGTCCGTTCGTTTCGGATGTCGCGGGTGGGTTGCGGTCGCCGCGCGCCGCGCTGGTGCGAATCTTAACAAGTTTTTGCCTTGAAGGCGGAGTCGGGCGTCGCGTGCGACTGTCGGACGAGCCCGTGGCTTGGATATACTGGCCTCCGACCCGAAATGTTCCTTGGAAAGCCTCGATCGGGTGCCCAGGTCCTCCCTTTCATCGTCTGTCCTCTTGCGGATCACGCTCATGTCACGCTCGCCTCTCAACCCTATCGCCGGTGGTCTTGCGCTATTGCTGATCCTCGTTGCGACCGGTCCGCTCGCGCGGTCGTCCGAAGCGCCGCCACGCCCAATGCAGGAGTCTGTCACGGATGCCACGACCCGCTCGCCCGCGCGCAGCGATGGGCTCGACGCCGAGCAGATCTACGCGATCCTGGTGGCTGAGATCGCGGCGCGCCAAGGCGATCAGCGCATGGCCTTCGAACACTATCTGCAGGCTGCCGACCTGACCGGCGATCCGCGGATCGCCGAATTGGCGGTCCGTGCCGCCATCAATGCCGAGGATGATGCCGCGACCGAAATCGGCGTGCGGCGCTGGCTGGAGCTCGATCCCACCTCGAGCGGCGCCCATCAGATCGGCGCCTTCACCCGCATCAAGGCCGGTGACCGGGAGGGGGCGCTCATCCACTTGATGCGCTTGGTGCAGCTCTCTGGCGATGATCCGGAGACCGGTTTTGCCCAGGTGACGGCAATCGTCTCGCGCACCCCGGACGCAGCGGCGCGGGTGTCCTTGATGGAGGCGCTGGTGGGCGAGTTTTCGGAGAGCGCGCATGCGCATCAAGCGCTGGCCATGGTGGCCGCTGGGGCGGGCCAGGGCGTGATCGCCGAGGCTGCGGCGCGGCGTGCCAGCGCGCTGCGGCCCGATTGGAGCAAGCCGCGTCTGTTCCTGGTGACCCTGATGTTGTCCGAGGACAAGCGTGATGAGGCGCGCAGCTTGCTCGAGCAGTATCTGGATCTGACCCCGGATGATCAGGCGCTGCGCATGCTGTATGGTCAGTTCCTCGTGGAGGAGGAGGAGTTCTCGAGTGCCCGCGATGTCTTCGAGCGGCTGCTGCGCAATCGTCCGAAGGAGCCCGATGTCCTCTTTGCTCTCGGCATCCTCTCGCTGCAGCTGGAGGACAGCGATGGGGCGCGGATCTATTTCACCCGTCTGCACGAGACCGGCCAACGGCGTGACGATGCGGCCTTCTATCTGGGTCAGTCCGAGGAGCGTGCCGGCAACTCCGCGGCCGCGTTGGAATGGTACGGCCAAGTGGAGGGCGCGAATGCGTCCGATGCACAGATCCGCATCGCCCTGCTGCAGGCTCAGTCCGGCGAGTTGAAGCGCGCGCGCGAGATCCTGCAGCGTCTGCGCGATCAGACCCCGGCCAATGCCGTGGTCATCTATCTCGTGGAGTCCGAGATCCTCGAGTCGGTGGGTCGGGGCGAGGACTCCCTGGCGGCACTCGATACCGCACTCGCGGCCTTTCCCGATGAGGTGTCACTCCTGTACGCACGGGCGCTGACCGCGGTCCGCCTCGATCGCATCGCGCTCGCCGAGCGCGATCTACGTCAGATCATCGAGACCGATCCGCAGCATGCCGATGCATTGAACGCGCTCGGCTATACCCTGGCCGATCGCACCGACCGCCTTCAAGAGGCCAGGGGATACATCGAGCGGGCCTATGCACTGAAGCCCGATGAGCCGGCGATCCTCGACAGCATGGGCTGGCTCTATTTTCGTCTCGGCGAGCTCGAGCTGGCGCTCGATTATCTGCAGCGCGCACTAGCCTTGATGAACGACGGCGAGGTGGCGGCCCATCTCGGTGAGGTCCTCTGGGCCCTGGGGCGTCGCGAGGAGGCGTGGCGGGTGTGGGATGCCGCGCTGCAGGATTTTCCCGATCATGTCTATCTCAACGAGGCCATCACTCGTCACCGCGCGGCCAATCACGAGGCGGCGCCATGACCCGCGCGCCGGCAGACAGCGTGTCGTCGGCGCGGGCCTGGCCAGCCCCGGCCAAGCTCAACCTCATGCTGAGGATCCTCGGGCGTCGGCCGGATGGCTACCATGAGCTGCAAACCGTGTTTCAGTTCATCGACCGCTGTGACCGCTTGTTCTTCGATGTGCGCCCTGACGGCCTGATCAATCGGCTCGATGCGATCCCCGGTGTCGCCCCGGAGCAGGACCTGACCGTGCGCGCCGCCGTGGCGCTGCGGCGCGCGACCGGTTGCCGGCTGGGTGTGGATATCCGGTGTGAGAAGCGGCTCCCGATGGGTGGCGGGCTCGGTGGTGGCAGCTCCGACGCTGCGACGACCCTGGTGGCCTTGAACCAGCTCTGGGGGACCGGGCTCGATCGAGTGGCCCTGAGTCAGCTTGCGCTCTCACTCGGGGCCGACGTCCCTGTCTTCGTGGGGGGGGAGGCGGCCTGGGCCGAAGGGGTGGGTGAGCGCTTGATGCCCGTCGAGCTGCCCGAGCCCTGGTATCTGGTGCTCTCGCCGGCCTGCGCGGTCTCCACGCGGGACGTCTTTGCGCATCCCGAGTTGACACGAAGCTCTCCTCCAGTCACACTTGCTGACTTCGTTGCGGGGGATGCCGTCAATGATTGTCTCGCGGTCGTGCGTGCTCGTCATGCGCCAGTCGCGGCGGCGTTGGATTGGCTCTCGAATTGGGGTGGTGGTCGTCTGACGGGCACCGGAGCTTGTGTCTTCGGGGTGTTCGCCGAGCAATCCCAGGCCAATCGCGCCATGGCGGACTGTCCGGATGAATTTCGCCCATTCGTCGCACGCGGATTGAATCGCTCGCCGCTCCTCGATCGAGTGGCGCGGGCAGATCGATCACTCGTGCAAGCATCTTCCACGTGACATCGCTCTGTTGGGGCGTAGCCAAGCGGTAAGGCACCGGGTTTTGATCCCGGCATTCCCAGGTTCGAATCCTGGCGCCCCAGCCATATCCTCAGATGTCTTCAGCGAGCAGTCGGGAAAGCGCCAGTGCCTGCCAGCCACCTGATGGTCTTCTCCGGGAATGCCAATCCGGAGCTTTCGGTCGAGATCGCCGGTTATCTCAGTGTTCCGCTCGGCAAGGCGGTCGTGGGTCAGTTCAGCGACGGCGAGGTGATGGCCGAGATCCAGGAGAACGTGCGTGGTCGCGACGTCTTCGTCGTGCAGCCCACGGGGGCACCGACCAACGACAACCTCATGGAGCTATTGGTGATGATCGATGCCCTGCGTTGGGCCTCGGCGAAGCGGATCACCGCGGTCATCCCCTATTTCGGCTATGCACGGCAGGATCGCCGCCCGCGATCGGCTCGTGTGCCAATCACGGCGCGGCTGGTCGCCAAGATGATCGCTCAGTCGGGCGCGGATCGGGTCCTGACCGTCGATCTGCATGCGGATCAGATTCAAGGATTCTTCGATATCCCGGTCGATAATGTCTATGCCTCGCCGATCCTCCTCGGTGACGTATGGCGCAAGAAGTACGATGATCTGATCGTGGTCTCGCCGGACGTGGGTGGTGTGGTGCGCGCGCGCGCATTGGCCAAGCGGCTCGACGATGCCGATCTCGCCATCATCGACAAGCGACGCCCGCGCGCCAACGAGGCGAAGGTCATGAACATCATCGGTGATGTGCGTGACCGGTCTTGCGTCATCGTCGACGATCTCGTCGATACCGCGGGGACCCTCTGCCGGGCGGCTGCCGCCTTGAAGGATGCTGGTGCCAGTCGCGTCCTGGCCTACTGTACCCATCCAGTGTTGTCCGGTCCGGCGGTCGACAATATCGCGACCTCGCAGCTCGACGAACTGGTGGTGACCAACAGTATCCCGTTGCTCCCCGCGGCGCGCGCCTGCCCGAAGATTCGCCAGTTGAGCATCGGGGAGCTCCTCGCCGAGACGATGCGACGCATCTCGAACGAGGAGTCGGTCAGCTCGCTCTTCGTCGATTAGGTCGCTGGGACGCGTGACATGGATGCAACAGTCCCGCTTGGGTCTTTCGATTCGAGCGCTGATGTCCATGTCCTGAGGATCCTTCCTCCAGGTGCGTCTCTTCCAGAAGCCGGATCGACGTGGAGGTGGCCTCGTTCATGATCGAGTCTGTCGATTGATCGCCATTCCATCGCGTAGGGGTCCTGGTCGCGGGATCCGGCGCGTTTTTTGTCACTAAAAACCGGAGAACGCCAATGAGCGTGAGTTTTGAGGTCGTTGCGCTGCCCCGCGCACATGCAGGAACGGGTGCGAGCCGCCGCCTGCGTCGGTTGGGGCAGGTTCCCGCCATCGTCTATGGCGCGCATGAGGCGCCCGAGATGGTGTCGGTCTCGCACAACGAGCTGCTGAAGCATCTCGAGCACGAGGCCTTCTATTCACACCTGCTCGACCTCAAGATCGGTGAGCGCGTGGTCAAGGTCGTCCTCAAGGCGATCCAGCGTCATCCAGCCAAGCCCTTCATCCAGCATGTGGATTTCATGCGCGTGACCCGCGACGAAAAGCTGCGCATGGTCGTGCCGCTGCATTTCGTCAACGAAGAGCGCTCGAAAGGTGTCAAGATGGGCGGTCAGGTCTCGCACAATCTGACCGAGATCGAGGTCAGCTGCCTGCCGAAGGATCTGCCCGAGTTCATCGTGGTCGACATGACGGACATCGAGGTCGGTCAGATCATCCATCTGTCCGAGCTGATCCTTCCCGACGGGGTGAGCCTGGCCCACGAGCCGGATCCGGATGAGCCGGTCGTCATCCTCCATGGTCCCCGCGGCAGTGGCGGCGAGACCGACGAGGACGGCGAATCCTGAGTAGCGTCCGATCGTCGCCGACACGCATGAGCGAGCCCGGTATCCGGTTGATCGTTGGTCTTGGCAACCCTGGGGAGCAATACCGCCAGACCAGGCACAATGTGGGTTTCTGGTTCATCGAGCGCGTTGCGGCGGCCTATCAGGAGACCTTTCGGGCAGAGCCAAAGCTGCATGGCCAGCTCTGCCGCATCCGCGTGGACGGGCTTGACCTGCGTTTGCTCAAGCCCGCCACCTTCATGAACCGCAGCGGTCAGGCGGTCGCGGCGGTCGCCCAGTATTTCGCCATCCCTCCCGAGCAGATCCTGATCGCGCACGACGAGCTCGATCTGCCGGTGGGAGAGGCACGCCTAAAGCGGGGTGGGGGGCACGCCGGACACAATGGTCTGCGCGACACCATCACGCAACTCGGCAGTCGCGAGTTCTGGCGTCTGCGCATCGGCATCGCCCATCCGGGCGACCGGACACTCGTCACCGGATATGTCCTTGGGCGTCCCTCGCGTGAGGACGTCGAGCAGATCATCACGGCGATCGAGGATGCCGAGCGCAGGCTGGATGATCTGGTCCAGGGCCGCTATCAACTGGCCATGAGCCAGCTGCACTCGGCTCGGTCTGGCGTGGATTGAGCACACCCCCCGACACCATCAGCGGACCCTCGTGTCCTGGGAAGACAACTCCCTGCGTCTCGGGGCGAATGATTCGCCCCAAGCGGTCTTCTGGATGATCACAGTCGGGTTACGAGTGTCCGGTGATCGCCTCAGGCGCCGGGCGCGCGCGCCTGCACTGGCGTGCGCCCGATCGAGAGATAGTCGAGCCCTGCCGCGCTCGCGAGCTGAGCATCCAGGATATTGCGCCCGTCGAAGATGACGGGGGACTTGAGCGTGCTCTTGATCGCATGGAAGTCCGGGCTGCGAAACTCGCTCCATTCAGTCACCACGACGAGTGCATCGGCTCCTGCAAGCGCCGCCATCGCATCCTGGGCCAGTCGCAGATCGTCACGCTCGCCATAGATGCGGCGTGTCTCCGGCATGGCGACCGGGTCGAACGCCTGGACTTGTGCGCCGGCCGCCCAGAGTGACTCCATCAAGACCCGGCTGGATGCCTCACGCATATCGTCGGTGTTGGGCTTGAATGAGAGTCCCCACAGCGCGATCGTGCGCCCCTCGACATTGCCGCCGAAGTAGTCTTTGATCTTGTTGAAGAGCAGATCCTTTTGTCTGAAATTGACGGCCTCGACGGCGTGCAGGAGTTGAGGATCGTAACCGAGGAGGCGCGCGGTTCTCTCCAGTGCGCGCACGTCCTTCGGAAAGCATGAGCCGCCGTAGCCACATCCTGGATAGATGAACTGATAGCCGATGCGTGGATCCGATCCGATCCCGATGCGCACCTTTTCGATGTCCGCGCCCACCGCCTCGGCGATGTTGGACAGCTCGTTCATGAAGCTGATCTTGGTCGCCAGCATCGCATTGGCGGCGTATTTCGTCAGCTCTGCCGAGCGCACATCCATGACCATGACCCGGTCGCGATTGCGGTTGAAGGGCGCGTAGAGCGCGCGCAGAAGCTCACCCGTGCGCGGGTTGTCGGTGCCGACGATGATTCGATCAGGACGCATGAAGTCCTCGATCGCGGCACCCTCCTTCAAGAACTCGGGGTTGGACACTACGTCGAACTCGACCTCGAGGCCCCGCGCTGCCTGTGCCTCGCGCACGGCCTTGGCGACCTTGTCGGCGGTGCCGACCGGTACTGTCGATTTGTTGACGATGACGCGATACCCGTCAATGTGTTCTCCGATGCTACGGGCGACCGAGAGAACATACTGAAGGTCGGCCGATCCGTCTTCGTCCGGTGGTGTGCCGACCGCGATGAACTGGAAGAGGCCATGACGGACTCCGGCCGCGGCATCCGTTGAAAATGCCAGCCGTCCAGCCTCGCGATTGTGACGGATCATCGTATCGAGCCCGGGCTCGTAGATGGGCACGCCACCTTCATTGAGCAGCGCGATCTTGTCGGGATCGACGTCGACGCAGAGCACCTGATTGCCGACCTCCGCGAGACACACTCCGGTGACCAATCCGACATACCCACTACCAAAAATCGTGACGTCCACAAAAAATCTCCAAGATTGAAAAAGTGCAAGGGTGATGAGCGAGGGACGCGGTCGGGCACGGAGCCGGTTGGTTGGCGGTGGCGCCCCTCGGAGAATGATCGCATGATACCGAAAATTGGGATTCGGCAGTGCGGCGACGCTTGTGCAGGAGGGTCGTGCGCTGTGATTCTGCTCAGCCATTCAGGTCTTCGGATGGTCGCACACTCTGAAATGATGCTTGACGCCGACTATATTGGCCCCTATCATACGTCGCTCTTTGGAGGGGTTCCCGAGCGGTCAAAGGGATCAGACTGTAAATCTGACGGCTCAGCCTTCGGAGGTTCGAATCCTCCCCCCTCCACCAACTCCCGGCTTGACGAGTTCGCTCGGTCATCGCTGGTTACGATGCCGATCGGATGGACTGTGTCATGAGTCACGTCGCCAGATCGTCGTTTTGGCGCGACCCGCAGGGGCGCGGCCGTGGGAATTGGGCGCGGATCAATGTCCGATCGGGTCGTCGTATGCTCGATCTGATTTGCCATCCGTGCAGGCGTGACCTCGACCCTGCGCGTCGAGGGTCATTGCGGGTGTAGTTCAATGGTAGAACCTCAGCCTTCCAAGCTGATGGTGTGGGTTCGATTCCCATCACCCGCTCCATTGATGATTTGAAAGATTAGCCCATGTAGCTCAGCTGGTAGAGCACACCCTTGGTAAGGGTGAGGTCACCGGTTCAATTCCGGTCATGGGCTCCAGAATGGGTTGGAATGCGTACCGAGTGATTCGGCATCAGGTGTCGAGTCGTCGGGCTGGTCGCGTCGGGCTCGACGTGTCGATATTGAACCATGCGGGGAGCCGTTCATGTCCAAAGCAAAATTCGAGCGCAGCAAGCCACACGTGAACGTGGGCACGATTGGTCACGTGGACCACGGCAAGACGACGCTGACGGCGGCGATCAC
>RZZN01000150.1 GCA_009929855.1 Gammaproteobacteria bacterium
AAAAAGCTAAAAACAATCTGTAACCAAGTTACCAAGAAACCATCAATTTACTATCTTTCCATAGAGTGTATATACACCCCCTTATATATACATTACATACTATATACTAAATAGTTAGTTACCATAGATACCAACTAGAAAAATAAAGACTTAAGGGATAACCAAGTGATTTTGTGAATGGTTACATTTGGTTACTTTTTTCAACCTCGAAACCATTATGGTAACCTTCTAAAATTTTATCGACACTAAAATATTTACCAACAATACCATTAATTTTTTTCTGTTCTGGCAATTCACCGGACATTTTTCTTAAAATTTTACCAATTCTAAGAGATGTTTTTTTATCATAATTATCAACATCTCCTTTAATAATTTTTTGATAAACATCAACAGATCTTATTTCACTACCAATATCAATTTTAAGTTGGTTTAATCCAGAATAAATAATATCAGCCCATTCGTCATGTTCTTCGCGTTGTTTTTGTTGTTTTGTTGCTAATTCCATAAGTTTATCGTTATCAATATAAATAGGTATTGAAGATCTATATAATTGAACCGCCTCAGCAAATAATTGATTTCTATTTTTATTTATAAGATCTAGATTTATTTTACCAAGTTTAATTGGGAAAAAACGTCTATTTCCAGTTTCGTCCATTAAATACCCACCAACTCCTGGGTTAATTGTACCTATAAAAATTGATTGGCGTGGTATAAATCTATCATTTCTGTTATAAACAAAACGTGTTGCGTCAACTGGTGTTGAAATAAAATCTTTTAGAGATTCAATATCACGCTTTGCGAATACGGCAAGTTCAGCAACTTCAATAAACCAAGCACCTTGCATTTTCTGGATAGTGTTATGATCTCTATCAGTCAGGGAAATACTTTTATACCAATCGCCACCTAAAATACGCACAAGGCTAGATTTACCTGTTCCTTGTGAACCTTCTAATATTGGCATGTGGTCAAACTGACATCCAGGTTCAAAAACACGTTTAACTGCTGCGGTAAGGATTGTCCTTGATACAAAAGATGAATATTCGCAGTTATCTGCTCCGCATAATCCTGTAAGCCAATGAGATACTCGATTAACACCATCCCACTTTAAAGAATTAAGATAATCTTTTATTGGATGATATGTTTTATCAATACCATAAGTTTTAATTGCTTCGTCTATAATGCCTAGACTAGGCTCTAATTTTATTTCGCGCATTTCTTTTTTAACTTGTAAAATATGTAAATCATCATATCTTGCGCCATTAAAATCAAAACATCCGCTATGTTCATTAAATTTTATGTTATAATTTTTTTCATCTAAAAAGTTCAAACAATTATTATAAGTTCCTCTTAAATTCTTATCTTTCGTAATATCCCAATAGACATTCATGTCTATTCCAAAATTTTTCTGAATTATATCATTAACTTTTTGTTTATTTTCATTTGACAACTGTTCTTCATTCCCACATTTTATAAATCCTTCAAGCATGGCTATTAAATCAAAAACATTACCACCATGATTATGCCTTCTACAAATCCATACATTTTTATCAATATTTATTCCAAAATTAGTACCATTTTCACTTCCATGTATTGGATGCGCGCAGAATAATTCATTCTTACTTGCCTGCTTCATGGTTAAACCATAATGCTCAATGACTTTAGTAATTGGTAGTTTATATCTATGATTAACTTTAATATTTTTTATAATATTAGTGCGGAAACAACTTCCAAATATATCTACAATAAGATTAAAATCCAATTCCGCGATTTCTACATCATTAAAAACTCTGTACTTTTCATTAGTGTCCGGGTGAATTGAACCAGGTCCGACAACATAAAACTCACCCATGCGTATATCGCCACCTTGTTTATTTTTATCGTCAGGAGTGTCCGGGTCGCAAAGTATTATTTTATTAACGTGTTCTGGAAAGTTTTTTAATTTATAAAAAAAGTGCCTTTTTGAATCACTGGAAGATCTGACACTAAAAGTTTCTGGTAGTAAATCCTCAACATCATTAACATAACTTAAACAATCAGCATCAATAATACCAACACCGTTAGAACGCGAACAGATAACGCCATAATTATTCCCAGATTTTACCCAATCAATAATATCGTCATATTTTAATTGGTGCATCTGCCAAGAATCTTCAAATGCTCTTTTAGATTTAGGTAATACTTTGCAAAATGTAAGATTCCTTAATTGCTTTGGTATCATTGATCAGCTCCTATTAAACAGTCGATTAAGTATATGTGAGGCTTCTAATTTTGTTAAAAATTCAACATCAATATCACACCTCCTTTTTATTAAAGTTTTCTGTTTATCAGAAGCCGGATATTTCCCCCATTTTTTAGCAATACTAAGATCCCAAATATGTTTATTTTCGGTTTGTTCTGATAATAAAGTTTTATAAATTAAATCAAAAGCATCTTGCGCTTTTTTCTTAATAGGACTTCTATTATATGAGCTTATGTATGTCCAACCTGTCTTATCAATTACGTCTATTTTGTACCATTGTTTTTCTGGTAATTGACAGATAAGAGCTCCGTTAGGCATTTTAAAATAGTTCACATTATGTATTGAATAATTATTTTGTTTTGCAAATAATTCTACGATTTTAACATTTCTAACCCAAGAAGCAGGAACATCAGATAACATTGTTATTTTTTCAGGTAATTCAAAAATATCACCTTCAATATCTGTTTTATTATTAACCCCGGAAACATCGCAACCAACCAAAGTTGCTGCGCAACATAATTCATGTTTTCCAGTAACACCAACACAATCAATTAATAATAATTTTTCTTTATTCTCATATTTCCGGCACCCTCGCCCCACACATTGGATGTATAAAGATTGGCTTTTTGTTGGTCTAGCAATAATAATTGTTTCAATACAAGGTAAATCAGTACCCTCTGTAAGTACCATGCAATTTACAATGCACTTTATTTTTTTATTTTCAAAATCTTTTAATATCTTTCCTCTATCTTTAGTTTTTCCAGTTATTATTACAGATCCTGGTATTCTTTCTGAAATCAATTCACAATGTTTAATTGAACATCCAAAAATAACAGTTTGACCTATGGCATATTTTTTATATGTTTCTGCAACAGCTTCAACAATTTTTAAGCCAATCATTTCTTTATCTAGCTGCGCAGAATCAAGATCTCCCATTTTTGTTTTTACTTGTGTTAAATTAAAACCTACATCAATGCTTAAACATGAAATATTTGATAGGTATCCATCACTTATCCCTGAAAGTAAATCCTTTTCATAAATAATTTCATCAAAAATATCATCTAACTTATTCCCGTCAGACCTTTTAGGAGTAGCACTTACACCAACTAACAAGCGTGGTTTGAAATATTCGAGTGTTTTTTTATATGTTTGTGCTGCGGCGTGGTGAAATTCATCTACAACAATAACATCAAAATCATCAGTTTTAAATTTATCCAATCTTCGTACTAAAGTTTGTATAGATGCGGCGATAACATCTTCACCTTGACTTTTTAATGACCCTTTTTCTATGCCATAAGAACAGTTAAAATATTTACGAGGTTGTTCAAGCAGTTCCTCCCTATGTGCTATAATCAGCATTCTCCCCTTGCGTGGTATTTGTGAAAAAGTTACAGTTTTACCCAATCCAGTAGCCATACAAATAGCGACACGCCCAGATTCTGGGATAGCTTTTAAGCAATCCTCTTGATATTTTCTCAACTTCATTTTTTAATCCAATCTTTTATAAAGCAATCAACTTGAATACTATTTGGTGTAGCAACTCCGTCGGTGAGTATTGTGTTAGGGTGTATGAAGCAAATTTTATTTTGTTTTTTAAAATGGATTAGAAAGAAAACAAAAGCCCCATTTTTTTCAGCTTTCAATAAATCATTAAATTGGTGTACTGGTATTTTACTTGCGTAAAGAGCATTAGAATTACATTCTTTCGCGTCAAAACATATTGTTTTACCTTCTCTTATTATAATGTAATCAAATGGCTCTCCGCTTATGTATGTCCCATCAAATAATCTATGCGGGTGTAGTTTCATCCAGAAAAAGTTTAATCTTGTAAATAACTTGTTTAAATTTTGTTCTAGCTTTTCCATAAAAGATATTGTATCATGATTACATGATGCAATCAATTTAAAAAAGGAAAATATTATGATCAATTACATTCGAACCACCATTCAGTTGCCACCTAAGGAGTATGAGAAAATTCGAAAGCAAGCATTTAAGGAAAGGAAAAGTATTGCTAAGTTTATTAGAGAAATTTTAGAAAAATATATTAAATGACCGACCCAATAACAAAATGGATAATAGATAACCTAGACCCCGACGACGCCATGTGGCATTATAGGGAGATTAGGGAGCAGGTTGAAGCTGTCCATAACGGAGGGCTAACGGAGGATACCAATGGTCAAAGCCAGCGAGATATTTGAACCAGTCGAGCTTAGTCAAGTCAAGAGCATAATCGACGCAGTAAACGGAACACTAACCAAAGTCACCGACCCTGATGGTCGGGTAATATTTGAAAGCGAGGATAGTTATGAAAGATACAAAAAAGCCAACACTCGATAGAGTTAATATAATGTTAAGTAAGGCGCAACGTGAGAAACTAAGGAC
>RZZN01000151.1 GCA_009929855.1 Gammaproteobacteria bacterium
GCGAGAAGCGCACATCTTGGCTCCCGCCTTCGTCTAAACTCCCCCAGCCGGGCTGTCCTGGATACCGACCCTGCTCATCAAGATGTCTTTCCCGGATGAACCACCCGCCATTTTTCTTAAATGTCCATGGGTCGATCGCTTTTGCTTGTGACTGAGTGATTCCCTTCGCAACGACCCCGCGAATGGTCTTTCCTGCCTGCGTGACATGCTCAATAATGCCCGGCTTGGCTTCATCTGGCGTGCTTTGCTCTTGCTCCAGCCCATCAACCGGCAGCCCCTGTAGCGCGCGCGCAAGATCAGAGCTTGGATCCGAGCTTGCTGTCCAAATTTTGGGGCCTTTGACGAACCTGCCGCCATGTTTGCGCATGACCGGCCCGACAGCCGAGCGGTTTTGATAGGTGTTTCCGCTAAGCTCATAGACCAGATTGTCGCCATCTTGTATTTGCTTCAGCTTCAAGCCAAAGTTGGCCAGCACCTCTTCTGCTGGCTTGACATCGGATAGCCGATCCGGCACAGCCATGTTTTCGATAGCGTCAAACAGATCATTGATTGTGTCTGCATCGATGTCGCGCCGACTGCGCTGTGAAATCTCACCTTGATATCCGGAATCGACGCGGTCAATGACCAGAACGCGAGTTTTGACCGTTGTCCCGGCACGACCAAAGGTGACGGCGGGCAGCCCGAACTCGGCGCGCAAATGGAAGTTTTCAAGCTGATTCAGTCGCTTTCGTAGTGTTGCAGCGCGCTCGCCGGTGGCTCCTTTTAGTTGATCCTTGATCGACGAAACGGACTCGCCATCTTTGCCGTACAGCAACGCCTCGATTTTTTGGTTTGCTGATGGCCCGTCCGGCAGTAGCGCAACGATACGCCCGCCGTTCTTCAGGTGATTCATCGCCTTGGCAAGATGATCTCGCGCCGTTGCTCCGCCCTGTCCGTAAGGCGGATTCATGATGATGGCGTCGTATTTGTTGGACGCTTCGTCGAGATCCTCGAATTGGTGCTGACGCAACGAGCCGGACGCGCGCAAGGCGAGACGAGAGATCAAGTTGCCGGATGGCTCGACAAAGGTTGATCTTGCGTGTCCTGGAAAATATCGGGCAATCGCACCGTGCCCGGCGCTCGGCTCCAAAGCGGACTCGTTCGGGCGAATCCCGGACCACTCCACCATCTTGAAGCCAATCGGCTCAGGGGTGGCATAGTAGTCAACGCCCTCGCGATTGCTGCGAGATTTGTTGTTTTTCTGATTGCCGAAGTAGTGAGTCTTGGCCTCTTCAAAGCCCGACAAAGGCTCGTAGGCGGCGCGGTCACGCACCTTTCCACCAAGCCCTTGCTCTTGCTGTGGTCCGCCCTCTGTCGGGTTATCAAAGGCGTCGACAAAGGCATCGCGCAGCTTGCGTGCCGAGTCGCCCATCGCCAAGTTTTCAGCCGTGCTTGCGCGTTCGGCAATCTTGGTGGCGAATGTCCAGCGCTCGAAACTGGTGCCGGTGTTGAAGTACTCGAAGATCGCGTTCGACTGCTGCCCCACGCGATAAATGCGCCCTTCAATCTGGATGGCTTGCGTCGGCTTGATCGGTAGGCCGATGTTGATGAGCGCACGAGGATGTTTTCCGGTGACGTCATGGAGACTGATGCCTTCTTTGCCGGCATCATCTTGAACCACGATGACGTCGTAAGGACCATCGTCTTCTACGAAAGCGGCAGGGTTGGCGACCTTTTCCTTTTTGTTGATGGTTCCGTTGTAGAAGGTCACTCGATCGCCGAACGCTTCGCGGAAAAGATCAAGAGGACGCGCCAAGTCTCCAAGGTCTAGCTCATAGAGATCCGGACGATTGGCGATGAAATCATCAATCGTTGCGTTGTAGAGCGAGTTTTCATTATTTTCCGGCAATCTCTCAAAGCGGAAAGGATGCGTTGCGCCGCCTTGAATGCGGGAGTGGAAGATAACGACCTTTCGCCCCATCGCAATATGCTGATTGGCCCGTTCAACAGCAAACGGGGCCTTGATTGCTTCAAGCAGCCGCACCCGTTGATGATAATCAAGGCTTCTTTCAAGCATGCCTGCCAGTGCTGCGTAGCCGAAAGCAAGCGGGTCTTTTTTGTCTTTTGATCGCTCTTTGATATAGCTCAATCCGTCATCGATTTTGTTGCCAATCAACGACTCGACTGCAACAAATTCGCGCGAATAGTCGAAATCAACATCCAACATCCGGCCCGACAACGCGCCTTGCTGGTTGAGCCATCGGTTGAACTGACGCTCCATGATCGATTGATCGACACTGGCGTCCGGTTTGGTGAGCTTGCCGGTGCGCATCCGATAGCCAAAGTGCTCGATCATGAACTGATCTGATGCGCTTGGAGTATTGTATGCGCTGCTGTCGGGCTCTGGACCATAGTCAAACAGGAACCCCTCGGCGGCGTCTACTGACGCATGGTAGGCAAACGGCGTTGCTGACAAATCCAGCCGACGAGTCTGCTTAGCTTCCCAGGTGCGCGCGCGATTGGCGGTGTGGACTGCTTCGCGCTCTTCCATCTGCGCGATTAGTGTATTCAGCCGAGGGCGAAGCTCTTCAGCCTTTCGCCACATCATTTCGGAGTCAGATGCAGAATAAACCCTGATTTTCTCTTTCAGGTCGCTGATCTCGCCGAGCAGCTTCGATTCCATCATCTCGGCATACGCCGAGGCACCCCTCGGGTGCCCAGTCAGCGCGCGCGAGGTCTTGAGTACCGCTGTCGCGTCTCCGGACTTGGATGAAGACAAGTAGTGCGCCTCGTCATGCACCAACATGTCCCATTCACGTTTTGCCAGGTTGTTGTTTTGCCCGAAATTCGCATAGGTTGTGATGACGACGGAACCGGCAGGACCAGCATCTTGCGTATTGGCAAGCTGGTGAATATCGATGTTGAAGAACTGCTTTGCCGCCTTGATCCAGTCCGCTGCGATTTTCTCGCCTGGGACCGTAATCAAGATGTTGCCTTTTCCTTGACGCACCTGTCGCGCGATGATCCCGAGACCAGAAAAAGTCTTGCCGGTGCCTGTTCCGTTCGTGAACAAGACTCCGCGCCCGCCATTTTTGAAGCGGTTTTCGGCAAACAGCACGTCTTCGCGCTGGCTTTCAAGCAACTGCGGGAGGGACGCCTTGATGTTCTCTGCGTCGGCGGTCTTGATCGAAACCTTGCTGGCAGCATCTAGGTCGACGCGGACGGACGATCCAGCAGCAGCGCTCGAAGTTGGCGTTGTTCCGCCTGACCCAGACGGTAATCCACCTGCGCCAGATCCATCGCCTCCTCGACGCTGGCGATCTCGGGGGGCTCCAAGCGTCCCGTCTTTGCTTGATACATCCGAACCGCTTCCGCCTCCCACAGCAGGGGGGCGAGCGCCTGGTACGCCGACGCCACTCGCGCCGTCTTGCCCCTCGCCTTCATCTGCTTCCACATTTGATCCAGCTTCTCCTGAAGCTCTTGATCCGGCAGCATCAGCAGTGCTTTGATCTGCGCGTCCTTCACCATCGGCGCGATCTCTTTCCTCATCGGCAGTGGAAGATTGAACATTGTCCTGACCCTCTAAGTTGATGACCCCGCTTTCAATGTCCTCGGCGAAGCGGATGATGTATGGCTTCATGTTGGCCACACCTTCCTTGGTCATGCCGAACTGCTCGCGCAAAGCGCGGATGATGGCCCGCATGAGGTCAGCAACATCGGTCGCCGCGCCCTTCAGGTGCGATGCCATCGCAATAAAATGCGGCTTGGCCTTGGCGTAAGTCTCTTCGTTGAAGATTAGCCCGGAATTGAATGTTCCGCCGCCAGGGTTGAACAAGTCGACCAGACCGCTTGCCGCTTCATTGAACGCTTCAGACACATTGCTGGCGGCGCTGCTTGCGGCTTCGCCGGCCGAGCGGGGTGTTGCGCGAGGCGATTGATTGCTTGGCGTCTGCGGCTGAGCACCTGACGCCTGCGGTGCGGGCTTGGCGTCCGAAAACTCTTGATCCAATAAGTCATCGAACAGCGCATCTTTGTCGACACTTTCGTTTGGCGATGGCGGCAAGATGCTGTCGATGGATGCGTTGGTCTGTGATGCCTCCGGCCGCACGGCGCCGGTACTCAGATCAAACATGAAGCCTTGCCCGTGCGTGTCTTCAAGGCGATCTGAGCCGGTCAGGCTAAAGCTGTCGACTTCTGCGTCGGCTTTGGCCTTTTGCTCGTCCTTCTGCTTGGCCTCGGCTTCAGTTTTTTCGCGCTGCTGCTGCGCTTCCTCGCGCGCGCGGATGTCTTCTTCGGTTTCTGGCTCAAGATTGAAATCAGTGGGCGGCGCAGGCTTGGAACCTGGAGGCTGCGCATTCAGATCAAGATCCGTGGCTTCGTCAACAACGCTTGACATTGCCCCAATCGGCTCCGCCGCGGGGTCTTCCACCTCGATGCCTTGCGCGTTGACATAGAGCCCCGGCGTCTCGGTCGCGCGCACTGGCTCACCGTCTGATGCTGTGTGAGTCGGGGTGAAGGCGGGGGCCGCCTGGGGTGTCGCCACGGGCTCAGGCTG
>RZZN01000022.1 GCA_009929855.1 Gammaproteobacteria bacterium
GTGTTGAGCAACGGAAATGGGCTAAAAGCCATGGTCGCAATTCGGTCAGCAGCACGGGGGGACGGCGATTTTTTAGGGTTTTCTTTCAGGCACTATCTAGATGTGACCGAACCCCAAGCGCTGCGGCGCTTGATGCTGCTTGCCGAGCGCGGTGCCGATATTCGTGTCTTCGAGTCCGCGGATCAGAGCTTTCACCTCAAGGCTTACATCACCATCCAGACCCGGGAGGGGCAAGAGACATGGGGCTGCGCCTTCGTTGGCTCCAGCAACATCTCCCGCACGGCGTTGACCGAGGGGCTGGAATGGAATTATCGCGTCGATCAGGAAGCGGATGCTGAATCGCCTTATGGCGGGGCGCTCCACCAGATTTGCACTGAGCTTGAATCTCTCATCGCGCATCCCAGCGTCCGGATCCTGGATGATGACTGGATCGATGCATACGAGAAACGTCGTAGAGTGCTTCGGCACTTGCCGCTGCCGCCGGATTGGGATGAGCCTGAGCGACCGCCACCGACACCAAACGCGGTTCAGCTCGAGGCCCTTGCCGCATTGGAGGCGACCCGAGTCGCGGGCTATCAACGCGGTTTAGTCGTGATGGCCACCGGGCTTGGCAAGACCTTCCTTGCCGCTTTCGACAGCGAGCGCGCCGCGGCCGAGCGTCTACTCTTCGTCGCCCATCGGGAGGAAATCCTCCTTCAGGCCGAATCAAGCTTTCAATCCGTGCTGCCCGGCCGCCGTGTCGGGCGCTACAGTGGCGACCGCAAGGACGCGGATGTGGACTTACTGTTTGCCTCGGTGCAGACGCTTGGCCAAACGCGACATCTGGAGCGTTTCGCACCGGACCATTTCGATTATGTCATCGTCGATGAATTCCACCATGCCGCCGCCCCGACCTATCGGCGGCTACTCGGCCATTTCCAGCCGCGTTTTCTCTTGGGTCTGACCGCCACTCCCGAACGGACGGACCAATCGGACATCCTGAGCCTCTGTGATGACAACCTGGTCTACAGTCGCAATCTGTTCGAGGGTGTCACTCTCGGTCTTCTCTGCCGGTTCCATTATTTCGGGATCTTCGACGAGACTGTCGACTACCAAGAGATTCCCTGGCGTAATGGACGCTTCGATCCTGAATCGCTCTCGAGCAAGCTTGCGACCCTCGGCCGGGCCCGACATGCCTTGGCCCAGTGGCGTGAGAAGGCCCAGACCCGAACCCTTGCGTTTTGCGTCTCGCGACGTCATGCCGACTTCATGGCCGAGCGTTTCCGTCAAGCCGGTATTCGTGCTGCTGCCGTCTACCAGGGCTCCACCCTGGATCGTGGCGCGGCACTCGATCAACTCGATCGCGGTGAGCTTCAGGTGATCTTCTCAGTGGATCTCTTCAACGAGGGGGTCGATCTACCGGTGATCGATACCGTCATGATGTTGCGTCCAACCGAATCGAAGGTGCTCTTCCTCCAACAATTGGGACGTGGACTGCGCAAAGCCCCAGCCAAGGGGCATCTGGTCGTTCTTGACTTCATCGGTAACCACAAGGGCTTTTTGAACAAGCCACAAGCCTTTTTCGATGTGGGGTCCAATTACGCTGCACTGTCGGAGTTTGCGCGAAAGGCGAAAAATGGCGATCTAGTACTCCCACCCGGCTGCTTTGCCACCTATGATCTGGCCATCATCGACTTTCTATCGCGCCTGAAGGGACAGGGACCGACATCGGACTATCAAGCGTTAGCCGAGTCCTTGACCCGCCGCCCGACCCTCGCCGAGTTTTTTCGTGGTGGATCGAGCATCTCCGAGCTACGACGTCATCACGGGCAATGGTTCGCCTTGGTGCGCGACCAGGGTGATCTCACCCCGCAAGAGGCCCGCTGCTTGGAGCGCCATGGCGACTTTCTGCGCGAGGTCGAAACAACGGCCATGACCCGCAGCTTCAAGGCCGTGCTGCTCGAGACGGTCCTTGATCTCGACGGTTTTCGTCAACCCCTGACACTTGAAGCACTCGCGGAGCATGCCCGCGCCGTCTTTCGTCGGCGCCGTCGATTCATCCCGGATATCCGCGCGGATCTGCAAGACCTGGATGCCGTCGATCCGGATCAGTGGCTCCGCTACTGGCGAGGCAACCCAATCAACGCCTGGACCGGCGGCAATCGGTCGGGGCAGAGCCGATCCTGGTTCGAATCTCGTGATGGACGGTTGCATCCGACCTTCGAGATCGCCGATGAAGACATCGAGACCTTCCAGTCGATGGTCCGCGAGCTGGTGGACTACCGCTTTGCCGCGTATGAGCCACGCTTGCCGAAGATCACGCCCGACGAGGTTGCGCCAACCAATGATCAAGAGCAAACATCTCGATCGGCTCGCGTACTTCCCTTCAGGCGCTCACCGAGCACTGAAGAAGAGCCAGTGGAACTGCCTTACTATCCTGACCTCAAGATCGCTTGCGGTCACTTTCGTCGCGGGCGCGGCGATCCGGAGCAGCACTGTCGGATCCTCAACCAAGGCTACGGACGTCTCGATCCATCGCGCGATTTCGTGGCGCGCGCCGTCGGCCATTCGATGGACGGTGGATCTCAACCGATCCGCGATGGCGACTATATCTTGCTCGAGCGCATCACCCCAACGCAGGCCGGGACGCTCAACGGCCAAGTGGTTGCGATCGAGCGACAGGAGATGACCGGGGAAGATCAATACCTGCTGCGCCGGGTGATCAAGACAGCCAACGGCCATTATCGGCTCAAGGCCAACCATCCCGATTATCCTGAGATCGAAGCAGATGAGGAGATGCGGCCGCTGGCACGGCTCAGGGCGGTGTTAGGCGATGCGCCTATGGAGGTTTTCGAATCGATGTAATGATTCGACAGCTTGAACGATAAATAGAATCCAGAACCTACGAAGGCAGCCAACGGGATCTTGATCATCGTTTGGCCCAACCGCAGGCGATCCTTGCGAACTCAGGGCTTCCAGCCGTGATTCTGTAAGGCCAGGATAGCCTGACTAATAAGCATGCGGTGGCTGACGCGGACGAACCGGCCTTAATCACGCTCTCAGCCCATCGGTTGAGGAACAGGCGTAGTCAGAGATGGTATCAGGAAGGCCGCCTTGAGGAAGTGATCATCTTGATCCAGCTCTTGTTCAAACGTCGGTTTGGAACCCCGTCTTCGGAGCTGGCGCAGCAGATCGCGGCCATGCCCCTGGAGAAAGGCGAAGCCCTGGTCTTGGCGTTTATGGATTTCTCCTCGTTGGCCGATTTTGAGGATTGGCTGCGAGGGTCCGGGTTTTTTTGTTGAACAGAACGGACCAAACGAGAAGGAGTCCGAAGGATGACCTCACCACGCTCGGCGAAACCTTGGGCGCGCTCTTAAAGGCCGAGCTGGCACGGGTCGGGCAAGCGGCGGCGCCGATTTGGGTCGTGACCATCGCGGATTCCAAGCAAAGCGTCGCTTAGGCGCTCAAGCGCTTGTACCTCTTCGACACGCAGCTCTCGGGCGAGGCGCGCGAGCGCTTCCGGCGCTTTGTCCCGGAGGAGCAGGAGCCCGCCCGCGCGGCACTGAAGGCGGCGGTGCAAAAGGCCTTCCAAAGCTGCTTCATGGACTGGACCCGTGCAGTGGCCGAAGCTACCGACGGGGAAGTCGACGCGGTCGACAGCAAGTCGGCGCGTGGCTCACGTAATGGGCGCCGCGGCAAGCCGGCGCTGCACATGGTCAGCGCCTGGGGCTGCCGCAACCGTCTGGTGCTGGGACAAGAGGCCACCGTAGAGCAGTCCAACGAGATCACGGCGCTTCCCAAGCTGCTGGAACTGCTTGAGCTCAAGGGTGGCATCGTGACCCTCGATGCGATGGGCTGCCAGACCAAGATCGCCGCACCAATCATCCGCGCTTAGGTCGTCTTCGGCTGAGGATGTTGATGCGCTCGCCCTGCGAGCGGATGCGTCCTCGGCTCAGGTCGCGCGTAAGTTTCGTATACTCTCGTTAGAACTCGTCAGACGGAATCTGCATGACCGACCCGCGCACCATCTCCAATCTCAGACCGACGACCCAGACCCTGCTCGAGCATCTCCCGGTCGGTACCTACGAGGTCCTGATCCACCCGGATGGGCGGCCTGAGTTCACCTATGTCAGCAGCCGCTGGCTGGAGATGTGCGGTTTCACCCGCGCGCAGTTCATGGCCGATCAAGGCCTGGCCTTGGAGGTCATCCATCCGGACGATCGTCAACGCATGCTCGAGGACAATCTGCGGGCGTTGGCCGAGGGTGTGCCGTTTCGCTGGGAGGGGCGCCTGCGTGTGCGCGGCGAGGAGGTCTGGGTGGCGATCGCCTCCAACCCGCACCCGAGCGCCGACGGGCTGACCCGCTGGGAAGGGGTGATGATCGACATCAGCGCCTACAAGCAGATCGAGGCGCGGCTGCGCGCCGCCGAGGGTCGGCTGCGGCGGCTGTTCGAGCATCTGCCCGTCCCCATCTCGGTCGCGTCGCTGGCGTCCGATCAGCCCATCTTGTTCAGCAACGCCGCCTTCGAGCGCACCTTCGGCTATGCTCCGAAGGACATCCCCACCATCGCCGACTGGGCTCGACTGGCCTATCCCGATCCCGACAATCGGGCGCAGGTCTTCGCGCGCTGGGATGCCGCGGTGGCCGCGGCCGTCTCCGGCGATGTCGAGCCCATGGCGTTTCGCGTCACCTGCAAGGACGGCCGCGTGCGGGATGTCGAGATCAGCGCCAGCGTCATCGACGGCCTGCTCGTGACCGCCTTCGTCGATGTCACCCAGCGCAGGCAGGTCGAGGACGAGCTCATCGCCAAGGAGGCGGAGCTGCGTCGTCTCATCGATGGTCTGCCCATCGGGATCGCCATCAGTACCCTGGGGCCGGATCCCAAGATCACCCTCTTCAATGCCCAGGCCGAGCGCAGCTTCGGCTACACCCTGGAGGACATTCCCACCGCTGCCGATTGGGCGCGGCTGGCCTATCCCGATCTGGGCTACCGGCGCGAGGTCTTCGCCGCTTGGGATGCGGCCGTCGAGCGCGCCGTCACCGAGACCGGGTGCGTGGAGTCGATGGAGGCCTGCGTCACCGCCAAGGACGGGCGCTCCGTCGATACCCTCTTCAACGCCATCGTGCTCGAAGACCGTCTGCTCATCGCGATGGTCGATATCAGCGCACGCCGGCGGGCCGAGCGTGAGCTGCGCTCCGCGCGCGAGGCCCTGGAGCGCACCGCCTACGAGATCACCGAGAACATTCCGGTCGGCACCTACACCATGGTCCTGCCGTCCGGGGCCGCGATGGCCCGTTTCTCCTTCATGAGCGAGCGCTTTTTGGCGTTGACCGGGGTCGATCGCGAGACCGCCGCCACCGATCCACTGCAGGCCTTTGCCTGCGTGCATCCCGAGGACTATGACCATTGGGTGGCGCTCAATGCCGAGGCCTTCGCCAACAAGCAGCCGTTCTTCGGGGAGACCCGCGTCGTCGTCGACGGCGAGGTGCGCTGGATCACCGCTGAATCCACGCCGCGCGATCTGCCCGATGGCTCCACCGTCTGGGAAGGTGTGCTCATCGACATCACCGAGCGCAAGCGCGTCGAGGCCGCACTCACCCAGGCGCACGCCGCCGCCGAGGCCGCCAACCAGGCCAAGAGCGCCTTCCTGGCCAACATGAGCCACGAGATCCGCACGCCCATGACAGGCATCATCGGCCTGTCGCAGCTGGTGCTGCGCAGCGCGCTCGATGCCGAGCAGCGTAGCGATGTGGAGAAGATCGAGCGCTCGGCGCAATCCCTGCTCGGCATCCTCAACGACATCCTCGATTTCTCCAAGATCGAGGCCGGCAAACTCGCCATCGAGCGGGCGCCCTTCGCGCTGCGCCGGGTGGTCGAGGACGTGCTCCAGCTCGTGGCCCTCAGCGCGCGCGAGAAGCCGCTCGCGCTCAACGTCGAGCTCGATCCGGCCTTGGGGGAGTGGTATCTCGGCGACCCGCTGCGGCTCAAGCAGGTGCTCACCAACCTGTTCGGCAATGCCATCAAGTTCACGCACCAAGGCGAGGTGCGCCTGCGCGTGCGCCCCGGCGGGCTTCTCGGCGAAGACGGACGGCTTTGCTTCGAGGTCTCGGACACCGGCATCGGCATCAGTGCCGAGCAACAACAGACCCTGTTCGCGCCCTTCTCCCAGGCCGACGGCAGCACCACGCGCCAATACGGCGGCACCGGTTTGGGTCTTGCCGTGAGCAAGCAGCTGGTTGAGCTCATGGGCGGACGGATCGCGCTCGAGAGCAACCCCGGAGCGGGCAGCTGCTTTCGCTTCGAGATCGCCGCGGAGCCTGTCGCAGCGCAGACATCAGACGTGGCCGAGCGCCCGCCCGCCGCCCCAAAGACAGCCCCACCGAGCGCCACAGCCACCAGCACAGATCCCCAAGCGGCCCAGCCGGCTGCGCCTTCTCTGGCCGGCCGGCGCATCCTGCTGGTGGAGGACAACGCCATCAACCAGCAGATCATCCGCGGCCTGCTGGCCGATACCGGGCTGCAGATCGAGGTCGCCGACAATGGCTTGCAGGCGGTGGAGCTGTTCCGCTCCCAATGCGCGTCCGACCAGGCGCAGCCGCCCGAGCTGATCCTGATGGACATCCAGATGCCAGTCATGGACGGTTACGAGGCCGCGCGGCGCATCCGCGCCCTCGACACCCAGGTGCCCATCATCGCGCTCACCGCCAATGCCTTTCCCGAGCACATCGAGCAGGCCCACGCGGCGGGCATGAATGCCCATCTGAGCAAGCCCATCGACCTGCAACAACTGAAGGCGACGATCAGCGAGTGTCTACAGCCCGTCGCAACCCGGGGTTCCTGATGGGCTCCCGGCCGCGGCCTACGCGTGTGGCGGTCGACTCAATCGACCTTGAGCGGATGACTCTACAGACGGCGCCGGACCCGACTGAGCGGCGGTCACCGCGGCCTTCAGTGCCAGACGCCCTCTGCGCCGCCAAGGCCGCCGCTTGCCAGCGGACTTGCATGGCACTGGATGAGCCGGTGACCTATGACCGCTTCCTCGCAACGCTGCACTCGCAGGAGCGCGAGCACGTCGCCCGGCTCGTGGCGCACGCCATCGAAACGGGCGCAGACTATGCGACCGAGTACCGCATCCTCCTGCCCGACGGGACGCCGCGTTGGATCAGCGACATGGCTGAGTGTCAAAGATCCAGCTCGGCCGCAAGCGCTATTGCCTGCGGGTCTTGCGGCCAATGCTGAGTGAGCTCACGGGCGAAGCGGCGTGCGGTGTCCAGGTCGCCCATGCGTTGGTACTGGTTCACCAGCGTGATCAGGATGTCCCGATTGGCCGGAGCCGCTCGGTAGGCGTCCATCAATACCGTCGCTGCCTGCGTCGCTTTACCCTGCTCCTGCAATGCCAGCGCGTAGACGTAGGCGTAGTGAGGATTGTCAGGGGACTGCTCAGCTGCACGT
Source organism: Gammaproteobacteria bacterium (assembly GCA_009929855.1). Taxonomy (GTDB): domain Bacteria; phylum Pseudomonadota; class Gammaproteobacteria; order Chromatiales; family Chromatiaceae; genus Thiocapsa. The sequence continues at coordinate 7,434 of RZZN01000022.1, forward strand.
CGAAGGCTCGCGAGGGCCTCATCGATGCGGTTGGTGCGCACCTGCAGAAGGCCCAGAGAATGCAGCAGATCGGCATCCTCGGGGATGCGCTCAAGGCCAGCACGCAGCGTCTTTTCGGCCTCGGCATCAGCGCCCTGTTTCCGATAGAGGTCCGCTAGATTCACGTAGGCCGGCGCGAAGTGCGGGTCTAATCTCAGAGCCTGCTGGTAGGCCGAGCGAGCTTGGCGCTCGTGACCACGCGCCAACTCCACGAGACCGATGCTGAGCTGTGCCTCGGGGCGCTCGGCGTTCACCTTCTGAGCAGCGACATAGTCGTCGAGCGCGGCTTCCAGCCGCCGGTGTTGGGCCGCCGACAGGTCGTACTGCAGGAGAGGGGCGAGGATGCGTGCGGCTTCAAGGCGCACGCTGCGGATCGGGTCGGCGAGCAGCGGCATACCGAGTCGGAAACGCACTTCGGGACCGGTCGTCTCGAGCCACTGCACCGCCGCATGCCGGATCAGCGGGTCTGCATCCTCGAGCAATGCGGGCATCGCCGTGAGCTGGGACGGGAGGGGTTGGTCACGCAGCAGCTGCAGCGCCGTCGCGCGCGCGATGCCAGGCTGCGTTGAATCCGTGGCGAGCGCGAGCAGCTCCAGCGGGGCTTGGGCCTTGGCGCTGCGCCCCGCGTGCAAAGCGTTGGCGAAATGCGGTCGGTCGGCGATTTGGCTGCCATACCAGTCGACCAATGTTGCCTGGGCCCAGTGTGGCGATCGCTCCAGGTGGCAGTCATTGCAGGCGTTTGGGGTGCCGAGCGCAAGGGTCAGGTCGGGACGCGGGATGCGCAGGCTGTGGTCGGCGCGCTCATCGATGACCATGTAGGTGCGCTGGGGCATGTGGCAGTTGATGCAATTGGCGCCGGGGCCGTCCGGCTCATGATGATGATGGGAGGCAACGGCATAGCGCTGTGCTGGATGACAGCGTGCGCAAACGGCATCGCCGTCACCCTTCAACGCGAGGGAATGCGGATCATGGCAGTCCGTGCAAGTCACCCCGGCTCGATACATTCGGCTCTGCAGGAATGAGCCGTACACGAATACCTCGTCGTGAATCTGACCATCGGCGTGGTAGAGGCCAGGTTCGAGGAGCGCGAGTTGATAGCCGTCGGAAAATGGCGCCCGTGGATCGGGCCGCGCATGGATCTGGCTACGACGCGAATGACAACGCGCGCAGACCTCCATCTCCTGATGCCGGGTCCTCGGTACCGAGCGCCGCGGCAGACTGGTCTCGGAGGCGACCAGCCAGCGGCCGCCGTCGCGGTCGATGAGGTCGAGCGCAAGTCCCTTGTTCTTACTCCAGCGCGGAATCTCTCCGGCTGCGATCGCCTCAGCCTCGGCGACATGTCCCCCCGCCGGCCCGTGACAGGCCTCGCAAGCCACATCGATCGCGGCCCAAATCGTGCGATAGCTGTCGTCATCCGGATCGTAGCCCTTGGCGACACCGGTCGAATGGCAATCGGCACACTGATAGTTCCAGGTCTGATCTCGCGCGGTCCAGTGCAAGGGATGCGTCGGCCCCATGGCCGGCTCATCCGGGTAGAGATGGAACCACCGCTGCCCGCCCTGCTCGGCGGGACGGCTGTCCCAGGCCAGCCCCAGCACCTGGATGTGACCGTTGTCCAGCTCGATCAGATATTGCTGCAGCGGCATCCAGCCGAAGGTGTAATCGATACGGTAGTCGTGTAAGACCCCATCGGGACCCTCGGTGTGCACGACCCATTCACCGTCGCGACGGAAGAAGCGACTGGTCACACCGTGAGCAGTCAGCTCGGCATCGGTGAAGTCGCCCAGCACTGTCTGCTCGCTGACCTCGGTCATCGCCAGATCGTGATGAGAGCCAATCCAGGCCTCGACCTCGGTCGCGTGGCATGGGGCGCAAGATCGACTGCCGGCATAGCCATGATCCTCGGCTCTCGGCGCGGCTGCGACCGCAACGACTGTAATGAGGAACAGACCGAGGCCCTGAGCGTAGGACAGGCGACGAGGCTGACGGCTCATAGCTCTACCCAAGTCATTGTTTGGAAAGTCTCCGAGTGTAGCATCTCGAATGGCCTCCCAAACTCCCCCTTTTTGGGGATAGCCAACTAAGGCAGTAGGCCATAGAGTAGGCAGCCAATCGACAGCGACATCCGGATTCGGTCTGAGCAGAGGCTCCGCGAAAGACCGCGACGTTGTCATCGCTACACCATGCGCCTGTCGCTCTCTCACACCCTGTTACGGAGATCGTCGCTATGCGCAGCTCGGCAAAGGTCGGCGGAATCGTCTTGGAGCAATGCGCCGTGATTGGCAAAGCCGCGATGATGGTCGCTAGCGCGGCCGCTCTCCTCCTCACGCACACCACAGCGACCGCACGCTGGTCGACATCACCCGACGATCCGCCCAATGTGTTGATGATCCTGGTCGACGATATCGGTATCGATCAATGGCGGGCCTTCGGCTTCGGCGGCGTCAGTGCACCGGAAACATCCAGCCTGAACACCATCGCTCGCTCCGGCGTGCGATTTCGCGAAACCTGGTCCATGCCGACCTGCTCCGCCGGCCGCGCAGCCATGTTCACCGGTCGCTTACCGCAGAACAACGGGGTCGTCACAGCCATTCTCCCCACCACCGATCTCGCTGTGTCGCAGGTCTCTCCCTATGAGATGACGCTGCCCAAGGTCTTGGCCACGGCGGGCTACAGCAGTGCCATGTTCGGCAAGTATCACCTCGGCAGTGGCCCCAACAACCCGGCTGGGAACGGGGCTCCGCTGGAGTTGGGGTGGGATCGGTTCTTCGGGGTTCTGGTCGATATCGATGTCGCGGACGCCACCGCAGGTGGTGTCGGCGCAGTCCAAGAGTATCCGTATGGGTTGGTCGACGACGCTGCGTACGGGGCCTGTTTCGATTTGCAGACCGGCAACTGCGAAGACCTTGGCGAACCGGGGGGGCTCAAGGGCACGGCCGTTGGTCGGCTCTGCGCAACCCGCGGCGATGTCTTGGTCCCCGAGACGACCTGCAAGGAGAGCCCTGTTTCAGCCAAGGATCTCGGGCGCGACGCGGATGGGGCGATCATCAACAACGGCTACTACGTCTGGCCCTTCGCCGATCTCGACATCCGGAATTTCGCATTCACCGGTGAAGAATCGATCGCAGAGCGGGCAGCCATCTTTCGCACCGCGCTTCCGGTGGACGCGGAGGCTATGCCACGCTTCCGCGGCTATACGGAAACGGCCTTCGTCGATGAAGCCATCGGCTGGATCAAGGAGCGCAACGCGGACAACCAGCCTTGGTTCGCGGTCTATTCATCGACCACCGTGCACACCCCCTATCAGCCACCTCCGCCTGAGCTCGCGCCGGAGTGGGACGTCACCTGCCCGGACAACGATTGCTCGGATCCGAGCTACCTCCCTGGAAACCGAGAGACCGCCAATGCGATGATCCAGGCCATGGACAAGGAAGTGGGGCGCCTGTTGACAGAGACTGGAATCGCCCGCCGCACACGCGCCGGTCAACTGCAGTTGATGCCCGAGATCAGCAACACCATGGTGTTGTTGATCGCCGACAATGGCACCTACGCGAGTATCGTCAAGGCCCCATTCGATCCGACACGTGCAAAAGGGACCGTGTACCAAACCGGCGTCTGGGTGCCTCTGACCGTCGCCGGGCCCATGGTGGCCTGGTCCAAGCGGGGATCGCTGGATAATCAGTCGCAGGTCAATGCCGTCGACGTCTACAGTCTGATCGCGGAAGCGGCCGGGGTGGATTATGCGTCGCTTCTGCCAGCGGGTGCCGATCTGGATGCCCGTCCCATCTTGGGGCTGGTCACAGAACTTCGCCAGCGACAGGCGCTGACGCGGGATGGCACCGAGTTGAGCGGGCTGGGACCCGCAAGGCGTGGCCTCTTCAACGATGCGCTCTGGCGCAAAGGCTCGCCGTTACAGCCATCCGCTCCCCGGCTCAACTATACCGAATCCGGTGTCGCCGCCAAAGACGCCGAGGCAGCCGCTGGGCTGAATGCGTGCTACGTGCAGAGCGCCAGCACCTGCACCGACCAACTCTTCTACTTTCAAGGTCTATGTGAGGCAAACAACGGCATCTGGTATGGACCGCCGGACAATCCAGAGCTGCCGACCGGAAATCCGATCTATCCAACTTGCTGCAGTTTTCGCAATGCGGTTGCCGCGGCCGTGGCGCCTGATGGTGCCCCGGGCTTTGAGCTCCCTAACGGCTCACTGATCGGCCCGGAGGATGTCAACATCCTGGAAAACTATGCGAGAGCCATCCGCAACCGCGACTACAAGTTAGTCGCGCTGGACAAGCCGGACTGCAGCCTCGACGATGGCAGCACCTACCGCGCTTGGGAGTTTTATGCGGTCGACAACCGTCAGTTCTATCCGCAGCTCGATCGCAGCGGGCTCGATCTGCTCTCGGCCCCCGATGGCGCCGACGGCTGCGACGACCCCGTCTTGACCAATGGGCAACGAAAGGCCTGCCGTGGACTTCATACAGCACTGGAACAGGTGATTGCGGGCAGGGATTTCCTGCCTGGCGATGGCAACCTCGATGGGGTGGTCGATCAGCACGACACCGATGACGCAACCGACTACATCGGGCATTTTGGCACCTCTCAGTCCACGGTCTTCGACTTCGTTGGCGCGCCGGACTGCGATCCGCTGACTGCGATCTGCGCCGATGGCAACACGGATGACGCGGATTTGGAGTTCATTCATCAGCGTTATGGTGCCAGCCATGCGCAGTAGCGTCGCTGCGACCAAGCGGCAAGCTAAGGGCATCAGGAGGACATTCACTGTCAGCTATGTCCGGCACCGACGGTGCTATAAGCTTCCGTCACCCCGGAGCGCGGTTGGCCCGGGCATCGTCAACTCGATGCGCTCGGGCAGATCGATGCAAGGTCGTGGTCGGGTTCAGGCCGGGCAAGGCCGGCATCATGCGTACCTGCCAGTGCAGCTCGATGCCAGCGGCCCTGAGCTGTGGCTCCAGGCGCTCGCGGAAACCGCCGAGCATCAGGCCGAGGTCGTCGCCGACATCGTCCATCGAGGCAATCACCAGACGCAGATCGACCAGCGCCGCGCGGCTGGCCTCGGCGATCTGCGCGACCACGCCAGGCTCCGGGTATTCACAGAGCGATTGGATCGAGACTAGCTGCCCCGACAGACCATCGTGCAGGTCGCGCATCAGGCGCGTACGCTCTTGCTGCAGCGCCGTGCTGCGTACCTGGCCGCGGACCCGGGCCTGCTCGCGCTCGAGGCTCGCGCCTAGTCGCGTCTCAGCATCAAGCACCCTTGCTGTTGAATGGTTACTGGTGGCGATCCAGCCATGCGCGCGCCCCCTCAAAGAGCTCGGCATGCGCGGCCGCGAAGGCGTCGAGCCGCTCGCCGATGTCAGGGGCATCGACCTGGATCGCCTCCTCCAGGGCGCCGGCGGCCTGGTGCAGCGCGGTGGCGCCGAGATGACCGGCCTGTCCGCGCAGCTTGTGCACACGCTTGGCGGCCTGGGCCGTCTCACTGGCCTGCAGCAGGCGTCGGACGGCCTGCGGTGCATCGCTGTTGTCAGCGAGGAACGGCCCCAGTAGCTCCCTGAAGAAGTCCAGATCACCGCCCAGGGTCTTGACGACCTTTGCCGCATCGATCCCGGCGATCGTCGGCCAAGCCGTCTCCGTCGCGCCGAAGTCGGTCGGCGCCGATGGCCGTGGCGCTGCGTCAGCGTCCGGTCCGGCCTGGAGCGGTTCTTCGCGATGGCGCTCCACCTGCTGGCGCAGCACGCGTACCAGCTGGTCGGGTTCGACCGGCTTGGTGAGAAACGCATCCATGGCGGCGTCCATCGCCCGCTGCTCCTCGCTGACGGTGGCGCCGGCCGTCAGGGCAATGATCGGCAGCCGCTGCAGTTGCAGTCTTTCACGGATGGTGCGCGTGGTGTCGCAGCCGTCCATCCCGGGCATCTGCAGGTCCATGAGCACGGCGTCGTAGTCATCCGCGGCGGCTGTCAGGAGGGCAACGGCGTCCTCACCGGAGAGACAGAGGCTCGGGAGCGCACCCGCGTTGGCCAGGATGCGCTCGATGACCTGCAGGTTGATGCGGCTATCGTCCACCGCCAGCACGCGCAGGCCCGCGAGCGGCGCGTCTGAAAGCGCCCGGCCGTCCGGCGCTGCCGGCACCTGCTGCGCACGGCTGCCGGCTGGTGCCGGCTGGAATGCTGGCGGGGCCTCGGCCGAGACCTCGAAGGGCAGCTCCAGCCAGAAGCGAGCGCCCTGAGCGAGGTGGCTCTCCACGCCGAGGGTGCCGCCCATGAGGTCAGCGAGCCGTTTGACGATGGACAGCCCCAGGCCCGTGCCGCCGTAGTGGCGGCTGGTGGAGGCATCCGCCTGGAAGAAGGGGGTAAACAAGCGGGTCTGCAGCTCGGGGCCCATGCCGATGCCGGTGTCGGTGACGAGAAAGCGCAGGCGCGCCTGCGTGCCTTCCGGCTCCCCGCCAAGCGGCGTGACCTCAAGCGCCACGCGGCCCTGCTCGGTGAACTTCAAGGCGTTGCCGAGCAGGTTGACGAGCATCTGGCGCAGCCGGTTGCCGTCGCCCACGAGCAGCGGTGGGATCGCCTGCGGCAGCGGCGGGATCTCGAGGGCAATGCCCTTGCGTGCGGCGTCGGCGGAGAACAGGGCGCGGAGGTCCTGCAGCAGCTCGGGCAGGGAGAAGGCGTGCCGGTCGAGCGCGAGCTCCCCGGCCTCGATCTTGGAGACATCCAGGATGTCGTTGATCAGGGCGAGCAGGTGCTTGCTGGAGACTTCGATGGTGTTCAGATCACGCTGCTGGTCTGGATCGAGCGCGCCCTTGCCGAGCAGATAGGCGGTGCCGATGATGGCATTCAAGGGCGTGCGGATCTCGTGGCTCATGGTCGCCAGGAAGGCGCTCTTGGCGCGATTGGCCGCGTCGGCGGCGGCCTTGGCCGTGCGCAGGTCATCCTCCAGTTGCCATTGCGCGCTGATGTCGCGGTTGATGCCGACCATACGCCAGGGCTTGCCCTCGGCATCGCGGTCGATGATGGCCGCGGCGTGGATATGTCGTATGTGCCCATCCGCCAACAGCAGGCGGAAATCGCAGTCGTAAGGCGCGCCCACGCGCACTGAGGCATCGAGCTCGGCGGCGGCCCGGACGCGGTCATCAGGGTGCACACGCGTCTCCCAATCGCGGTAGCCGAGGCCGCCGCTGCGGCGCTCCTGCGGCACCTCGTACCAGTCGTACAGGCGCGCGTCCCAGGTGAGCGTGCCGGTTTTGAGCTCCCAAGTCCAGACGCCGATGTCGGCGGCCTCCTGGGCCAGCTTGAGCAGCTTGAGGGTCTCCTGTATGCGCTGCTGGGCCTCGACGCGCTCGGTGATGTCCGTGGTGCTGCCGATCATGCGCAGTGCCCGGCCGTCGGCGTCGCGACTGATCACCCGCCCGATGGCTCGGTGCCAGCGCAGGGCGCCAGTCTTGGTGGTGACGCGGTAGTCGAGATCGAAGCTCGAGGAGAGCCCCTGCACGCAGGCCTCGATCGCTTGGTCGATCATGGGCAGATCGTCCGGGTACAGATGACTGCGCCAGCAGGCGTAGCTGGGCTCGACCTCGCCGATGGCATAGCCATGCAGGCGGTACCAATGGTCGTTGAACACCTGCTCGCCGGTCGTGAAGTGGACGTCCCAGAGTGCGGCGCTCGCCGCGTCGACAGCCAGGCGATAGCGGGCTTCGCTGTCGGCCAGGGCCGCTTGCAGCCGTTTGCGCTCGGAGATGTCTTCGATGAGCGCAAGGTGACGCGGCCGCTCGTCCGCGACGACGCGCACCCGGGCGATGGTCACGCTGATCCAGACCAGCGAGCCGTCCGGGCGCACGTAGCGTTTGTCCATCTGGAAGCCGGCGATCTGTCCGGCATTCAGTCGCGCCATGTTCTCCAGCTCTGCCGGCAGGTCGTCGGGGTGGGTGATCTGCATCCAGTCGCCATGGATCATCTCCTCGCGCGCGCGCCCGGTGATGGCGACGAAGCGGTCGTTGACTTCGAGGATCTGCCCGTTTAGGGAGTCGGTGAGGGCGATGCCGAGCGGGGCCTGCTCCACCATGGTACGGAAGCGCGCCTCGGAGCGGGCCGTTTGCGCTAGGGCCTGCTCCAGCTCGGCGCGGGCGGCGGCGAGATCGGCGGTGCGCGCCTGCACGCGGTGCTCCAGCGCTTGGCGTCGGCGCTGCAAGCGGCGTGCGCCCAAGAGCAGGAGGCTGCTCATCGCCAGGGAGAGCATTGCCACCAGGATGGCGGTGTGTCGCCAGCCCGCGCTGGCATCCGCCGCGGCGCGGCCGACCAGGATGTAAAAGGGGTACTGGCCGACGCGTCGGTAGGCATAGATACGCTTGATGCCATCGCTGGACGACCGCGTCCACTCGACATGGCTGTCCGGAAACTGGTGCACGCGGTCCTGCAGGGTCGCAAAGACCTTGGGCTCGTCAAGCTCATGATCGGCGCCGCCCGGAGCGGGTCGGCGGACGATCGGGGTCCAGTCGGCGGCGCGCAGGCCGATGAGGTCCCGCGGTCCGAGGTTCATTCCAGCGAAGGATCGGCCGAGGGTCTCGACGGGCAGGACCGCGAGGGCGACCCCGGCGAAGCGCCCTTGCGTGTCCTGCAGGCGCCGGGCCATGATGATCACCCAGTCGCCTCTGGCCCGGGACTGCAGCACATCGGAGAAGATAGGCCCGGCCGCGCCGGCCAGAGCGCGTTGGAAATAGGCGCGGTCGGAGATATCCACTGACCCTTGTGCGCCGGTGTTGAAGACGATCGTCCCTGCTGCATCGCTGATGGCCAGTCGCTCCGCCAACGGATGCAGCCTGACCTCGTGGGCGAGCTGCGCCTGGAGACGCTGGACGTCCTGCGCTTCCAGCGCACGCAGCTGCTGATGGCGTAGGCTGATCGACTGTAGCCAGGCATCGATCTGGTCGAGCGCGTGAGCGACGCTGACCGCGAGTATCCCGGCTGTATTCACCACGGAGGTCTCGGCGTCGGCCCTTGCGGTCTGCCGCGCCTCCCACACGATATAGCCGGACGGGGTGAGGATGGCGATGGCGGCGACGGCGGCGACGGCTTGGTAGCCAAGCCAGCTTGGCCAAGAGCGATTATTCACTGCTTGTGGCTCCCCGTCGACAGACGACGTCTAGGTGTGGTGACCTCGATGCTGACCACCGAACGACAGCATGCCGAGGCGCGCTTGCGCGCGAGCGAAGAGCGCTTCCGGAGGCTGTTCGAGGAGACGCGACAGCCGCTCTCGCTGATGGATGCCGAGGGGCGATTCCTGGCCGTGAACCGGGCCACCCTGACCATGCTGCGGTTGGATGAAGATGGGCTGATTGGGCATCACCCGGGTGATGTCTCGCCGCCGACGCAGCCCGATGGGCGCCCATCGGCGGAGAAGGCGGCCGAGATGATCCGCACCGCCTTCGAGCAGGGCGCCCACGCGTTCGAGACCGTGAAAGAATTCCGCGTAGGTTGGGGTGAGGAACGAACCCCAACACATCCGGCACCTTAAACCTCTGATTGTTGGGGTTCGCAAGCTCACCCCAACCTAACCAGTTCGTCGAGTTGAGGGACAACCGCGAATACTTTCACAATCTCGTTCGAGTGGGAGCATGTGCGAGCCAACGGCGAGCGCTTTCCGGCGCGCATCCTGCTGACGGCCATCGGCGACCATGAGCAGCCGCAGCTCCATGTGGTCTGGACCGACCTCAGCGAGCAGAGGCGCGCCCAGGCACGCATCGAATATCTGGCCCATCATGACGAGCCCACGGGTCTACCCAATCGCCGTGCCTGTGTGCAATGACGGGCTGATTCGGGCCGCTCGCAGCCCGCTGCGCCACCGGAAGTCGTCCGCATCACGATCGCGACGATACGCCAGCGCGAATAGCCGAATCTTCAGCGCCGGATGCCAGCGCTCCAATCCCGTTGTGAGCGATGCGGGCTAGGATGCCACCGCGCTCTCGGTGCGCGCCTGGGCCGACTGCGCGCGCCGGCCTTGGGCGAAATAGTCGGCGAGAAATTCATCGAAACTCCGATCATCCCCGGTCTCGAGCGCCTGGCGCCGCGCGATCGAGTCCCGCGCCAGGCGATCGAGGAGCGCCTCGCGCTCGGGATCGATCGGATGTCGCTTCAATGTCTCGCGATGTGACTCGGTGTAGGCCAGGGCAAAGCTGAAAAAGCTCTCGCCCCGCTCATGCATCATCCGCAGGATCTGGGCCGAGGGCGTGGCCTCCGGATCAGCCACCTTCAGACGCTGCCGCCGGACGCTCGCGGCATGGCCCCCCCCCGATCCGCCGTCGAGCAGCTCGGCAACGCTCGCCATGTCATCGAGGATCTCATCCGCCCAGACCCGCAACGGGATGCTCGTGCGCCCGCGCGCGAGCGTCAATCCGGGCTCTCGTCCACGATGCGCCGTCAGCACCTGATTCTCATCGATCTCGCGACGCTCCCGGCCATTGATCCGCGCACTCTCGAGCAACAGACAATAGAGCATCAGGGTCGAGAGGAAATGGATCTGCTCGCGATCGATCCCGACCGGCTCGAACAGATTGATATCGGGCGATCGCAGCTCGACATAGCGGATCCCGCGGCGCCTGAGCGCCAGGGTCGGACGCTCCATCCAGTCGGTGATCTGCTTGGGCCGCACCGTGCTGTAGTATTCGTTCTCGATCTGCAGCACATTGGCGCTGAGCTGCTCGTAGCGATCGCCGACCTTGACGCCAATGGCTTCATACTGAGGACAGGGGGTCTCGATCGCCCAGGTGAGACTGCGGATATAGGCATCCAGACTGTCGTAGCAGGCCTTCATCCCGGTGCCCTGCTCTTGCTGATTCTGATAACCGATATCGCCCATCCGCAAGGAGGTCGCGAAAGGGTAATAAAGCGTGTATTCATCCCAATGCCGCAGATCGGTCTCACGACCGCGGACGAAGCCCGAGCAGACCGCTGGAGAGGCCCCGAAGAGGTATGGCACGAGCCAGCCGACCCGCTGAAGATTGCGGATCATGCCCATGAGTGCCTCGGCACGAAAGGCCCGGCCATCGGTCGTCTCGCCTCTGATCGCCTGGTAGAGATCCAGGACATCATCGGCGAACGAGAAATTGAAATGCAGCCCGGCGATCAGCTGCATGGTGCGACCGTAGCGATTGCCGAGACCCCGTCGATACGCCGTCTTCATGATCGCGGCATTCGAGGTGCCATAGTCGGCCAGCGGGATGTCGGCGCCACCCTCGATGACACAAGGCATGCTGGTTGCCCAGATCAGCTCATCACCGAGTTGACGATAGACATAGGCATGGAGATCGGTCAGGAAGGCGAGCAGCTCATCGACGCTGCCGGTCGGTGGCGTGATGAGCTCGAGGAGGGCCTCGGAGAAGTCGGTGGTGATGTAGGGGTGGGTCAAGGCCGAGCCCAGCGCCGCTGGATGCGGCGTCATGGCGAGACGACCGGCCGGTGTCGCGCGCAGTCCCTCCTTCTCTAGACCGATCCGATTGCCAGCCAGACAGGCCGCTGCGCCCGCGTCGCGCAGACGCGCAACCCGTGCCTCCAGATGCATGCGCGACGTCTTCAAGACTACTCCTCTCGACTCAGGGGTGAACCACTTGGGCCTCAGTCACGCATGACCGCGCGCGGCAGATCCGGACGCTCCTGCATGATGCTGTCGGCAAGGATCCGGGCCGCTTCATCGACCTGGATGCGCGCGATGACCTCGCGCTGCGCCTCCAACGCAGTCTCGTCGACCTGTTCGGCGTCTTCGTCGATCGGGACCATGCCCCGGGCTTGCAGGAAGCGATTCTGAAGATCCTTGAAAACGCTGCCACGACGCTCATCCGACTCGCGACGCTCACGCTCGTTCAGCGACACCAGGGTCTCGGCCTCGAGGTCTCGCACCAGCTTCGCCCGCTCCACCAACATCTCGAACCCAGGATCGCGCGCGATCCGCTCAGCCGAGCGGACGGCGAGCGGCTCCACCCTCAGGGCGCCGAGCGCGCGATAGTCGGCCGGCTGGATGCGCGTCCAGGGCAATGCGTTATCGATCGCGCGCTCACCATAGTCGAGCATGTAGTCCGCGGTCGGGAAGCGGATATCCGGCTCGACCCCCTTGAGCTGGGTGCTCCCGCCACTGATCCGGAAAAACTCGGCCATGGTCAAGCGCAGCCGCCCCAGATTGTTGGGCTCGCCTGGCACATAGCGATTCAGATCGATCAAGGTCTGGACCGTGCCCTTGCCGTAGGTCGGCTCGCCGATCACCAGGCCGCGTCCATAATCCTGGATGGCACCGGCGAAGATCTCGGAGGCCGAGGCACTGTCGCGATCGACCAGGACCGCCAGCGGGCCACGATAGGCGACGCCCGGCTCGGGATCCTTCTCGACCTCGATCTTCCCGGACGCATCCTTCACCTGCACGACCGGACCAGTGTCGATGAAGAGCCCGGTGAGCGCAGTCGCCTCGGCCAACGAGCCACCGCCATTCGTGCGCAGATCGATCAGGATGCCGTCGACACCCTTCATCACCAGGTCGTCGATCAAGCGGCGGACATCGCGCGTGGTGCTGCGAAAATTGTCGTCACCCGAGCCCTCGGCCTGGAAATCACGGTAGAAGGCCGGAATCTCGATGACACCGATGCGCAGCCCAGGGGCATTCAGCAGATCGTCTACGACGAATCCCTGCGCGGCCTGGTCCTCGAGCTTGATCTCATTGCGCACGATCGCGACCTCGCGTGTGCGGCTCGATGCGCCGGCCGCCGTGGACAGGAGCTGCAGCCTGACGACCGAGCCCTTTGGCCCGCGGATCTTGTCCACCACATCCTGTAGGCGCCAACCCACCACGTCCTCGATCGGCGCGGTGAGCCCTTGGGCCACGCCGACGATCCGATCGCCTGGACGCACCTGCCCGGTCTCGCGTGCCGGCCCACCCGGCACCGTGCTCTGGATGACCGTGTACTCGTTGTCGCTGCGCAACACCGCCCCGATCCCTTCGAGCGACAGCTTCATGCTGATGTCGAAGTTTTCGGAGGTGCTCGGTGACATGTAAGCCGTGTGTGGCTCAAGCGTCTGGGTGTAGGCATTCATGAAGATCTGGAAGACATCGTCCCCATTGAGCTGCTGGGTGCGGCGTGCCAGACCCTCATAGCGCTTGCGCAGCCGATCGCGGATCTCGGCATCCGCCTTGTCGCTCAGGCGCAGGCTGAGATACTCGTTCTTGATCCGCTTGCGCCAGCGCTCATCGAGCTCGGCCATGTCCGCGGCCCAGGCGACCTCGGCAGCCTCGAGCTGGAAGGACTCCTTGCGTTTGAAATCGAAATCGCGCTCCAGCAAGGTCATGGCATGTTGCACACGCTCATCCACACGCATGCGATAGACCCGAAACAGATCGAAGGGGAGATCCAGCTCGCCGCGGCGCAGTCCCTCCTCCAGGCGTCTCAACCCGCCTTGGAAGCGCTCGACATCCCGGGCGAGCAGAAAGGAGCGACTCGGATCCAAGGCAGTCAGATAGTTGTCGAGCACGCCCCGCGCAAAGGTCTCATCGAGGCGCACCTTGCGGTAGTGATAGCGCTCGAGGACCTTGTTGATCACCACCGCGGACTTGGTCTGGGTCGCTGTCGGGAACAGCTCCGACAGTGGCACCTGCTGCGGCGCGGCCACGCCCAAGGTCGTGACGAGCAGGGCGAACAGGAAAAGGATCGGATAGGTTGGACGCCGTGTCATAAGTCAAATCTCGCTGTCAATCTCTGAGCCAGAGACAATCCAGACCACGAAGGGTTTCCTGCGTCCGTCATCCCGAGCGAGCCTGGGCGTCGCGGGAGCATGCGCAAGTCACGCCGCCGCGCCCCGCCCCGCCCCGCCCATCATCGTCATCAGGTCTTGTAGACCTTGCGGCGATAAAGGTCGGTGCGACGACTCACGACCCGATCGACGAACAACAGACCATCCAGGTGATCGAGCTCATGTTGCACGGCGCGCGCCTCGAACCCCTCCATGTCGAATTCATGGCTGGCACCATCCAGATCCTGCGCCTTGAGCCGGATCCCGGTGGCGCGAATCACGTTGCCCGTATAGTCGGGAACCGAGAGACAGCCCTCGCGCCCGATGGCAAAACCCTCCCAATGCGTGATCTCCGGGTTCACCAGGATCAGATGGCCATGGTTGGGGGTCTTCGGACGCCCCGACACATCGACGATCAGGATCCGCTGGAAGCGTCCGACCTGTGGCGCGGCGATGCCGACCGCGGCCGGGCCCGCGAGGCGGGTCTCCTCCAGATCGGCCACGAAGGCGCGCAGCTCGGCGTCGAACGTCACGACCGGCTCCGAGACCTGTTTCAGTCGCGGATCCGGGAGCGTCAAGATCTCTAGAATCGCCATGGCTCAACCGATCAGGATCTCGATCGGCGCCACATCGACACACACGTGACGATCGCTCAGGGCCGCCATGGCCGCGCGCACCTCTTCGAGCGTGCGTTCGCAATAGCCCTGGATGTTCATGATATAGACCGGTCGATCGGCATCACCCGCGACGTCCGACTCGAGCTCCAGGATGTTGAAGCCGAGCGCGGCGAGCACCTCGGTGACATCGGCCACGATGCCGGCACGATCAGCGCCGTGCACGCGCACTTGCAGGTTGGGCGCGAGATGGCGATGGAGTCCGCCCGTCACCGGATCCATGTGCATGCGCAGACCCAGCTCGGCGACGACCGGATGCAGCGTCTCGAGCACCTGCGCGGAGGGCTGCTCGGCCCGCACCATCAACATGATGGTGAAATTGCCGCCGAGACGGATCATCGAGGCCTCGCCGAGGTGACAGCCACAGGCGAACAGCGCCCGCGTCACCCGTGCGACGATGCCCGGACGATCCGCGCCGACCAGGGTCAGCATGTTCCAATCAGACATGGTCGAGATCTCCAACCACGCGACCCATGCGCCGCGGATCGAGCCAGATCAGGCTTGCCATCCGCCCGGTCACACCGTCGCGTCGATATGAAAAGAACCGTTGTGAATCGGAGAAGGTACAGTAACCTCCTCCATGTATCCCTGTCACCCCGAGACGGCGCAGCCGGCGACGCGCCAGCTCCGCCAGATCGGCCAACCAGCGGTCGGCGCGCGCCGGACGAAAGGCCGCGAGCGCGCCCGGATCATCCGCCATGAAGCATTGGCGAACCTCTGGACCAACCTCGAAGGCGTCGGCGCCGATCGCCGGACCCAGCCAGACCAAGAGGCGCGCGGGCTCACCGCCGAGGGCGGCGCAGGCACGCTCCAGGATCCCCGCGGCCAGGCCGCGCCAACCGGCGTGAACCGCGGCGACGCGCGTTCCCCGATCATCGCACATCAGCACCGGCAGACAATCGGCCGTCATGACCACGCAGACCGTGCCCGGTCTACCCGTGACGGCCCCATCGGCCTGGCACGCCCCCGCCACCCGGGTCTGGCACGCCATTTGCCGATCGCCCACGAGATCGCACCCGTGCACTTGATCGAGCCAGCGCGGCGCCTCGGCGAGACCCAGACGCTCGCGCAACAGCGCACGGTTGCGCGCGACCCGACTGGGGTCATCTCCGACATGATCGCCGAGATTGAGACTCGCATAGGGGCCTTGACTGACACCCCCCTGTCGCGTGCTCGCATAGGCCCGCACCCAGGCGGGCGCGGGCCATTCCGGCTCGATCAGGTCCACGCGCGGGTCTCCTGACGGAATCGCTCGAGCAGGACGCTGAGATCATCCGGCATGGGAGCCTCCCAAAGCAGCTCGAGGCCGCGGGTGGGATGGACCAAGCCGAGGCGCAAGGCATGCAGGGCTTGACGTGGAAAGCCCTGGAGTGCCTCGACCAGCGCTGGCCCGGCCCCCTTGGGCGGCCGGGGCCGCGCGCCGTACGATCGATCGCCGACCAACGGATGGCCGATCGAGGAGAGATGGACGCGGATCTGATGGGTGCGTCCGGTCTCGAGCTCGACACCCAGCAGACTATGCCCAGCGAAACGTTCGAGGACTCGGTAGCGCGTGCTCGCGGGGCGTCCATCGGAGACCACGGCCATGCGCGTGCGCTGGGTCGCATGGCGGCCGATCGGGGCGTCGATCCGGCCCCCGGCGACGACCTCGCCGATCACCAGCGCACGATACTCTCGATGCACCTGCCGAGCTTGGAGCTGCGCGACCAGTGAGCGATGTGCCTCGAGCGTCTTGGCCACGACCAGCAGACCGGTCGTATCCTTGTCCAGACGATGCACGATCCCGGCGCGCGGGAGCGTCGCCAGATCCGGGGCATGACCGAGCAGGGCATTCTGCAGGGTCCCATCGCGATGTCCGGCGGCAGGATGGACCACCAGCCCCGCCGGCTTGTTGATGACCAGGATCTGCTCGTCCTCGAAGAGGATATCCAGCGCGATGGACTGCGCCAGACACTCGTCGCGCGGCTCGAGCATGGCATCGAGATGGATGAGCTGACCGGCGCGGACCTTGTCGCGCGAGCGCCGTGGCAGACCGTCGACCCAGACCTGACCGGCCTCGATCCAGTGCTGCAGACGACTGCGCGAGAGCTCGGGCAGCGCGGCCGCAAGCACCTGATCGAGACGCCGCTCGGCCCAATCGGGCACCACCCGGATCTCATGGCGAATCCGTTGCCCGCGCGCGGCGGTGGCCGCGCCCTCAGTCGCAAACGTTTGTTTCATGATCCCTCTGACCAGACCGAACGGGCACATCCCCGCGCGCGAGCCGGGGCACCTTCGGGTATACTGAGCTACACATTGAACAGGTGTCTTGAATCCATGCGAAGAACGTTAGCACGACTGCCCGCGCTCTGGCTCGCCGTCGCGCTCGCCGGCTGTGGGATCTTCGGCAAGGAGATCGATCTGACCGAGAGTTGGAGCGCAGCCAAGCTTTACGACGAGGCATCCTCCGAGCTCGACTCGGGCAACTATGCGCGAGCGATCGAGTATTACGAGAAACTGGAGGCGCGCTATCCCTTCGGACGCTACGCCATGCAGTCTCAGCTCGACGTCGCCTATGCCCATTACCGAGCCGACGAGCCCGAGGCGGCGATTGCCGCGGCCGACCGTTTCATCAAGCTCTACCCGGATAATCCATACGTGGACTATGCCTATTATCTCAAGGGCATCGTCAACTACAACCGCAGCGTCGGTTTCCTCGATCGCTACATCCCGACCGACCCGTCGCAGCGTGATCCGGGCGCGGCCCTGGACGCCTTCGTCGATTTCTCGGTCCTGGTCGAGCGCTTCCCCGAAAGCCGTTATGCCGAGGACGCGCGGCAGCGCATGGTCTATCTGCGCAACAACCTCGCCAAGCACGAGGTCAACGTCGCGCGCTACTACATGCGTCGCGGCGCCTATCTGGCGGCCGCCAATCGCGCCAACTATGTCATCGAGCGCTTTCAGCGCACCAGCGCCGTGGAGAGTGCACTGGAGGTGCTGATCGACGCCTATATCGCCATGGGCAAGGATGACCTGGCAGCCGACACCAAGCGCGTGCTCGATCTGAATCGGCAAGCGGGGCGTTTCATCTCGGACGAGCCCACCCCCGGCGAGGTCAGCCTGGCGCGGCGGCTCTGGGACTATCTCAGTCTCGACGAGAACTGACCATCCGCGGGCCAGTCGGCGATGGCCGACTGGCCCCGGAGA
Organism: Gammaproteobacteria bacterium; assembly: GCA_009929855.1. GTDB lineage: Bacteria > Pseudomonadota > Gammaproteobacteria > Chromatiales > Chromatiaceae > Thiocapsa. The sequence continues at coordinate 25,111 of RZZN01000022.1, forward strand.
CCTGCCCGTATGCTCAGATCGCGGCCTCGTTTTCCTCGCCGGTGCGGATGCGGACCACCTGGGACACATCCGAGACGAAGATCTTGCCATCGCCGATCTTGCCAGTGCGCGCCGCCGTGGTGATCGCCTGGATGCAGGCATCGAGCAGATCGTCGGTGAGCACCAGCTCGATCTTGACCTTGGGTAGGAAATCCACCACATACTCGGCACCGCGATACAGCTCGGTATGCCCCTTTTGACGCCCAAACCCCTTGACCTCGATGGCGGTCATCCCGCTGATCCCCGCCGCCGAGAGCGCCTCCCGGACGTCGTCCAGCTTAAAGGGCTTGATGATGGCTTCGACCTTCTTCATGACGCTCTCCGTTGTGCAAACCGGCTGGATTGATGAGTGAGTATAAGTTCGGGTCCCGAGCTGGACAACGACCGCGCCTTGCCCGTGTCGCATTCGCGCGCGCGCCATGTCCAGCGAGCGCGCGCCGCGACCCCCGCTAGAAGCCGCTCGTGATGGGATATCGACGATCCCGGCCAAAGGCGCGCGTCGTGATCCGTACGCCAGGGGGCGCCTGACGACGCTTGTATTCGTTGCGATCGACCAAGCCGATCACCCGCCGTACCACGGCCTCCGGATAACCCCGCCGCACGATGGCCTCGAGCCCCTCATCATCCTCGATGTAGTGACGCAGGATGGGATCCAAGACCTCGTAGGGCGGCAGACTGTCCTGGTCGGTCTGATCGGGACGCAGCTCGGCGGACGGCGCACGGGTCAACACCCGCTCCGGGATGACCCTGGAGCGACTGTTGCGATGCTGGGCGAGACGATAGACGAGCAGCTTGGGGACATCCTTGATCGGCGCGAACCCCCCGGCCATATCGCCATAGAGTGTCGCGTAGCCCACCGCCATCTCGCTCTTGTTGCCGGTCGTGAGCAGGATGCGGCCGCTCTTGTTGCTGATCGCCATCAGGATGACACCGCGACAGCGCGCCTGGAGATTCTCCTCGCTGACATCGGGCACCTGTCCGGCCCAGGCCGGCTCGAGCATCGCGAGAAAGGCCTGGAAGGCTGGCTCGATCGAGATCACCCGCGTGGCCACCCCCATGCGCTCGGCCTGCTCGAGCGCGTCCTCGTTGCTCATCGCCGAGGTATAGCGCGAGGGCATCAGCACACCCTCGACCGCCGCCGCGCCCAGTGCATCGACCGCGATCGCCAGCGTCAAGGCCGAATCGACCCCCCCGGACAGACCGAGCACGGCGCCACTGAAACCGTTCTTGCGCACATAGTCGCGCACACCGAGCACCAAGGCGCTGTAGACACTGGCCGTCTCCTCCTGCTCGTGCGCTCGTGGATCCGCGTCGGCCTCACCCGTCACCGCGGTCGGCCGGCCCTCATCGTCGAGCTCCAGGGTCAGCACGGCCTCCTCGAAGACCGCGGCGCGCGCGACGATCCGACCGCTGGCATCGACGGCGAACGAGCCGCCATCGAAGACCAGCTCGTCCTGACCGCCGACCAGATTCGCATAGATGATCGGCAGACCATGCTCGCGTGCGCGCCGCGTGACCAGCGCCTCGCGCTGCGCGCGCTTGCCGACATGGAAGGGGGAGGCGTTGATGTTGATCAGGATCTGCGCCCCAGCCAGCGCGGCTTGCTGGGTCGGACCCTCCTGCCAGATGTCCTCGCAGACACTCAACCCCAGACGCAGACCGCGATGCGTGATCACCAGTGGCGCCGAGCCGGGCTGGAAATAGCGCTTCTCATCGAACACGCTGTAGTTGGGCAGCTGCTGTTTGGCATATTCGCCGATCAGCACCCCGTCACGCAGCACCCCGGCCACGTTGAACAGTCCACCGACCGCGCTGCGCGGATAGCCGATGATCAGGGTGATGCCGTGAGAGGCCGCGCGGATCCGCTCGAGCGCCTGCTCGACGCGCTCGAGCAGCTCGGGGCGCAGCAGCAGGTCCTCGGGCGGATAGCCGGTGAGCGTCAGCTCGGGAAAGACCAGTAGATCCGCCGCCTGCTCGCGGGCGTGGGCGATGGCATCGAGCACGCGCTCGGCGTTGCCGGCGACATCCCCGACGAGTAGGTTCGACTGAGCGATCTGGACGCGACAACCCACCTGCAACCCTCCCTAGAGCAAACGCGCCAAGGCTTCGCCCATCTGTGCAGGCGAGCGGACCGTGACCACGCCGGCGGCCGTCAAGGCCGCATACTTGCTTTCCGCGGTCCCGTGCCCCCCGGTGACGATCGCGCCCGCATGCCCCATGCGCTTGCCCGGCGGCGCGGTCACGCCGGCGACATAGGCGACCACCGGCTTGGTGATGCGCTCGTGGATGACCGCGGCCGCGGCCTCCTCGGCGCCCCCACCGATCTCGCCGACCAGGATGATGCCGTCGGTCCCTGGATCCTGCTCGAAGAGATCGAGCGCGGCGACGAAGTCCAGGCCATGCACTGGATCGCCACCGATGCCGATACAGGTGCTCTGGCCCAATCCGGCCTGGGTGGTCTGCCAGACGGCCTCGTAGGTCAGGGTCCCCGAGCGTGAGACGATCCCCACCCGTCCAGGGGTGTGGATGGATCCAGGCATGATCCCGATCTTGCATGCGCCCGGAGTGATGATCCCGGGACAGTTCGGCCCGATCAGCACCGCCGAGCTCCCCGCGAGCGCCGCCTTGACCCGCAACATGTCGAGCACCGGGATCCCCTCGGTGATACAGACGATCACGCGAATCCCGGCATCGGCCGCCTCTAGGATGGCATCGGCGCCATGCGCGGCGGGGACATAGATCATGGTCGCATCGGCGCCGGTCAGGCGCACCGCCTGCTCGACGGTATCGAAGACCGGACGCTCGAGATGCCGCTGCCCACCCTTGCCGGGGGTGACCCCACCGACCAGGTTGGTGCCGTAGGCCAGCGCCTGCTCACTGTGGAAGGTCCCCTGCTTGCCGGTGAACCCCTGACAGATGACACGGGTCTGATGGTCGATCAAGACACTCATTGCGAGACCTCCGGCACCTGGATTGCGGCTGCCGCCACGACACGCCGCGCCGCCGCGTCGAGACCCGCGACCGTCTCGAGCGCCAGCCCGCTGTGCGCGAGCAGTGCCAAGCCCTGCTCGGCATTGGTCCCCTCCAGGCGCACGACCAGCGGCACCTGGATGCGCGTCTCGCGCACCGCGGCGATGATCCCCTCGGCGATCAGGTCGCAGCGCACGATCCCGCCGAAGATATTGACGAGCACTGCACGCACGTTGGGATCGGACAAGATCAACGTGAAGGCCGCGGCGACCCGCTCGGCGGTGGCGCCCCCGCCGACGTCCAGGAAGTTCGCCGGCGCCCCGCCATGGAGCTTGACCAGATCCATGGTGGCCATGGCCAACCCAGCGCCGTTGACCATGCACCCGATGCTGCCCGTCAGACTGATGTAGCTGAAGCCATGTTGCCGCGCGGCCTGCTCGCGCGGATCCTCCTGACGCGCATCCTGCAAGGCGACCAAGCGGGGCTGGCGCGCGCGCGCGTTGTCATCGAGATTGATCTTGGCATCCAATGCGAGCAGCTCGCCGCGATCATCGACGACCAGCGGATTGATCTCGACGAGGGTCGCGTCACACTCGACGAACAAGCGATAGAGACCCGCGAGCAGGGGGCCGAGCGACTTGATCTGGTCGGACGACAGACCCAGGCCGAAACCCAGGCGACGCGCCTGATAGGGCTGCGGGCCGACCGCTGGGTGGACATGGACCCGCAGCAGACGCTCCGGCGCCTCCGCCGCGACACGCTCGATGTCCATGCCGCCGGCCGCCGATGCCACGAAGACCAGACGCTCGTGCTCGCGATCCAGTAGCAGCGCCAGATAGAGCTCGCGCGCGATCGTGGTGGGGCGCTCGATCAGCAGTGTATCGACCGGCAGTCCAGGCGCGGGCGTCTGCGCCGTGATCAAGCGGCTGCCGAGCAGACGCTGCGCCGCGCGCTCGAGCTCCAGCGGATCAGTGAACATGAGGATCCCGCCAGCCTTGCCGCGCCCGCCGGCATGCACCTGGGCCTTGAGCATCCAGCGTGTCCCGCCGAGCTGCGCACAGACCGCGCGCGCTTCCGCTGGGGTCGCCGCGATCTGGCCATCCGGAACCGTAATCCCGTAGTCGCTGAAGAGGCGCTTGGCCTGATATTCATGTAGATTCATCGGGTCGCTCTCAGACGAGGTGGACCAAGATCACGCCGCGGCCACCCCTGCGTGGCCGCGGCCACCATTCTGGTCCAATCCACATCCCTTGGCAAAGGCGGGTGTCCGAGTTGACCCGATTCGCATCGACCCAACCGTTCAGGATCGGCACCGCCAGGGGCGCGCCGACCCAGGCACGGCGCGCGCCGATCGGCCACTCGGAGGATTGCGGGCCGGCGCGCTCGCGCGAGCCCAGCCCGTCGGCCCTGCGCTGGTTGTTGCTGTTTCGCCTGGTCCTCGTGGTTGGTCTGATCCTGAGCTTCTCGCCCGAGATCATCGCCCCCGAAATCACCTCGGCCCAGGCCGACACGGCCTGGTGGATCCTGATCCTCTACTCGGCCTCGGTGCTCCTGAGTGGCCTGGGTCTGCTCGGGCGTTGGCCCAGTGCGCGCAGTCAGGTGCATCTGGCGATCTATGTCGACATCATCGCCTTGACCCTGCTCATCCATGTGGCCGGCACACTCGTCGGCGGCCTCCACACCCTGATGGCGCTGGTGGTCGCCGTCGGCGCGCTGCTGATGGAAGGTCGCCTGGCCCTCCTGTTCGCCGCCTTTGCCACGCTCGCCCTCCTCACCGAGCGGATCTACACCGACCTACAGCATCCGCTCGCGAGCAGCAATTTCACCGAGGCCGGACTCCTCGGCGCGACCTTTTTCGCCGTGACGCTGCTCGCGCACGCCATCCATCGGCGGATTCAGGAGGCCGAGACCATCGCGGCACGCCGCACGGTCGACCTCGCGAACCTCGCACAGCTCAACGCCTTTATCATCGAGAACCTCACCACCGGCGTGCTGGTCATCGATGGCGAGCAGCGGGTGCGCTTGATCAACAAGGCCGCGCTGACGCTGCTGCACGCCGAGACACGCCGCAAACGGATGCGTCTGAGCAGGCTCGCGCCGGGACTCGCGACCTGGATCGAGCGCGAGATGGAGGATCCGAGTCCCGACGGACGGGTGGTGCAGATCGGCCCCCGCGCGCTGCGGGCCTCGCTCAAGCCACTCGACGACAGTCCCGCCGCGGGTGGGCTGATCTATCTGCGTGACATGCAGGAGCTGACCCGCGAGGCACAGCGGACCAAGCTGGCCGCGCTCGGTACACTCACCGCAAGCATCGCCCACAATATCCGCAACCCCTTGAGCGCCATCACCCACGCCAGCCAGCTCCTCGCCGAGGGCCAGACGCTCAACGCCGACGACCGACATCTACTCGAGATCATCGAGCGCAACAGCGCACGCATCGACGAGACCGTGCGCAGTGTGTTGCAGCTCTCCTCCCGCGACAAGCTCGAGCCGATCGCGATCGACCTGAGCACCTGGCTGCCTGAGCGCGTGGCCGAGCTGCACGAGACCCATCGGCTGGCCGCTGTCAGCTGCCGTCTCGAGCTCGCCGCGACACCTCCGCCGATCGAGGCCGATCCGCGCCATCTGCATCAGATCCTCGCCAATCTGGTCGAGAATGCCCTAGTCCATGGGCGTGACGCTGATCAGCCGGCGCGCGTGACCATCCGCTTGACGGTGCACGACGGCGCTGATGAGCGTCCGGTGATCGAGGTCCGCGATCAGGGTCGCGGGATCGAGGCGCGGATCGCGCACGAGATCTTCAACCCCTTCTTCACCACCCGCACGGGCGGAACCGGGCTCGGTCTCTACATCGCGCGCGAGCTGGCCGAGACCAATGGGATCACGCTTGAATACGAGCCCATCCTGCCCCGGGGCAGCTGCTTCAGGCTGGTGCCGCGGCAGGCACCTGACCTCGCGTGAGTGGATCGGCGGCTCCCCCAGCCGTCGGGCCGCGCGCGGGGACCTTCAGTCTGATCTCATCTGGCGCTAGACTTGCGAGGGTTGGACCGGGCGACACGGCGCCCGCCTGCTCGACCCGCATCACATGCATCAGGAGCCGACGGCATGCACAAAGCCCAAGCACTGGTCGTCGACGACGAATCCGATCTCCTCGACCTGCTCCGGATCACGCTCGAGCGCATGGGGGTGCGCGCCATCACCGCAGCGAGCCTCCAAGAGGCCAGACAACGACTGGAGCATCATCGCTTCGACCTCTGCCTGACCGACATGAGCCTTCCCGATGGCAACGGGATCGATCTGATTCGACTGATCAGCGAGCACCATCCGGAGCTCCCGGTGGCCATGATCACCGCCCATGGCAACATGGAATCGGCGGTCACCGCGATGAAGGCCGGGGCCTTCGATTTCGTCGCCAAGCCGCTCGATCTGACACTGCTGCGCCAGCTCATCGACGCCGCGCTCAGGCTCGGGGAGCGCCGGGCCTACGACGGGGGGGACGCCGTCACCGGGGGCAAACGCTTGATCGGAGATTCGCCGGCGATGGTGCACATTCGGCGGATGATCGACAAGCTGGCGCGCAATCAGGCCCCTGTCGTCATCACCGGCGAGAGCGGCACCGGCAAGGAGCTGGCGGCGCGCCTCATCCATGCGCGGGGGCCGCGCGCCAACGGTCCCTTCATCGCGGTCAACTGTGGCGCGATCCCCCAGGATCTCATCGAGAGCGAGCTGTTCGGACACAAGCGAGGCAGCTTCACCGGCGCGGTCAGCGACAAGGAGGGGCTGTTCCAGGCGGCCTCGGGCGGCACGCTCTTGCTCGACGAGGTCGCGGATCTGCCCCCCCCGGCACAAGTCAAGCTGTTGCGCGCCTTGCAGGAAAAACGGGTGCGTCCGGTCGGTGCCCAGCAGGAGACCTCGATCGATGTCCGCATCATCAGCGCCAGTCACCGCGACCTCGCCCACGAGGTTGCGCGCGGAGCCTTCAGGCAGGATCTCTTCTACCGGATCAACGTCATCGAGCTGCGGATGCCGTCACTGCGCGAGCGTCCCCAGGACATCCCGGACCTGGCGGCGCGGATCCTGCGCCGCATCTCCGATCAGCAGATTCAGCAGGCCCCGCTGACGCTTTCCGAAGCGGCACTCGAGGCACTCGCGCACTATGCCTTTCCCGGCAATGTGCGCGAGCTGGAGAATATCCTCGAGCGCGCGACCGCCTTGTGCGAAGGTCCCTCGATCGGCATCGTCGATCTGGCATTGCCACGACCGACGCATGGTCTCACGCCTCCGCGCGCGACGGCGCACGCCATGCCACTGGAGGACTATCTCGGGGAGATCGAGCGCAAGGCGATCCTGGAGGCACTCGAGGCGACCCACTGGAATCGCACCGCCGCCGCCAAGAAGCTCGGGATGACCCTGAGATCACTGCGCTACCGTCTCGCCAAGCTCGGTCTCGATTGAGCCCATTCACTCATGTCAGACACCCTCGATACAGAACATCTGGATTCGGCAACGACAGACCCCTTCGTCGCCTGGGTCCGTCAGGCGACGCCCTACATCCATGCCCATCGCGGCCGGGTCTTCGTGATCGCCTTCGGCGGCGAGGCCGTCGTGGATCCAGGCTTCCCCGACCTGGTCCATGACATCGCGCTCTTGCACGGACTCGGTATCCGGCTGGTCCTGGTGCACGGCGCGCGCCCCCAGATCGAAGCCCGCTTGGCCGAGCGCGGCGCGCGGCTGCGCTATGTCAACGGACTGCGGGTCACCGATCCGACCGCGCTCGCCTGTGTCAAGGAGGCCGCCGGCATGGTGCGCGTCGAGATCGAGGCCCTGCTCTCGCTTGGCCTGGCCAACTCGCCGATGGCGGGGGTGCGCATCCCGGTGGTCTCGGGCAACTTCGTCACGGCGCGCCCACTTGGGGTGATCGATGGGGTCGACTATGCGCACACCGGCGCGGTGCGCCGGGTCGATCATCGGACCCTGAGCGCGGTGCTCGACCAGGGCGCGGTCGCACTGATGCCGCCACTGGGCTATTCACCGACCGGCGAGGTCTTCAATCTCAGCGCCGCCGATGTGGCGCGCAGCGCCGCGGTCGCGCTCGGCGCCGACAAGCTCATCTTCCTGATCGAGGAGCAGGCAGAGCCCCCAGCGCGCGGGGGGCCGGCGCAGGCGCTGTTGGGATCCAGCCTACTGGCGGGCGAGATCGAAGATCTGTTGACCCATGCGATCGGCATCCCGGAGGAGATCGCCCAAACCCTGCGCGCCGCCGCCGCCGCCTGCCGCGACGGCATCCGCCGGGTCCATCTGGTCCCACGTTGGCGCGGTGGGGCGCTGCTGCGCGAGCTCCTGACACCGGATGGCAGCGGCACCCTGATCTCGGCCGAGCCTTACGAGGAGCTGCGTCCGGCACGGATCGACGATGTGACCGGGATCCTCGAGCTGTTGCAGCCATTGGAGGCGAGCGGGATCCTGGTGCGCCGCTCGCGCGAGCGCTTGGAGACCGAGATCGATCGCTTCATGCTGACCGAGCGCGATGGCTTGATCACCGCGTGCGCGGCACTCTACCCCTATCCAGCCGACGGCATGGCCGAGCTCGCCTGTGTCGCGGTGCACCCCGCGTATCGCGCAACCGGACGGGGTGAGCGACTGCTCACACACATGGAGGGCATCGCCCGCTCGCTCGGCATCGTGCGACTCTTCGTCCTCACCACCCAGACGGCGCATTGGTTTCGCGAGCGCGGCTTCGAGCCGGCGCCACTTGACGCCTTGCCGATGCAGCGACAGGCACTCTACAACTTCCAGCGAAATTCACACGTCTTCATCAAAGCGCTCACATGAGGCCGATGACTCCATCCCCATGATCCATCGACCCGAGTCTCGATCCTCGCGCACCATTGCTGTAAACTCATGACCTTATCCTGATCGGAGCAGAGCGGCCACTGGACGCGCGTCACCGCGTCGACGCGTTTGATTCAGTCACCTGAATTCCCGTGCCGATAGATATCCATCATCGCTTGATCATGCCAAGACAGATCCACTCCTCACGCAACCACTCATGTCACCCGCCGCGACCTGACCCACGCGCCATCCCGCACGCCTGGGTGCTGGGGCTGATGGCCGTCGTGGCCGTGCTGACGACCGACCCGAGCAACGCCGAGCAGGCCACGGGCACGCCGGAGACGACCACTCCCGTCGTCACGACCGAGATCCTCCCCTCGCCCGCTCAGATCGAAGCCAAGCTCGCGGAGGTCGAGGCCAACACGGCACTCGACGACGCCGCCAAGGCCGCCCTGACCGAGCACTACCGCCGCACCCTGGCCAACCTCGAATCCCTCCGCACCCTCGAGGCCAAGCAGGCTGAATTCAGCGCCATCTTGAGCAGCGCGCCGGCTGAAACGGCGGCGATCCTCGGGCGCCTGGAGGATCGCCCCGCGGCCGAGACACTGGCGGCCGAGATCCGGCAGGGCATCCCAGCGGACCTGCCTGCCGAGGAGATCAGCCAGCGCCTGAACGGGGTCATCGCCGAGGCCGCGATCGAGGAGACGCGAATCAGCGAGCTCGACAAGCTCATCGAGCGGAGCACGAATCGGCCGGGCGAGATCCGCGCGCGACTCGCCCAGATCAGGACCGCCTTGGAGCAAACCGAGACCGAGCTTGCCCAGACGCGCGGCGAGAGCGCCTCGCCTGATCAGACACAGGCCCGCCAATGGGCGCTGGAGAGCCGCCGCCGCGCGCTCCTCGGCGAGGGACTGATGCTCGATCAGGAGCTGCTCAGTCAGGGTGCGCGCGAGGCACTGTCGCGCGCCCGTCGCGATGAGGCCACGCTGAAGTGGGAGCGGCTGCGTGCCGAGCAGCGCGCGCTGGAGGAGCTGCAGAACCAGCGCCGTCAGCTGGAGGCCGAGACCGCGCGCATCGAATCGGAGCGCGCCCAGATCGCCGCCGCCGACAAACACCCGCTGGTGCAGCAGGCCACCCGCGAGAATGCCGAGATCAGCGCATCCACGGACCGATTGGCGCAACAGCTGGGCACCTTCGATGACCTGACCGAGAAGATCGACGAGGAGCGCAAACGCGTCGAGCAGGACTTCAAGAGCTCGCAGCAGCGCATCGAGGCCGCTGGACTCAGCAAGGCTCTGGGTCAGGTGCTCTTGGATCGGCGCGAGCAGCTTCCCGACCTGCGTCAGTATCGTCGCGACATCCAAACCCGCGAGGACATCATCGCCGACTCCACGTTGCGCCAAATCCGCTATCGCGAGGAGCAGCGTCAGCTGCGCGATCTCGAGCGCTATCTCGACGACCTCACCGCACTCGACCCGAGCGCGGCGGATCCGGAGGTCCGCGCCCAGATCAAGCAGGCGCTCGAGCAACAGGGACGCCTGATCGCCCAGGCCATCGCGGTCGAGGATGATCACATCCGTCAACTCGGCGAGCTGAACTACGCCGCCGATCAGCTGATCGTCATCACGCAGCGCTATGACGACTTCCTTGCCGAGCGGCTGCTCTGGGTCCGCAGCACGCTGCCGATCGGACTGGAGACGCTCACCGCCATCCCCTCGGCGCTCGGCTATGTGCTGTCGCATCTGCACTGGCTCGAGGTCGCCCGCGAGCTGGGTCGGCAGGCGCGCGTCTCGCCCCTCTTCTGGATCGGCGCGATCGTCATCGCGATCCTGTTCGCGCGCGTGGCCGCGCTGCGCCGCGCGATCCGCGCCACCGCCGAGCCGCTCCGGCGCATTCGCACCGATCATCTGAGCCACACCGCGCGGGCACTCGGCCTGACCCTGGTCGCGGCCCTACCAGTCCCTCTGCTGCTCGGCTTGATCGGACTCCAACTCAGCCAATCGAGCGAGCCGCTCCCCTTCGTTCGCAACCTCGGCGCCGCCCTGACCGAGGTCGCCATCGTCCTCTACTATCTGCGTGCCTTTCGGACACTCTGCATCCCGGGCGGGGTGGCCGATCTGCATTTCCGCTGGAGCGACGAGACCCTGCGCCGGGTGCGGCGCGAGCTCGATTGGTTCACCCTGTTCGCCACGCCGCTCGCCCTGCTGATCCTGGTGCTCTTCAAGGATCCGGACCCTGTGCTGGGCAACAGCCTGGGGCGCCTGGGCCTGGTGGCCCTCATGCTCGGCCTGTCGGTCGTGCTCGCGCGCATGCTCAGTCCGATGCACGGGGTCTTGAAGGCCTTCCTCGTGGCGCACCAGCGGGGCTGGCTCAACCGGCTGCGCTATCTCTGGTATCCGCTGATCGTCGGCGCCCCGCTCGCCCTGGCACTGCTCGCACTGGCCGGCTATGTCTATACCGCGGGCATCCTCTTCGATTCGCTGATCCAGCAGATCTGGCTGGCGCTCGCCTTGATCATCCTGCATCAGATCATCGTGCGCTGGCTGATCATCACGCGTCGACATCTGGCGCTGCAAGCCGCAATCGACCGCGCGGCGGCACGCCGGGCACAGGCCGCGAGCGACCGCGCCGAGACCACTCAAGCGGGCTCGCCACTGCAGATCGAGGAGACCGAGCCGGATTTGGCCGCGCTCGACGAGCAGACACGCCAACTCATCAACGCGTCGATCTTCTTTGCCGCGGTCCTGGGGGTCTGGCTGACCTGGTCGGACGTGCTGCCCGCCTTCTCCATGTTGCAGCACATCACGCTCTGGCATTACACCGGCATCGTCGATGCGGTCGAGCAACTGGTGCCAGTCACCGCCGCCGATCTCGGGTTGGTCCTGGTGATCGTCTTCGTCGCGACCGTCGCGGCGAAGAATCTGCCCGCCCTCTTGGAGATCCTGCTGCTGCACAGCAATACGGTCTCGGCCGGTGGGCGCTATGCCATCAAGACATTGGCCAGCTACAGCATCACGGTCGTCGCCTTCCTGCTCGCCTTCGGGACCCTGGGACTGAACTGGGGACAGGTCCAGTGGTTGGTGGCCGCGCTGAGCGTCGGCATCGGCTTCGGACTGCAAGAGATCGTCGCCAACTTCATCAGCGGCATCATCATCCTGTTCGAGCGCCCAGTGCGGGTGGGCGACATCGTGACCATCGGCGACACCACGGGCGTGGTCACCAACATTCAGATTCGCGCCACCACCATCCGCAACTGGGACCGGCAGGAGCTGCTCGTACCCAACAAGGAATTCATCACTGGGCGGCTCCTGAATTGGAGTCTGACCGATCAGCAAAACCGCATCAGCATCCCAATCGGCATCGAATACGGCAGTGACACGCGGCGGGCCTTGGCGATCCTCTCGGAGGTCGCCGCCGCGCATGAGCGCGTGCTCGACGATCCAGCGCCAGTGGTCAGCTTCGAGGGGTTTGGCGACAATTCATTGACGATCGTGTTGCGCTGCTTCCTGGAGTCGCTCGATGGGCGCCTCGGCGTGATCACCGAGTTGCATCAGGCCATCTACGACCGCTTCGAGGAAGAGCAGATTCACATGGCATTTCCGCAGCGCGATGTCCATTTGGCAAGCGGTCAACCGCTGGATATCCGCATCCACCGCGGTCCAGGGCAGGCGAGCAAGACACCTGCCGAATCGCCGCGGCAGGGGACGCAGTCATGACCCGCGCGGGCACGAGAGTGTCGTGCCACACCGGACCCGCGGGTGACGCGGGTCCGGTGTGGTTGCCTCAGCTCAGATCCTCGAAATCCGGGTCGTCGAGCAGCTCGCGAAGCCGCTTGAGCTCGCGCATATGCTCGATCCGACGCCGCACCAGAAGATTTGCCGATGGGCCACGGGCGTCCGGACTCGTCAACGGCGGGACACGCTCGTTGATATCCTCACCGTAACCGCTCTCGTTTTCCAACATCTCCAGCTACCTCGGGTCACACCATGGTTGATATGGCTGGGCGTATAGCTTGAAAAGGTGGCAAGAGAAAGAGGATTTTTTCGATTCATAGTATCGCTCAAACCGATATTCACCCCCCCTGGGTCGGCATGCAACCGACCTGCGGCCTCCAAGCGCTCAATGATGAAGGAGTTGACTCCATGAACGAGCGACGCATCCTGGTCTGGGACCTTCCGACCCGTCTCTTTCATTGGCTATTGGCCCTGTCGATCCTGGCGGCCTTCGCCACTGGTCTGCTCGGTGGGAATCTGATGGCCTGGCACGGCCGTATCGGTCTGTTCGTGCTGGGACTGCTCGCCTTTCGCCTCACCTGGGGCCTGATCGGATCGACCTACGCCCGTTTCGGTCAATTCATCAAGGGCCCCAGGGCAGTGCTTGCCTATCTGCGCGGTCAGTGGCAAGGCATCGGACACAGCCCATTGGCCGCGCTCTCGGTCGTTGGCTTGCTGGGGCTGGTGTCCCTGCAAATCATCACGGGTCTTGCCGCGAATGATGATATCGCCTTCCGCGGTCCGCTCTTCGCGCTGGTCGCGAAATCGACGAGTGATTGGCTCACTGGTCTGCACCGTCAGCTCATCTGGCTCCTCGGTGCCTTGATCGCGGCGCATCTCGCCGCCGTGCTCTTCTACCGCTTCGTGCGCAAGGACGATCTGATCAAGCCGATGATCAGCGGTTATCGCCGCGTCACCGACCCGCGATTGGTCGCGGCACGCGGCGGCGGCTGGTTGGCCTTCGCGATCGCCATACTGGTCGCAATCGCCGTGGTGTGGATCGGAAATGGGGGTCTCATCCCGCCCCCACCGCCACCACCACCGCCCGGGACCTTTCCGGCCTGGTAGGCGGACCCTCACCCACCAGCACCGGCGACGCACGGTTGCCGGGCGCGCGCGGATCTGGTACTAAAGCATGTTTTGCGCGGACCCCTCCGCGGTGTCGGCGAGCGACCGCGCGATCATCACGAGGCAAGCCTTCGGGAGTAGAGACATGGCCGAAGCGAGAGTCAACGAGGCCGAGATATCCGGATTCGTGCCCTATCAGTCGGGACCGGACGAGGACTACATGAGTCCGGAGCAAGAGGCGCATTTTCGCGAGATCCTCCTCGCCTGGCGTCTATCCTTGATGGAGGAGGTCGATCGCACGGTCCATCACATGCAGGACGAGGCGAGCAACTTCCCCGATCCGAACGATCGGGCCACTCAGGAATCGGAGTTCAGCCTGGAGCTGCGCACACGTGACAGAGAGCGCAAGCTGATCAAGAAGATCGACGAGGCGCTCACCCGCATCGATGAGCATGAGTATGGCTACTGCGAGGCCTGCGGTGTCGAGATCGGGATCCGCCGTCTCGAGGCGCGACCCACGGCGACGCTCTGCATCGACTGCAAGACGCTCGACGAAATCCGCGAGCGGCAACGCGGCTGAGCCATGATGCCAGAGGGCCGTGGCAGCGTCCACGCCGCGCCCTCGCAAGCCGCTGGACTCGGGCACGCCTCAGCGGCGCGCCCGGGGTATCGCGGACGCTTCGCACCCTCTCCGACCGGCCCGCTGCATTTCGGCTCGCTCCTCGCGGCGGTGGCGAGCTTCGCCGACGCCCGTGCCCATGGCGGGGTCTGGCTGGTGCGGATCGAGGACCTCGATCGCACCCGCGAGGTCGCGGGCGCGGCCGACCAGATCCTGCGCACATTGGCGGCCTTCGGGCTCACCTGGGATGAGCCCGTCATCCATCAGAGTCGGCGCACCGAGGCCTATCGGGAGGCACTTGCGCGACTCACCGCACTCGACCTGACCTTTCACTGCGGCTGCAGCCGCGCCGACATCGCTCGACATGGACGACTGGGGGTGGAGGGACCCATCTATCCGGGGACCTGCCGCGGGGCCTCTTCTTCGACGGAGCGCGGGCAAGCGATCCGTTTCCGCGTCGGGCCAGACCTGATCCGCTTCGTGGATCGCATCCAGGGCGAGCAGTGCCAACGGGTGGCCGAGTCGGTCGGCGACTTCGTCTTGCGCCGCGCCGACGGGATCCACGCCTACCAGCTCGCGGTCGTCGTCGACGACGCCTGGCAGGGGATCAATCGGGTCGTGCGCGGCGCGGATCTGCTGCTCTCGACGCCGCGTCAACTGCTCCTTCAGCAGGCCCTGGGCTTGCACCCGCCAGACTACGCCCATGTGCCACTGATCCTGGATGACCAGGGGCGCAAGCTCAGCAAGTCACTGGCCGCCGCGCCGGTCGATGTCACCAATCCGCTGCCCGCCTTGCGTCGCGCCTGGACGCTGCTGGGCCAGACACCAATCCCAGCGGGACTCGGGATGGCCGAGCTCTGGGATTGGGCCATCCCGCGCTGGTCGCTCGCCGCGGTGCCGGCCAGGACGACCCTGAACATTGGCGAGCGGGCCTCGCATCCCTGTCGCACCCGCGCCGCTCAGGATTGAGCGAAGGTGCGCAGATAAGCGGCGAAGCGCTCACCGACCTCCGGATGCACGAGTCCGAGCTCGACATTGGCCTGGAGATAACCCAGCTTGCTGCCACAGTCATAGCGCTTGCCCTGGAAGGGATAGGCAATCACCGGCTCGTCCTCGAGCAAGGCCGCGATGGCATCGGTGAGCTGGATCTCTCCCCCGGCGCCAGCCGAGGTCTGGGTGAGCTTCTCGAAGATGCGCGGGGTCAGGAGATAGCGTCCGACCACCGCCAGATTCGATGGCGCGTCCGCGGGTGCCGGCTTTTCGACGATCGCGACCACCCGCAGCTCGCCCTCGGGACCCGGCTCCACCTTCACGATCCCATATTTGTTGGTCTCCTCGCGCGGGACCTCCTGGACACTGAGCACGCTGCACCCGAATCGCGCATGGACATCGGCCATCTGCTGCACCACGCCCTTGCCAGGCGCGCGGATGAGGTCATCGGCCAGCAGCACGACGAACGGCTCATCCCCAACCACCGGCTTGGCGCACAGCACCGCGTGACCCAGCCCCAACGCCTCGGCCTGACGGACATAGATACAGGTCGTACGCGGCGGCAGCACGTTGCGCACGATGTCGAGCAATCCATGCTTGCCCGCGCTCTCCAGCTCGGCCTCGAGCTCGTAGGCCTTGTCGAAATGGTCCTCGATCGAGCGCTTGTTGCGTCCAGTGATGAAGACCAGCTGGGTGACACCAGCCTCCTCGGCCTCCTCGGCGGCATATTGGATCAGTGGCTTGTCGACGATCGACATCATCTCCTTGGGACTGGCCTTGGTGGCCGGGAGGAAACGTGTGCCCAATCCGGCGACGGGAAAGACCGCCTTGCGAATGCTTGCCATCTAGTCAACTCCTGAATCATCGAACGTGGTTGAGCATCTCGGTATCTTGGCCGCCTCAGTCGGCCAACGAGGTCTCGATGGCCGCGAGGGCCATGAGCGGGTCGGGGGCCGCGGTGATGGGTCGGCCGATCACCAGATGATCGGCGCCCGCCGCGATCGCCTCGGGTGGTGTCATGACACGCATCTGATCATCGCGCGCGGACCCCGCGGGGCGCACCCCGGGCGTGACCAACACGAAATCAGGACCGCACACGGTACGCACGGCAGCCGCCTCCAGCGGCGAGCACACTACACCATCGAGTCCGGCGGACTGACCCAGCTCGGCCAACAGCCGCACCCGCTCGAGCGGCTCGCCCGGACAGCCGATGGCGGTCAGATCATCAGGCCCCAGACTGGTCAGCAGGGTCACACCGATCAACAGCGGCGGACGCGAGACCTGCTCCAACCGATTGCGCGCGGCCTCGATCATGCGCCGTCCCCCACTGACGTGGACATTGACCATCCAGACCCCGAGCTCCGCGGCCGCGGCGCAGGCCCCGGCGACCGTGTTGGGGATGTCATGGAATTTGAGATCGAGAAAGACCTCGAAGCCACGTGCCTGCAATGACTCGACAAAGGATGGCCCAAAACGGGTGAAGGCCTCCTTGCCGACCTTGAGTCGGCAGCGCGATGGCTGCAAGCGCTCCACCAAGCCGAGCGCGCGCGAAGCGTCGGCATCATCGAGCGCGACGATGATTCGGTTGGATGTGGTCATGGATGATTCCTTCGCTCGGGGTGGAGAAACAACGTGAGGGCGGCGCGCGCTGGCGGCTGGCTGATCGAGCAGGCGCCGAGACGGATCGCCATCAGGCCGGCGGGCGATCCCGCGACGGCTCCCCGGTGGTCATCGGCTCGGGCTGCACCGGGATCACCGATCCCCAGGATCGACAGCTGGGGCATTGCCAATGCAGCGAGCGCGCCTGGAAACCACAATGATCGCACTGGTAGACCGGCTGTCGCGTCACGAGATGTCGGATGACGTGCAATGCCACGCGTGCGCGCTCGCGTCCTGCCGGATCTGGCGTGATGCGCGCTTCGCTCTCGAGATGGAGCAGATGCTCGAGCGCGGCCAGATCGGCAAATGTGGACAGATACCGGGTCAAGAGCTTCATGGCGGCCTCAGGCCCCTGCCCCTGCTCCAGCGCATCGCTCAGCGTGAGGATCAAGGCTGGACTGCAATGGCGTTGCGCCAACGTCTCGAGGACCGCGGGCACATCCTCGCGCCCCAGTTGGCGCAGGGCCTCGATGAGTGCCGGGAGGATCTCCGGGACATAGGATGGGCGCTGCTCGGCCACCTGCATGAACAATTCCAGGGCACGACCCGGATCACCGCCGTCGAGTGCCGCATGACCTTCGAGCATGGTGGCGCGCACGCATTCCGGATGGGCGCGGCGTGCCAACGCGAGCTGCTCGCCAGCGCCAAGCACATCGCCCAGACGACGCGCCTCCTCGGCCAATTCGCAGTGATACTGCGAGATCGCCAGACTCATGGATTGCCCGGTCAATGATTCGAGCCGCTCGGCGACCAGGAGACAACGGGGCCAATCCCGCTCTTGCTCGTAGATCTCGCGGAGGCTGCGCAAGGCCCGCTCGTCATGCAGACCCAGCTCGACGAGCTCCTGGAAGAGCGATTCGGCCCGGTCCAGGAGCCCCGCGCTCATATAGTCCCGACCGAGCTCGAGCAAGGCATCACCGCGCTGCTCCAGGCTCAGCGTCTTGCGCGAGATCAGGTTCTGATGGATACGGATGGCTCGATCGACCTCGCCGCGGCGCCGAAAGAGACTGCCGAGCGCCAGATGGGTCTCGACCGTCTCGGCATCCACCTCCACCAGCGCGAGGAACATATCGATGGCCTTGTCCGGCTGCTCCTCGACGAGATAGCTCAGGCCGCGGAGGAAGGCGGGATGCGGGGCGCCAATCGCCGTGCGACGCTGTCCAGGGTCTCGCCGGGCCAACCACCAGCCCGAGGCCGCCGCCACTGGCAGGAGCAGAAAGAGCAGCTCGATCATGCGCGCGCACCCCCCCACTCACGATGGTCTCGCACTGGCCGGTCCGACCAAGGATGCCCGGCACAACCCACTCTGACGGGTCGCCGGTCAGTCTGGTATCCTGTGGGAATCAAGCTTATCACGCCCCACATGATACAACCTGGGGGCCCTGTCCGCATGGCCGGCGCCAGACCAGCCAAGATGATGGCAGACTGGTCAAGGGGCGGTCGATCCTCGGCCGTCACATCCGGTGTGGCGATGCGGTTCGAGGGCGAGGCCTGCCATGGCGCAACCAGGAGTCAGCGACATGTATGATTTCAAGAACAAGACCGTCATCATCACGGGCGCGGCCGGCAATCTCGGTCGAGCATGCGCGCTGGTCTTCGCGCGTCAAGGTGCTCGACTCGCACTGGTCGACCGCGACCAGACCGCGATCGACCAGGTTCGGCGGGACCTCCCGACTGGGTCCGACACCATCGGCGTCGCGGTGGATCTCTTGGATCCCACGGCCGTGCAGCGGATGGTCGAGACGGTCACAACACGCCTCGGCTCGATCCAGGTGCTGGCCAACATCGCCGGTGGCTTCGCCATGGGGCCGCCATTGCATGAGACCACGGACGCGCAATGGGAGCAGATGATGGGGCTGAATCTCGGCTCGGTCATCCACTGTTGCCGCGCCGTCGTGCCGGCCATGCTGGAGGCAGGCGGTGGACGCATCATCAATGTCTCGGCACGCGCCGCCCAGCGCGGAATCGGCCACATGGGTCCCTATTGTGTCTCCAAGGCCGCGGTCATCACACTCACCGAGAGCCTTGCCGATGAGCTCAAGCACCAGGGGATCACCGTCAACTGCATCCTGCCTGGGACCATCGACACGCCACAGAATCGCGCGGCCATGCCCGATCAAGACCATGCGCGCTGGGTGCCACCCGAGGCGCTGGCTGAGGTGATCCTCTTCCTCGCCTCGGATGCCGCGCATTGCGTGACCGGCGCCGCCGTGCCCGTCTACGGACAGAGCTGATGCGGTTCGGACGCGCACTCACCCACCGCCCTTGGGCATGGGTCTGGACCCTCACTCAGCCAAGCGCCATCCGCCGCTGGACCGCCGTCCTGCTGATCACGCTCGCCGGCACGCTCGATGCGAGCGCCGCGATGCTCGACGCGGAGACCGAAGCGCTCTTGATCGAGGCGGTCGAGGCCGCCGCGGCGCTCGACCAGTATCATGCGCGCTGCCGCGGTGACAGCTCCAATCGCCGGACCGAGAACCTCAACAAGCTACTGACCAGCCGTCTGCGCATGACGGTGCTCCGCGTCCAGGACGACATCTTCCCCGAACGCAACTATCGGCGTGTCCAGGAGCGCCTGCAGAGCGACTTTCTCGCCACCCTGCGCGAGCTCGGCGGCTGCGCCGCCGTGAAGGACTCAGCGCTACCCGGCGAGCTGCGCGCGCGCTACGAGGAGAAGATGCGGGCGATCGAGCGTCTGCCTTGAACGACCGCGCGGGCCTCGCGGTCGGTCACGCGCGCACCGGATCGCGCGCTGCTCAAGACTGCGATGCGCCCTGCACGGCGAGCAGGCCGCTGCGTCCCGGCACGGACTGAGACTCGATGCGATGCGTCGGCAGCCGCGCCAGATCGAGTGACTCGTAGCGATCGCGCAACGCGCCCATGGCGCGCCCCTCCGCCCGCCAGCGCTCGATCAGGGTCTCCATGACGGGCAAGAGTCGCATCCCCTCCAGCTCGGCATGCAGT
Source organism: Gammaproteobacteria bacterium (assembly GCA_009929855.1). GTDB lineage: Bacteria > Pseudomonadota > Gammaproteobacteria > Chromatiales > Chromatiaceae > Thiocapsa. The sequence continues at coordinate 45,025 of RZZN01000022.1, forward strand.
GTATAGACATGCCCGTGCGGACGCGCCACTCGACTCTCGGCCAAGACACGCTCGGCCACGTTCTGCTCGGTCAACCCCTCGCGCCCGATCAGCTCATCGAGTGTCGGCAGGGTCGTCGGCAGCTGCGGACAGGTCGAGCGCCGCCCGTGCTCGAGGAGTGGGTAGAAGGGCCAGCGGCCACGGGTATCGCTCGCATAGTCCAGACCGAGCTCGGTCTCCAGGCGCAGGGCATGGGGGTTGATCTGCCAGCCGGCCGCGCCATGCACCCTCGGCGCGACGCCGAAAACCGCCTCGAAGGCCTGCCAGGCCCGTGTCATTTCGCGCCGCGTCCAGTCGGCATCACGGCGCGCCACCTGATCCTGCCACTTGACATGATCATAGACATGGATGCCGACCTCGTGACCCGCCGCGACACAGTCGCGCATGACCGATGCGGCACGCCGGCCGATGTCCGGACCAGGCAGCAGTGTCCCATAGAGCAGCGTCTTGAGACCGTAATGACGTGCCACCGAGGTGCGTGTCACCTTCTTCAGGAAGCCTGGTCGCAACACCCGCAAGAGTGCGCGCCCAGTATGGTCCGGGCCGAGACTGAAAAGGAAGGTCGCGCGCACCTCGCGTGCCGCGAAGAGCCGCAGCAGGCGTGGCACACCCTCGATCGTGCCACGGAGCGTGTCGACATCGACCTTGAGTGCAATCATCTTCATCGGCAGGCTCATTGGACGGGCGGCACGGCGCGCCGCCGGAACAGACTGAAGAGGTCCTTGTGCACCGGTGGCAACGACCCTTGCCAGATCAACTCCCACTCCGGCCCGATGTCGATCGCGGTCCCCAAGGCACGCAGATTCGTCTCGGTGATGATGTAGTCGCAACTGGTCTGCGCGGGCGAGTCGATATGCTCGGTGGTCAGACCGGCGACATAGTGCAGCATGCCCCGCTCGCATTCGCGCAACGGCATGCGATTGAGATCGGCCACGCAGCCAAACGGCTCCGACAACTGTGCCCGCAATTCGGTGAAGACGCCACGGTAGCTGCGCGCCTCCTCGATCCAGGGCAGATGCAAGAAGGCCAGCAGGGCCCAGATCAGGATCAGACCAGCGGGCCAGGCGAGCAGCGCGGCGGGGCGCGGTGGACGCCAGCGCAGTAGGATCAGGATCCAGCCAGACTGAAAGATCAGTGCCCAGAGCAGCGCCCCGCGATCGAGCTCGAAGGCATGATCGAGTGTCATGAAGGTTCCCAGAAACGCCCATTGCGGCGGCTGACCGGCGACCATGCCATACAGCCAAAAGCCCCAGATGATCAGCGCCATGAGCCCGAACAAGAGGAGGCTGAGCCAATAACCGAGCCGGACTGGCAGGGGCGGCAGGGCCTTGAGCCCCCCGGTCGCAAGCACCGCGAGCAACGGCAGCAGCGGCATCGCGTAGAGATCTCGACCGGTATGCGACCCGAACAACAGACCCCAGCCGACCGCGGAGACGACCAGGGCCAGACGCACGCCAGGGTTGCACAAGGCGGTGTGACGCGTCGCCCACAGCGACCAGATCACGAGCGGCAGAACGGGAAAGGTGACCCAGGGCAGGGTGCGGACCCAAAAGATCGGCTCGACTGGCGGCCCCAGATCCACGAAGCCGAGATAGCGGCCGAAGTTGTTGTCCCAGAACCAGAGTTGAAACAGCTCGGGGGAGCGCAGATACAGCGCGGTCGGCCAGATCAGCAGCCAGGGCAGCGCGGCCACGGCGGCGACCAGGATCGACTTCAGATAGAGACGCGAGCGCCACTCGCCGAACAGCAGCATCAAGAGTGCGCTGACCCCAAGGATACCTGGGCCGAGCAGCCCCTTGGACATGAAGGCCAGACCCGCCCCGCAACCCAGCCAGAAGCCGCCCCAGAGGTCGCGTCGCGCGCGCAGCAGGCCATAGTAGGCCATGGCCATGCCCGCCGTCAGCGCCGTGTCGGTGATCATGAAATGGCCATTGATCAAGAGACCGATCGCCGAGATCAGCAGGAGCACCGCGGTCGTGCCCGCGCCCACGCCCCAGGTCGCACGTGCCAACAAGCCGGTGAACCACAGGGCCAGGGCCATGTAGAGACCGCTGGTCAAGCGTGCCGCGTCATGCGCGGGCAGAATGCCCTCGAGCAGATGGACCAGACCGGCCGCGGTGATGTAGTAGGCCGGCGGCTTTTCCATGAAGGGATCGGCCGCGAGCGTCGGGACCACCAGGTCGCCGGTCTGGACCATGTTGTAGATGATCCCGAACGAGTAGGCCTCGTCCTGCTTCCAAGGATCGTGCCCGACCAAGCCCGGCACCAGGTAGGCCAGCGCGAGGATGAGCGTGCCGAGCAGGATGGCCATGCGAGCAAGGCGTGAATGCTCGCGCGTGGACAGCGTCATGGTGGTCTTCTCCAGGCGCACGCTCAATGATCGATCAATGCCCCTGCCGCGGCCACCTGATCACGGTAGGCCTCGAAGATGGCGCGCAGCGCATCGCGCATCCCCACCCGAGGCTCCCAGCCCAGATCGGCGCGGGTATTCTCGATCCATGGGACCCGGGTCTGCATGTCCTGATAGCCTGGCCCATAGAATTGCCCGGAAGGCACCTCGATGAGCTCGACCTGCTCGGCGCGGACTCGATATTCGGGGATCTCGCGCGCGATCTCGAGCATGAGGAGGGCCAGCTCGCGCACCGAGAGGTCATTGGCGGGGTTGCCGATATTGTAGATCTGTCCCGAGGCCCGTCCCTCGGGGTTGGCGATGATCCGCAGCAACGCCCCGACACCGTCCGAGACATCGGTGAAGCTGCGCCGCTGAGTACCACCATCCACCAGCTTGATCGGCTCGCCGCGGGCGATTTGGCCGAGGAATTGGGTCACGACCCGCGAGCTGCCCTCCCGTGGCGCGTCCAGACGATCGAGTCCCGAGCCCACCCAGTTGAACGGCCGAAACAGTGTGTAATCGAGCCCCTGCTGCTGGCCATAGGCGGCGATCACTCGATCCATCAATTGCTTGGCACAGGAATAGATCCAGCGGGTCTTGCCGATGGGGCCCAGCACCAGATTGGATTCATCGGGATGGAAGAGCCGATCCGGGCACATCCCATAGACCTCGGAGGTCGACGGAAAGAGCACCCGCTTGCGGTGACGCACGCAGGCGCGCACGATCGGCAGGTTGGCCTCGAAATCCAGCTCGAAGACCGCCAGCGGATCAGTGACATAGGTCGACGGGGTCGCGATCGCGACCAGCGGGAGCACCAGATCGCACTTCTTGATGTGATACTCGACCCACTCCCGATTGATCGTGATATCGCCCTCGCAGAAATGAAAGCGTGGATGGTCGATGAATCCGGCCACGCGCGCGCTGTTCATGTCCATGCCGAAGACCTGCCAGGGGGTCTCATCGAGGATGCGCCGAGACAGATGATGGCCGATGAAACCATCGACGCCGAGGATCAATATCTTCATCACGTGGATTCCATACAGGACGGTATGACGCGCGCATCACTGTTGTCCGCGCGCGGCAGCGCGAGCGCGGCGCAACCGAATAGGGCATGAAAACGCTCACGGTCGAGCGCCTCGCCGGCCAGCGCGAGTCGGGTGATGCGGATGCGCTGACCATCCGCGCAATCGGCATGACAACGCGCGTCCTCCCAGTAGAGACGCGGTGCAGGCCCGCGCGCCGCTTCGCCCATGAAGTGACTGCCCAGAAGCTCGAGCCGATGGCCAGCCACCTCGGTGAAGGCGCCTGGATAAGGCGGCGCCACCGCGCGGATCAGGTTGTGCACCTGCCAAGCGGATGCGCCCCAGTCGAGACGTCCGTCGGCCGGGCGGCGTCCGCCAAAATAGCTGCCCGCGGCCAGATCCAGTGGCCGCTCCTCATGCGTCCCGGCCAGCAGGCGCGGCACGGCCCGCAGCAAGAGTGTCTCGGCCGCGCAGACCAGCTTGCCAAAGACCATCGCGGCGGTATCGTTCGTCAGGATCGCAATGGCCTCTTGGTCGATCAGCGCGCCGGCGTCCGGCTTCTCGACCATGCGATGCAGGCTCGCGCCCGTCACCCGCTCGCCATGCAGCACCGCCCAGTTGATGGGCGCGCGTCCGCGATAGCGAGGCAGCAGTGAGCCGTGCAGGTTGAACGCGCCGCGTGGTGGCAGCGCCAACAACGCGGGGCCGAGCAGACGCCGATAATAGAATGAGAAGATCCAGTCCGGTCGCGCGGCGCGCACCCGCTCGATCAGGCTCGGGTCATCGGGTTGCTCGGGTGTGATGACGGGGATGCGATGCCAGTCACAACGCTCGCGCACGCTCGCGAACCACCGCGATTCGGTTGGATCGTCCTCGTGAGTCACCACCAACGGGATCCGCAGACCCAGCTCCAGCAGGACATCGAGGCCACGCGCCCCGACCTCGTGGTAGCCGAAGACGACCGCCCGCTCGCTCATTCACTCACCCCGCTGGGGTCGTGATCAGGCCGCAGCTGGGTGCGGATCAGATACGCGGGCCGGCCGTTGGATTGGGCATAGATGCGTCCGATGTACTCGCCCAGTAGACCGATGCCGATGATGATGACACCGCACAGGAAGAAGAGGATCCCGAAGAGTGTGAAGAGCCCCTCGGCCTCCGCGCCGATGACCAGACGCCGCAGGGCCAGATAGAGGACCAACAGGAAGGACGCGGCCGAGATCGCGAAACCCAGGATGGAGAACACCTGCAGCGGTGCCAGCGACAACCCGGTGAGCAGATCGAAGTTCAGATTGACCAGCTTGTAGAGCGGATATTTCGAGGTGCCCGCGGCGCGCGCCTCGTGCGCGACCTGGATCTCGGTCGGGTTCGCGGCATAGAGAAAGGCCAGTGCCGGGATGAAGACCCCGATCTCCTTGGAGCTGGTGACGGCATCGACGATGTCGCGATCGTAGGCGCGCAGCATGCATCCCTGATCGGTCATACGCACCCCGGTGATGCGCTCGCGCAACCGATTCATCGCATTCGAGGCGAGCCTGCGCCAGCGTGGATCCTGACGATCGCGCCGGATCGTGCCGACATAGTCATGACCACGATCCATCTCGGCGAGCAGCTTGGGGATCTCCTCCGGGGGATTCTGCAGATCGGCATCCAGGGTCAGCACGCGTCGACCGAGCGACTCGGCGAAGCCGGCGAGGATCGCCTGATGCTGGCCGACATTGCGCCGCAACAACAGCACCCGGGTGACATCCCGGCGCGCGGCGTGCTGACGGCGCAGCAGCTCGGCCGAGCCATCGCGGCTGCCGTCGTCGACGAAGACGACCTCGTAGCGCAGCGCGAGCGCGTCGAGGACCGGGTAGAGCCGGGCGAACAGCGCATCCAGCACCGCCTCCTCGTTGAATACCGGAACGATGACCGAGAGATCCACTGTCGGAGGGGTCGCGGACTCTTGCATGGGTGTCAGACGGGCAGCAGATCGGCCATGGCCGCGCAGACCCGCTCGACGTCGGCGTACGTCATGGTCGGAAAGAGTGGCAGTGTCAGGGTCTGTTCGCCGATGCGCTCGGCATGCGGGAAATCACCCGGCCCATGACCGAATCGTCGATACAGCCCGAAGGTGTGGATCGCCGGATAATGGATCCCGGCCAGGATCCCGCGCTGCTCCAGCGCGCGCATGAAGGCCGGGCGGGTGGTGTCGAGCCGCGCGAAATCGACGCACACACAATACATGTGCCAACTGTGTCCTGGGACATCGAGCGGAGTCAGCAGCGCGGGGTGACGCGGCAGCATCTCGGCATAATGGACCGCGAGCGTGCGACGGCGCGCGATGAAGTCATCGAGACGCGGCAGCTGCGCCAGACCGAGGGCCGCGCTGACGTCCGACAGATTCATCTTGCCACCCCACTCGGGCACCGCGACCCCGCCCTCGGCGTCCTTCTCGATGCCGTGGAACCGGATGCGCGTCAGACGGCGCGCAAGTCTGGGATCGGATGTCGCCAGCGCGCCACCCTCGATGGTCGTGATGTTCTTGTTCGGATGAAAGCTGAAACAGACCGGATTGCCCGACGCGCCGACCGGGCGGTCACCGCAGCGGGTGCCGATGGCCTGGGCCGCGTCTTCGATGATCACCAGCGCGTGGCGCGCGGCCAAGTCGTGCAGCGGGGCCAGGTCCAGAGGCAGACCCGCGAAGTGGACCGGCATGATCGCGCGGGTGCGCGGACCGATCGCCGCGGCCACCGCCGCGGCATCCAGATTGCGCGACAGCGGATCGACATCGACGAAACGCGGTCTCGCCCCGACGCGCAACACCACGTTGGCGGTCGCCACGAAGCTCATGGCGGGCACGATCACCTCGTCCCCCGGGCCGATATCGCAGGCCAACAGGGCAGCCTCCAGCGCGCTGGTGCCAGAATTGAACGCCAGCACCTGGACCCCGCCGCCGAGATAGTCGGCGAGCGCCCGCTCGAATGCCGCGACCCGCGGACCCGTGGTGATCCAGCCCGAGGCCAGGACCTCGGCGACGGCCTGCTGTTCGGCCTCGCCGAGCGTGGGACGTGCGAACGGGAGTCTCTCCATTGCAAACCCTCAAGCGCGCGCCAGTACGAGCACGCCCAACATGATGATCCCGATCCCCACGACCTTGGTCAGGCTCATGGACTCACCGAGCCACAGCCAGGCCGCCACGGCATTGACGACATATCCGATCGAGAGCATCGGATAGGCGATGCTGACCTCGACCCGCGACAATGCGAGGATCCAGACCACCACGCTCACGCCATAGCAGCCCAGACCGAGCCAGAGCCAGGGCTCGCCGACGAGCCGCGTGGCTGCCGGCATGGCCGCGGTCAGACTGAGATCGATGGTCCCCACACTGCTCACGCTCGCCTTGAGCGCAAGCTGCGCCAAGGCGTTCAACAGGACACCGATGAGGACGAGCGCGAAGGCGACCAGTGTCATCCGTTTGCTCGATTGGCGCGCGCACGCCCGACACCAAGCGACAGCCAATGCGAGGCCATCAGGCACCGCGCGTCTCCGATCTGGCCGCGCCGCCGATCCCCCCGAGCGGTCCGCGCAGCCGCGGGGGAGGACCGCGGCGAGTGCGCTCGCGCAGGCCACCGCGCCCTCATCAGAAGCGGGCTTTCGTCAGCGCGCGCAGCTGTCCTGGAATCTGCTCCCAGGTCAGCAGGTCGGTGGTGTAGTAGATCTCGCCGGCGGCGTTCAAACCCACCAGATCGGCCCCACCGATCCCGTCCAGGTCGGCCGCGATCAGCTGGTTCAGGACACCGGGGATCTGGTTCCAGTTCAGCAGATCGGACGTGTAGAAGATCAGGCCATCGGCATTCAGGCCAACCAGGCCATCCCGCCCGATCCCAGTCAGATCGGCCGCGACCAGCTGCTTGAGTCGTCCCGGGATCTGACTCCAGTTCACCAGATCCTGGGTGGCGAAGATGTCGTCGTCGGCGTTCAGTCCGACCAGATCATCCGGGGCGACGCCATCGAGATCGGCCACGATGAGATCGACGAGATTGCCGTTGATCTGTGTCCAGTTCTGACCATCGAGTGTGTAATAGATGAAGTCATTGGCACTGAGACCGGCCAGCCCACCGACACCGGAGCCATCCAGATCGGCGAAGACGACCTGTTTGAGTAGCCCCGGGATGGTGAACCAGCTCCCGCCGATGGCGGTGGCATAGATCACCTGATCGCGCAGCCCGATCAGCTCATCGATGGGCACGTCATTCAACTCGGCCGCGATCACCCGATCGAGTTGACCAGGGATCTGACCCCAGCCTTGCAGTGTCCGGCTGAAGAAGACCTGTCCAGCCTCATCGGCGTCCAGACCGATCAGATCGTCGAAACCGGCTCCAGTCAGATCGGCGGTGATCAGTTGTCTCAATGGCGGATTACCCGGGATCTGTCTCCAGGTCACTAGATCATCCGTGCAGTAGACCTCGCCCGCATCATTCAGGCCCACCAGCGTGTCGGTCATCGGCTTTTCACCGATGATCCTGAATGGAAGACCCTGCGGTGCCGCCGCGCTGCCAGTATCGACGAGCGGACCCCAAGTGCCCGCGGATGGGTTGAAGGCACCGGCGTTGCCAGTGGCCTGCACACCCGCCACTGTCACTGGCGGGGCCCAGGGACCTGATGACAGGCTCCCGGCGGCTTGCCAATCGAGGAAATAGGTGCCCGGGGGGAGAAACACACCGACATCGGCCGTCAATTCCATGATTGGACGCTGCGTGTCGGTCAAGGCCGTATCCAGGACCCGATAGATCCCGGACCAAGTCCCCTGGACCAGTCGGTTGGTGGTGGTATCACCAAAGACGAGTGTGCTGCCCGCGGCCCCAGGGAGCCCCTTCCAGATCTGCAGATTGAGACTGGTGAAGGTCGAGGTGGTCCCCGATCCAGTCTGATATCCATAGAAGACGATCTGATCGATCTGCCAGCCCGAGCAATTGTCGATGACGAAGTCATCGGCAAGACGGGCGCCACTGGCCTGGCTGAAGTTGAAACCAGGGGCCGCGAGTCCAATCGCGGTCTGGACCGTGCTGGCATCGGCCCCATCCGCGCCCGCGCCTGATGCATCGACCAGCGGGCCGTTCTGGACGAGCACGGCGGCCGGCGCGCTTGCGACCATCAGCACCAAGCCGAGACCCGTGAGCAACCGCTGCAAACTCATCGCGTGCATGTTCAAACCCCTCATCTCACTCACAGAGAGCATGATACGAAATCCGCCGATGGCCGGTGGCGCACTCACCGCGAGTCGCTCGCGCTGGCGTCCATCCTCGACCTAGTCTAGACGCCAAACCGGATGCCTTGAAAGGGCGAATCCAGAAAAAGACCAGCGGACGACTGCACGGGCAGCGAGCATTGCGCGCATCGCCCGGCCCAATCGCTTGGTGCAGACCCAGCGTCAGACCGCGGCATCATCGGTCGAGCGCTCCAACGGCTGCTCATGGAGCTGGAGCGAGGCCAAGCGGGCGTACAGCCCACCCTCGGCCATCAAGTCGTCATGGCGTCCGCTGGCCACGATGCGGCCATGCTCCAGCACCAGGATACGATCGGCATTGCGCACCGTGGCCAAACGATGGGCGATGACGATGCTGGTGCGGCCGACCATCAGATGCTCCAGCGCCTCCTGGACCAGTCGCTCACTGGCGGCATCCAAGGCACTGGTCGCCTCATCGAGCAGCAGCACCGCCGGATCACGCAGCAGCGTGCGCGCGATGGCGATGCGCTGGCGCTCGCCACCGGAGAGACGCACCCCGCGCTCGCCCAGGAAGGTGGAGTATCCCTGGGGCAGGCGCTCGATGAGCTCGGCGGCATGCGCCGCGGCCGCGGCGCGGCGCACCGCCGCGTCGCTTGCCGCGGTCAGTCCGTAGCGGATGTTCTCCCAGGCGTCGGCGGCAAAGATCACTGGATCTTGCGGGACCAGCGCGATGTGGCGTCTGAGCTCGGCGGGGTCGAGCTCGCGCAGATCGATGCCATCGAAGCGGATGGCGCCCGCCGAGGGATCGTAGAACCGCAGCAAGAGCTGAAACAGTGTCGATTTGCCCGCGCCCGATGGGCCCACCAAGGCCACCCGCTCGCCCGGCTCGATCCGCACATCGAGACGATCGAGCGCCGGCCGGTCTGGCCGCGCCGGGTAGAGGAACCGCACCCCGTCGAGCTCGATGCGCCCGCGCACGGGCGCCGGGAGTGCCCGCGGGCGCGCCGGTCGGCGGATCACGGGCGCGGTGTCCAACAGCTCCATCAGCCGTTCGCTCGCCCCGGCACCCCGCAGCAACTGACCCATCAGATCACTGAGCGACCCCACCGCGCCGGCGACCACCACGGCATAGAAGAGGAAGGCCGAGAGCTCGCCACCGCTCAGCGCGCCAGCCAGCACCTGGCGCCCCCCGACCCAGAGCACCACACCGATCGCCCCGAAGGTCAGCAGGGTCGAGACCGCCGCCAGCAAGGCACTGCTGCGCGAGCGCAGCCCAGCGATGCGAAAGGCCGACTCGACCCGAGCGCCATAGCGATCACGATCGATCGGCTCATGACAGCAGGCCTGCACCGTGCGAATCCCGTGGATCACCTCATCGACATAGGCCCCGACATCAGCGAGCCGATCCTGGCTCTCGCGCGACAAGCGCCGCACCCGATGACCCAGGATCCAGGCCGGCAGGATGACGAAGGGCACGCCCAGCAGCACCAGACCAGTCAGGGCCGGACTGGTGATGGCCAGCATCAGGATACCGCCGATCAACAACAGGGTGGTGCGCAGCACCATCGCGAGGGTCGAGCCGACCACGACTTGCAGCAAGGCGGTGTCACTGGTCAGACGCGAGATCACCTCACCGACCCGAGCAGTCTCGAAGTATCCGATGTCCAGCGACAAGACGCGCTCGAACACCGCCTTGCGGATGTCCGCCACCACACGCTCGCCGATCCAGTTGAGCAGATAGCTGCGCACCCCGATCGCGATGCCGGTGGCCAGGACCACGCTCAGGAAGAGCAGCAGCGCCCGGTCGAGCGCCTCCGAGGTGCCGGTCGCGAACCCCGAATCCACCAGGGTGCGGATGACCTGACCGAAGGCGAGCACCGAACCGGCCGCGACCAAGAGCGCCAGCAGCGCCCCCACGAGCGGCCAACGATAGGGACGGACGAAACCCAGCAGACGGCGCAGCGCGCCCAGGTTGCGGGTGCCGGGGCGCTCGTCTGTGATCGCGACTGGCTCATGCATGCTGGTCTTTCGTGTCTGGAGCGCTACCTTTAGGGCGCATCAGCTTATCATGAAGCCGGCTCGATCATGAGTGCCACGCGCATTCAGCGCCATTCGACCGTGACCAAGCCGCATGCCCGATCAGGCCCTGCCCGCGACCATCCGAATCGCCTCGCGGTTCGTCCAAGAGCTCACCAGGGCCAGCGCCGGCTCCAGCGGCAGCCATCGATACTCGGCATGCTCGCGCGGATCGAGTCGGATCAGACGCCGGTGCTCGAGGATCAGGAGGAACCAATATTCACGGTTGAAGCAGACATTGGGGCCATACCTGGCACGCCAGGCGGCGATGATCGGAAAGAGTCGCGTCTGGTGCAGATCCACGAGCGCGCCCCCGACCAAGATGCCGGTCTCTTCGCGCACCTCGCGCGCCGCGGCCGCACGCGGTGTCTCCCCTGGCGCGAGACTGCCGGTGACCGACTGCCAAAACCCGGCCGGGCGGACGCGCCGCATCAGCAGCAGCTGACCATCCCGGGTGCCGATCACCACCAGGACCGACTGGGGACGCTTGCGCCCGGGCTGCACCTGGAGTGATCCGGCCATCGTCTGGGACCGCCCGGCGCGCTCCCCGCGGCTCACGGTCTCAGCCTGATCCGCAGCGCAAGCTCCTTGAGCTGAGTCTCATCCACCGGGGAGGGCGCGCTGGTCAACAGACAGGCCGCGCTCTGGGTCTTGGGGAAGGCCATGACGTCGCGGATCGAGGGCGCGCCGGTCATCAGCATGACCAGCCGATCGAGTCCGAAGGCGATCCCGCCATGTGGTGGACAGCCGAAACGCAGTGCCTTGAGCAAGAACCCAAAGCGGTCCTCGGCCTGCTCGTCGGCGATGTTCAAGAGCTGGAACACCCGCCGCTGGATGGCATCGCGATGGATACGGATCGAGCCACCGCCGATCTCGGTGCCGTTCAGGACCAGATCGTAGGCGCGCGAGAGACAGGCGCCCGGGTCCGTATCGAGCCACTCCAGATGCGCATCCTTCGGCGCGGTGAACGGATGATGCAGCGCCACCCAGCGGTTGCTGTTGGGATCACGCTCGAACATCGGGAAATCGACCACCCAGAGTGGGCGCCAGTCCGCGGCGAGCAGTCCCCGGTCCTGTCCCAGGCGAACCCGCAAGGCACCCATGGACTCGTTGACCACCCGGGTCTTGTCGGCACCGAAAAAGATCAGGTCGCCGTCGCGCGCCTCGGTGCGGGTCATGATGGCGTCGACCACGCTGTCGGGCAGGAACTTGAGGATCGGCGACTGCAGGCCCTCTCGCCCCTGCTCCGACCAGGCGTTGACCTTGACATAGGCCAACCCCTTGGCCCCATAGATGCCGACGAATTGGGTGTAGGTGTCGATCTCCTTGCGGGTGAGCTCACCGCCACGCGGCAGGCGCAAGGCCACCACCCGGCCATCGGGATCGCGCGCCGGCTCGGCGAACACCTTGAAATCGACATCGACCATCAGGTCACCGAGATCGACCAGCTCCAATGGCACGCGCAGATCGGGCCGATCCGAGCCAAACCGACGCATCGCCTCCTGATAGCTCAGGCGTGGGAATGGATCAGGCAGCTCGACACCCTGCACCGTGCGGAACAAGCGACGGATCATCTCCTCCATGAGGAGCATCAGCTCATCCTCGGTCATGAAGGAGACCTCGATGTCGAGCTGGGTGAATTCGGGTTGGCGGTCGGCGCGCAGATCCTCGTCGCGGAAACAGCGGGCGATCTGATAGTAGCGATCCATCCCCGACATCATCAGCAGCTGTTTGAAGAGCTGCGGTGACTGCGGCAAGGCGAAGAACTCACCCGGATGGGTGCGGCTCGGAACCAGATAGTCGCGTGCCCCCTCGGGGGTCGACTTGGTGAGGATCGGCGTCTCGATGTCGAGGAATCCCTGCTCGTCGAGAAAGTTGCGCAAGGCCTGGGTGACCCGGCTGCGCGCGCGCAGTCGTGCCTGCATCTCCGGGCGGCGCAGGTCAAGATAGCGATATCTGAGCCGCAACTCCTCGGTGGCGTCGGCGCCATGCTCGTCGAGCTGGATCGGCGGCGTGTCGGAGGCATTGAGCACCGACAGCTCCAGACCCAGGATCTCGATCTCGCCGGTGGGCATATCCGGATTGAGCGTTCCGGCGGGACGCGCCCGCACCCGTCCACGCACCTGCAGCACGTATTCGGCGCGGACCTGCTCGGCGCGCCCGAAGGTCTCGGCGCGATCCGGATCGAAGACGACCTGCACCAGACCCTCGCGATCGCGCAGATCGACGAAGATGACCCCGCCATGATCCCGGCGCCGATGCACCCAGCCGCAGAGGACGACCTCTTGACCCTCGTGACGGCCGCTCAATTCACCACAGTAATGCGTGCGCATCGTTGCCTCTGTCTGTTGCTTCGAGATCATCCCGGCAGCTTCGGCCCCGGCCACCGGCCGCGACCACGCCAGTCGTCAAAAGCCGCTAACGATACTGAGCCACATCGACCGGCGCAACCATGCCAACGCTGGTGCGCCGGTCGCTGCAGTCATGGCGGCGTCGGCGCGCGACTCAGACCGCCGGCTTGCTGGTGGCCTGCGAGGCGACCGGCTTGGCCGCACCCGCGGAGTCAGCGCTCTTGGCCGCACCCGTCTCACCCGTCCCGGTCGGCTTGGCCGCGTCGCTGGCCGCGCCGTCCGCGGTCTTCTCGCCACGGTCGTGGAGATTCTTCTGATTGCCCTTCTTGAAGTCGGTCTCGTACCAACCGCCACCCTTCAAGCGAAAGGCAGCGGCCGAGATCAGCTTGCGCAGCGCCGGCTGGGCGCATGCGGGGCAGTCGGTCAAGGGCGCGTCGCTCACCTTCTGCATACGCTCGAGCGTGTGGCCGCAGGCCTCACAGCGATACTCATAGATCGGCATGTCAATCCTCTTCAATCACCTTTGAATCGGTCCGGTTAATTGGGACCGGACGCGTAAAATCAACGCGCGGCGCGCCCGCGGCGATATACTGGGCCACCCGCGCACAGGCGACTTGCACAGACAGACCCGGACTCAGATGCAACCCACGATCCTGATCACCGGCTGCTCCAGCGGCATCGGTCGGCACTGCGCGCTCGGACTGGCCCAGCGCGGCTGGCAGGTCATCGCCACGGCGCGCCACGATGCCGCTGTCAGCCATCTGCAAGCCGCCGGACTGACCGCGCTCCTGCTGGATCTGGATGACCCGGCCAGCATCGAGGAGGCGCTCGCGCGCACGCTCGAGCTGACCGGAGGGCGGCTCACGGCACTCTTCAACAACGGGGCCTACGGCCAACCTGGCGCGGTGGAGGATCTCAGCCGCGACGTGCTCAGGGCTCAACTGGAGACCAACCTGCTGGGCTGGCATGACCTGACCTGCCGGGTCATCCCCATCATGCGCCGCCAGGGCCATGGCCGCATCGTCCAGAACAGCTCGATCCTGGGATTCATCCCACTGCCCTACCGCGGGGCCTACAGCGCCAGCAAGTACGCACTCGAGGGGCTGACCGACACCTTGCGCCTGGAGCTGCACGGCAGCGGGATCAGCGTCTCACTGATCGAGCCGGGCCCGATCATCAGCCGCTTTCGCGAGAACGCCCATGCCGCCTTCAAGGCCAATATCGATGCCGAGCAGAGCGTCCATCGCGCCGCCTACGCGCTCGCCGAGGCACGCCTGACCAAGGCCGGCGCGGCGCAGCCCTTCACGCGTCATCCCGAATCCGTGCTCAAGGCACTGATCCACGCATTGGAGAGCCCGCGCCCGCGCATCCGCTATCCGGTGACCGTCCCAACCCATCTGTTCGGGGTCCTCAAACGCATCCTCTCCGACCGCGCGCTCGATTGGGTCATCCGGCGGGTCTCGCGCGGCGGCGCGGGTTGACGCGGACACGTGAGTGGGGATTCGGACCGCCGGATCCCACGCCAGAGTCCTGAGCGGCCGGGGCGCTCCTGATCCGCGCCGAGCGGTCGCCGCGCCGACCATGACGCGACGACCGATCGACAGCCCTCAGAGATAGCTGACCTCGATGATCTCGAACTCGCGCACCCCGCCCGGCACCTGGACCGAGGTCAGGTCGCCCGCGCTCTTGCCGATCAGACAGCGGGCGATCGGCGAGCCGACCGAGATCATGCCCTGCTTGAGGTCGGCCTCATCCTCGCCGACGATCTGGAAGGTATGCTCGACATCGGTCTCCAACTCGAGGACCTGCACGGTGGCCCCGAAGACCACCCGTCCAGTGGCGGGCACCTTGGTCACATCGATGATCTGGGCATTCGCGAGCTTGGACTCGATGTCCTTGATGCGCCCCTCGATGAAGCCTTGCTGCTCGCGCGCGGCATGATATTCGGCATTCTCCTTGAGGTCGCCGTGCGCGCGTGCCTCGGCAATGGCCTCGATGATGCGCGGTCGCTCGACGCGCTTGAGCCGCTCGAGCTCCTCACGCAATTTCTCAGCGCCTCTGATGGTCAGAGGGACCTGGCTCATGGGTGATCTCCTCGTGTAGAGCCGCCGGGTGACACGAGCTGACGCGGCGACCTGACCCCTTGCGGGTCACATGGAACAGTTGTGTCAAGGTGCTTTGGTGATCCTCACCCGACCGATCGGCTCGCGCGAGCGCATCGGGTGACGCGGATCAGCGCCCACCGCTCGGCCACGAGCGGAAGACGCGCCAGGCGACTCCGCGCGAGCGAGTCGAGCGGGCACACTGGAACCGCGCCCCGAGGGAGCGCGGCGAATCAATAGAGATCTTGTAACCGATTGACGGTCAAGATGTCTAGCTGTTTCAGCGCGAGACAGGTGGCCTCCGCGCCCGAGATGGTCGTGGTATAGCTCACCTTGTGCTGCAAGGCCGCGCGGCGAATGGCCGCGGAGTCGGCGATCGCTTGCGCGCCCTCGGTGGTGTTGACGATGAAGCTGACCTCATTGTTCTTGATCATGTCGACGACATGCGGTCGTCCCTCGGCCACCTTGTTGACGCCGATACAGTCCAGACCCGCCTCGTGCAGTGCGCGCGCGGTGCCATGGGTCGCGTACAGCTTGAAGCCGAACCCCACCAGATCGCGCGCCACCCGAATCAAACGCGCGCGATCCGCGACCCGCACGCTCAACAAGGCCTTGCCACCGCGCCGCGGCAAGAGCGTCCCGGCGCCTTCCTGGGCCTTGGCATAGGCCTCGCCGAAGGTCAGGCC
Organism: Gammaproteobacteria bacterium; assembly: GCA_009929855.1. Taxonomy (GTDB): domain Bacteria; phylum Pseudomonadota; class Gammaproteobacteria; order Chromatiales; family Chromatiaceae; genus Thiocapsa. The sequence continues at coordinate 60,902 of RZZN01000022.1, forward strand.
GACCCCCATCACCTCACCGGTCGACTTCATCTCTGGTCCCAACTGGGTATCCACGCCAGGGAACTTGATGAATGGAAAGACCGCCTCCTTGACGAAATAGTGCTCGGGCCGACGCTCACGTCGCAGACCCTGATCCGCCAGGGTCTTGCCGACCATGCAGCGCGCCGCGACCTTGGCCAGTGGCAGCCCGATCGCCTTGGACACGAAGGGCACGGTCCGCGAGGCCCGCGGATTGACCTCGAGGATGAAGACCTCCTCGCCCTTGACCGCGAACTGCGCGTTCATGAGCCCGACCACGTTCAAGCGGCGCGCCATCTGCGCCATCTGCTCACGCATCCGATCCTGGATCGCCGGGGCCAGGGTGTAGGGGGGCAATGAACAGGCCGAATCGCCCGAATGCACCCCAGCCTGCTCGATGTGCTCCATGATGCCGCCGATCAACACGTCCTGACCATCACAGATGGCGTCGAGATCCACCTCGATGGCATCGTCGAGGAAGCGGTCGAGCAAGACCGGCGACTCGTTCGAGACTCGCACCGCCTCGCGCATGTAGCGGTTGAGCTCGGTCTCGTCATAGACGATCTCCATGGCTCGGCCACCCAGCACGTAGGATGGACGCACCACCAACGGATAACCGATCCGGGCGGCGCGCTCGATCGCCTCGTGCTCGCTGCGCGCGGTCGCGTTGGGGGGTTGGCACAAGGCCAGATCATGGACCATCTGCTGGAAGCGCTCGCGATCCTCGGCCAGATCGATGCTATCCGGACTGGTGCCGATGATGGGCACGCCAGCGGCCTCGAGTGCGCGCGCGAGCTTCAATGGGGTCTGCCCCCCATACTGCACGATGACCCCGAGTGGGCGCTCCTTGGCCACGATCTCGAGGACGTCCTCGAGGGTCAGAGGCTCGAAATAGAGCCGATCGGAGGTGTCATAGTCGGTCGAGACGGTCTCCGGATTGCAGTTGACCATGATGGTCTCGTAGCCATCCTCGCGCAGCGCGAGCGCGGCATGGACGCAGCAATAGTCGAACTCGATCCCCTGCCCGATGCGATTCGGCCCACCCCCCAGCACCATCACCTTGCGCCGCTCGGTGGGCGCGGACTCGCACTCGTCCTCGTAGGTCGAATAGAGATAGGCCGTGCTCGAGGCGAACTCGGCCGCGCAGGTATCGACCCGCTTGAAGACGGGACGCAGATCGTACTGATGACGCAACGAGCGGATCGCGCTCTCACCGAGTCCCACCAGACGCGCGATGCGCCGATCCGAGAACCCCTTGCGCTTGAGCGCGCGCAGCGTGGCGCGGTCGAGATGCTCGCGCCCCCCGGCGCGAACCCGCGCCTCGGTGCGCACCAGGTCCTCGACCTGGGCGAGGAACCAGGGGTCGATCCGCGACAGCTCATGGACCTCCTCCAAGTCGATCCCGAGACGGAAGGCATCAGCGACATAGAAGAGACGGTCGGGCCCCGCTTGGCGCAGCTCTTGGCGCACCCGGGTCACCGCATCCGGATCGCGCGGATCCACCGTCTCATCGAGTCCATAATGGTCGATCTCCAGACCCCGCACCGCCTTCTGCAATGATTCCTGGAAGGTGCGACCGATCGCCATCACCTCGCCGACCGATTTCATCTGGGTGGTCAGACGCGAATCGGCCTGCGGGAACTTCTCGAAGGCGAAGCGCGGGATCTTGGTCACC
>RZZN01000069.1 GCA_009929855.1 Gammaproteobacteria bacterium
CGGGTGCCTATCCGGGCGCCCATCATGAGGCTCGGGGGACAGCGCGGGGCAGGGGGCATGGGCCATAGACGGCAACTGAAACATATCGTTGATTCTTAAACAACGCGCCAGCCCTCTGCGTGGGAGCGGCTTCAGCCGCGAAGCCCCGCGCAGCGAAGACGCCGACGGACCGGTTCCGCGCCGGGCGCGTGAGCAGGGCGTGCGGCGCGATCAGGGTCTCGGTGACCGAGGCCCTGGCAAGCGTTGTATTCATCGCCACGAAAGAACACTCAATTGCACCGAAGCCATGACATCACCTGCCCTCAGGTGTTCTTCCGTATGCATCCGCGGTGCAGACCGAGAGTTGGCCCATTCCATCAATGCCTCAGTCGTGGACATCAGACCGACATGCGAATGCCTAGCCAAGCCATCGAACAAACGGGCGATCCGCTCGTCCTGCTCAGGTTGATGCGGCTGGTCAGTCCGGCCCTGCCGATCGGTGCCTATGCCTACTCACAGGGCCTGGAGAGCGCGGTCGAGCTGGGCTGGGTGCGGACTGCCGAGGAAACCCGCGATTGGCTGGATGGGCTCCTGTCGCAGTCCCTGACTCAGCTGGATCTGCCCGTGCTGGCACGGCTGCAATCAGCCACCCGCCAGGGCGAGACTGTGGCCCGCGACGCCTGGAACGAGCGTCTGCTGGCCGCGCGCGAGACCGCCGAGCTGCGTTTCGAGGATGTCCAGATGGGCGGTGCGCTCTGGCGTCTGCTGGGTGATCTGGGTCTGGCGACCGGGCTGGGTCCGCCGCGCGGGGATCCCAGCTTTGCCTCGGCCTTCGCCGCGGCCGGCGTGGCCTGGTCCATCCCGCGCGAGACCCTGCTGCTCGCCTATGCCTGGTGCTGGCTCGAGAGCCAGGTCGGCGCCGCCACCAAGCTGATCCCGCTCGGCCAGACCGCCGCGCAGCGGATCATCGAGAGCCTCTTGCCGACCCTGCCGGCACATGTGAGCATGGCCGGTACGCTCGCCGACGACGCGCTCGGGGCCGCCTTGCCCGGGTTGGCCTGGCTGAGCGCGCGACACGAGACCCAGTACAGCCGACTCTTCCGATCCTGACCCTGGAGCCCCCCCGAGATGAGCACGACGACACCAGACCCAAGCCGCCGCCCGCCGCTGCGGGTCGGCATCGGCGGCCCGGTCGGCTCGGGCAAGACCGCGCTCATGGCCGCGCTCTGCGGGCGTCTGCGCGAGCGCTTCGAGCTGGCCGCCATCACCAACGACATCTACACCCGCGAGGATGCCGAATTCCTTCAGCGCCACCAGGCCCTGCCCGCCGAGCGCATCCTGGGGGTAGAGACCGGCGGCTGTCCGCACACCGCCATCCGCGAGGACGCCTCCATCAACCTCGCCGCCGTTGCCGAGCTGCAGTCACGCTTCCCCGCGCTGGACCTGATCCTGGTCGAGAGTGGTGGCGACAACCTGGCCGCCACCTTCAGCCCAGAGCTCTCCGATCTCACGCTCTATGTCATCGATGTCGCCGCCGGCGACAAGATCCCGCGCAAGGGTGGGCCGGGCATCACCCGCTCGGACCTGCTGGTCATCAACAAGATCGACCTCGCCCCCCTCGTCGGCGCCTCGCTCGAGGTCATGGACCAGGATGCCCGACGCATGCGTGGCGAGCGACCCTTCGTCTTCACCAACCTCAAGACCGGCGAGGGTCTCGACGCGGTCGTCGACTTCGTGCTGGAGGCCGGCATGTTGGATCTGGCACCGCACTGACGCATTGCGTGTCACCCCGCGTCGCGATTGTCCTTCCTCGGGGCGCGGACGCCCCGGCTCCTTTGGGAGCGGGACGCCCCGACTCCCCTGGTGGGCCTCCGGCCCAAGGGAGTCGGGGCCTCCAGGCCCAGGGGAGTCGGGGCCTCCCGGCCCCGAGTGAGGATCTTCTCGCGGCATCAGACCAGATCGCCGCCCCATGACCCTTCTGCCTCGAGATCCGCGTCGCGACTGTCCTTCCTCGGGGCGAGGACGCCCCGGCTCCTTTGGGAGCGGGACGCACCGACTCCCCTGGTGGGCCTCCGGCCCAGGGGAGTCGGGGCCTCCAGGCCCCGAGTGGGGATCTTCTCGCGGCATCAGACCAGATCGCCGCCCCATGACCCTTCAGCCTCGAGAGCCGCGGATCGAAAAAGATCTTGCATCGAGCCGGCTGATGGCTGTAGTATTCTTGGCTTGCAACGACAGGCGCGTAGCTCAGTTGGTTAGAGCACCACCTTGACATGGTGGGGGTCGTTGGTTCGAGTCCAATCGCGCCTACCACATGCCAGCCGCCAGCCCCGACCCAAGGTGCCGATGCTTCAGCCGGCCGCGGTCGACCGGGGACTGGCGGTTTTTTCATGTGATCCCTCGTATCGATCACCACTGAACGCAGGACCTCGCCATGCCGCTCGTGACCCTTCCTGATGGCTCGCAACGCCGCTTCGATACGCCAGTCTCGGTCCAGGAGGTTGCCGCCTCCATCGGCACGGGTCTCGCCAAGGCGGCACTGGCCGGGCGGGTCGATGGCCTGCTCGTCGATACCTCGTTCCAGATCGAGCGTGATGCACAGCTGTCGATCGTCACCAGCAAGGACGAGTCCACCGCGCTCGAGCTGTTGCGTCATGACGCCGCGCATGTGATGGCCCAGGCGGTCCAGGAGCTCTATCCGGGCACTCAAGTGACCATCGGTCCGGCGATCGAAAACGGCTTCTATTACGACTTCGCGCGAGCCGAGCCCTTCACGCCCGAGGATCTCGAGCGCATCGAGACGCGCATGCACGAGATCGTCAAGCGCGATCTGCCCATCGTGCGCGAGGTCTGGGACCGCGCCGAGGCGATGCGCATCTTTGGCGAGCTCGGCGAGCACTACAAGGTCGAGATCATCCAGGACATCATCCCGGAGGGCGAGGCAGTCTCGGTCTACCGGCAGGGTGATTGGTTCGATGTCTGCCGCGGTCCGCACCTGCCGAGCACCGGCAAGCTGGGCGCCGGCTTCAAGCTGATGAAGGTCGCCGGTGCCTACTGGCGGGGTGACTCGCGCAATCCGATGCTCCAGCGCATCTATGGGACCGCTTGGCGCGACAAGAAGGAGCTGGCGGCCTATCTGCACCGTCTGGAGGAGGCCGAGAAACGCGACCATCGCAAGCTCGGCAAGCAGCTCGATCTCTTCCATTTCCAGGACGAGGCGCCGGGCATGGCCTTCTGGCACGCCAAGGGGCGGGTGATCTACCGTCTGGCCGAGGCCTACATGCGCGAGAAGCTCGAGGAGTATGGCTACCAAGAGGTCGAGACGCCCCAGGTGCTCGATCGCTCGCTCTGGGAGCGCTCGGGGCATTGGGACAAGTTCGCCGGTGGCATGTTCACGACCCATCTCGATGAGCGTGACTATGCGATCAAGCCGATGAACTGTCCTGGTCACATCCAGCTCTTCAACCAGGGGCTCAAGAGTCATCATGATCTGCCGCTGCGCATCGCCGAATTCGGCGTGGTGCATCGCAACGAGCCTTCCGGGACACTCCATGGCCTGATGCGCGCACGCCGCTTCACCCAGGACGATGCCCATGTCTTCTGCACCGAGGGGCAGCTCCAGGAGGAGGTCGCGACCCTGATCGACATGGTGTTCGAGACCTATCGAGATTTCGGCTTCAGCGAGATCGATCTGGCCCTTTCGCTGCGCCCGGAGCAGCGTGTCGGCAGCGACGACTTGTGGGACAAGGCCGAGGCGGCGCTCCATCAGGCACTGACCGCCAAGGGTCTCGAGTTCCGGGTGCAGCCTGGGGAGGGCGCCTTCTATGGCCCCAAGATCGAGTTCACCCTGCACGACAGCATCGGACGCGCCTGGCAGTGCGGCACCATCCAGGTCGACTTCTCCATGCCGGGTCGTCTCGGTGCGCACTATATCGCCGAGGACAACAGCAAACAGGTTCCGGTGATGATCCATCGCGCCATCCTGGGCTCGGTCGAGCGGTTCATCGGGATCCTGATCGAGCACTATGCCGGTCAGCTGCCGGTGTGGCTGGCGCCGCTCCAGGTGGTCGTGCTCAATATCACCGATCGCCAGGGCGACTATGCGAAGGCAGTCGCTAAGACCTTGCGCGAGAAGGGCTTGCGTGCCGACGTGGACTTGAGAAACGAGAAGATCGGTTTTAAAATCCGCGAGCACACCTTGCAACGGGTGCCTTATCTTGTCGTCGTCGGCGATCGAGAGGTGGAGTCCCGCTCAGTCGCGGTACGTGACCGCGCGGGGCAGGATCTCGGGATCCTCGATCTCGACGACTTCATCGACCGCGTGAGCCTGGAGATCAGGACGCGAGCCCACTGATATCGGCTGGTGTCGCGGTCTCGCGGTCGAGTCCACGTTCACCTTTGGAGGAACCTGCTATCGCTGCACCAAAGAGAAACCGCGTCAATCGAGAGATCAACGTACCCGAAGTGCGATTGATCGGCGCGGACGGAAATCAAGTTGGAGTCGTCAGCACTCGCGAGGCGTTGGAGATGGCTACCGAAGCCGGTCTCGATCTCGTTGAGATCGTGCCAACCTCGGAGCCCCCAGTCTGTCGGCTCATGGACTTCGGCAAGTTTCTTTTCGATCAGAAGAAGAAACGAAACGAGGCCAGGAAGAAGCAGAAGCAGGTTCAGATCAAAGAGGTCAAATTTCGGCCAGGGACGGATGAGGGAGACTATCAGGTCAAACTACGCAGCCTGACGCGTTTCCTCGATGAGGGAGACAAGGCCAAGGTCACCATGCGGTTTCGCGGCCGCGAGCATGCGCACCGCGATCTCGGCTTGGACGTTCTGAAGCGAGTCGAGAACGATCTTTCCGCCATCAGTGTCGTCGAGCAGCAAGCTCAGATGGAAGGACGGCAGATGGTGATGGTCTTGGGCCCCAAGAAAAAGTAGCGCACGCACGCGATCCTCGGCGGCGAGGCGGTGTCTCCTGCGATCGCAGAGCGCGCGGCGCCACTGGATCGCGGTGCTCTGCTCGGGCAGATCGTCCGCGCGCTTTCGCTACATTCATTTATCAGTCAATCGCGGAGTCATGATTCATGCCCAAGCTGAAGACCAATCGCGGGGCGGCCAAGCGTTTTACGCGCACGCCATCCGGAGCGATCAAGTGTAACGCCTCGCATCGGCGCCACATCCTGACCAAGAAGAGCACCAAGCGCAAGCGTCAACTGCGCTCGCCCAAGATGCTGCACGCGGCCGATGTGCGCGCGGCGCTGCGGATGATCCCCTATTGCTAGCCTCGACTTGATCGATACAGGAGATACAGGATGCCACGCGTCAAACGGGGTGTGACCGCTCACGCCCGCCACAAAAAGATACTCGACCAGGCGAAGGGCTATTACGGTGCCCGTAGCAAGGTCTTTCGGGTTGCCAAGCAGGCGGTCATCAAGGCTGGGCAGTATGCCTATCGCGATCGTCGTCAGCGCAAGCGTCAATTCCGCGCGCTCTGGATCGCTCGTATCAACGCCGCCGCGCGCGACTGCGGTCTCTCCTACAGCCGGTTGATCGACGGCTTGAAGAAGGCCGGTGTCGAGGTCGATCGCAAGATCTTGGCCGATATCGCATACCACGACAGCGAGGCCTTTGCCGCGCTGGCGGAGCAGGCCAAGGCAGCGCTCGTCTGAGCCGTCGACATCCGAGCCCGTCGCGGATCAGGAGGGAAAGGCCCAGGTCTTTCCCTTCTTCGTTTCGCGCTCATGCGCTCGATCCGCTATCCGTCGTAAAGAGCAGACCCCATGGCCGAACACACCGGACTCGGACTCACTGAGCTGCAAAGGCTCGCACTCGCGGCGATCGAGCATGCGCCCGATCTCGCCGGACTCGATCAGGTGCGGGTCCGCTATCTCGGCAAGAGTGGCGAGCTGACCGCGCTGCTGAAACAGCTGGGGCGCTTGCCAGCCGACGAGCGGCCGGCCGCGGGTCAGCGGATCAATCAGGTCAAGGACGCGGTCCAGTCCGCGATCGAGGCGCGGCGCGCGGATCTCGAGGCCAATGCACTCGCGGCACGCCTCGGCAGCGAGCGCATCGACGTCAGCCTGCCCGGTCGGGGACGCACGCCCGGTGGGCTGCATCCGGTGACACGCGCCATGCGGCGCATCGAGCGACTCTTCGCCAATGCCGGATTCGCGGTCGCGGAAGGCCCCGAGGTCGAGGACGTCTACCACAATTTCGAGGCGCTCAATATCCCAGAGCATCATCCCGCGCGGGCGATGCACGATACCTTCTATTTCGACGCCGAGCGGCTGCTGCGCACCCATACCTCGCCGGTGCAGATTCGGGTCATGGAGACACAGGCACCGCCGATCAAGGTCATCGCGCCTGGGCGCGTCTATCGCTGCGATTCGGATCTGACTCATACCCCGATGTTCCATCAGGTCGAGGGTCTACTGGTCGACGAGCAGGTGAGCTTCGCCGATCTCAAGGGGGTCCTCTACGACTTCCTGAGAAACTTTTTCGAGCGCGAGCTGGCATTGCGGTTTCGCCCCTCGTACTTCCCCTTCACCGAGCCGTCGGCCGAGGTCGATATCCAGTGCGTGATCTGCGGCGGTAGCGGTTGCCGGGTTTGCAAGCAGACCGGCTGGCTCGAGGTGCTCGGCTGCGGCATGGTCTATCCGCAGGTGTTTCGACATGTCGGGATCGATCCCGACCGCTTTCTCGGCTACGCCTTCGGCATGGGCGTGGAGCGCTTGGCGATGCTGCGCTATGGCATCGACGACATCCGATTGAACTTCGACAACGATCTGAAATATCTCAGACAATTTGCGTGAAGCGCGACCGCGGGGTGGGCTTGCCACCCGCGTTCGGGCTCCTCTTCCTGGCTGGGGTCGGTCACCCGAGTGTGACGACGGCGCGGGTCGGGCGACACTACGAAGAACACGGGGCAGGGGCAGATGCAATTCAGTGAGGCGTGGTTGCGGGAGTGGGTCAATCCCCCGGTCGACACCCGTCAGTTGACGGACCAGCTCAGCATGGCGGGTCTGGAGGTCGACGCGGTCACGCCCGCGGCCCCAGACTTCAGCGGTGTGCGTATCGGCTGGGTCCAGTCGGTCGAGTCGCACCCGAACGCCGAGAAACTGCGGGTGTGCCAGGTCGACCTGGGCGAGGGTGAGCCACTGCAGATCATCTGTGGCGCGCCCAACGTCGCCGCCGGCATGAAGGTGCCAGTCGCGACCATTGGGGCCATCCTGCCGGGTGACTTCAAGATCAAGAAGGCGAAGCTGCGCGGCGTCGAGTCGGCGGGCATGATCTGCTCGGCCAAGGAGCTGGGACTCGCCGAGACATCCGATGGCATCCTACCCTTGCCCGACGACGCCCCGGTCGGCGAGGACATCCGCGCTTGGATGGCGCTCGATGACGCCTGCATCGCCGTTGATCTCACCCCGGACCGTGGCGATTGTCTCAGCATCGCCGGACTGGCCCGCGAGGTCGCCGTCATCAATCGCGCGCCGCTCGCGAGCCCGGCCAACGAGCCCGTCGTCTCCACCCATACCCAAGGCATCGGGGTGCGGCTGCAGGCCCCGGCGGCCTGTCCGCGCTATGTCTGCCGAGTGATCCGGGGCATCGATCCGCGGGCCACCACCCCCTGGTGGATGCAGGAGCGGCTGCGTCGGGGCGGGATCCGCGCAATCAGCCCGGTGGTGGACGTCACCAACTATGTCCTGCTGGAGCTCGGTCAGCCCATGCACGGATTCGACCTCGATCGACTCGATGGCGACATTCGCGTGCGAATGGCCGAACCTGGCGAGCCCATCGATCTACTCAATGGCGAGGAGGCGACCCTGCGTCCGGACACGCTCGTGATCGCCGATGGCCGCGGGCCGGTGGCGCTGGCCGGGATCATGGGGGGCGCCCGCACCGCGGTCGGACCCCAGACCACCAACGTCTTGCTCGAGAGCGCGTTCTTCGCGCCCATGGCCATCAGCGGCAAGTCCCGGACCTATGGATTGCATACCGAGTCCTCGCACCGTTTCGAGCGCGGTGTCGATCCGTGGCTGCAGACGCGCGCCATCGAGCGCGCGACCCGGCTGCTCATCGCGATCGTCGGCGGCGAGCCGGGGCCGATCGTCGAGGCGGTCGCCGATGCCGAGCTGCCGCGGCGCCCGGCGCTGCGACTGCGCGAAGCGCGGATCGCCCAGGTCCTGGGGCTCTCACTGCCCGCCTCGACCATCCAGGACATCCTCGAGCGTCTCGGCATGCAGGTCGAGTCCTTGGAGGATGGCTGGTCGGTGACGCCGCCGAGCAGCCGGTTCGACGTGCTGGAAGAGGTCGATCTGATCGCCGACATCGGCCGCATCCATGGCTACGACCGCATCCCCATCAGTCATGCCGGCGCGGCCATGGTGACCCGGGCGCCCCCGGAGACCGACTTCGATCTGGATCGCGCACGCATGTGCCTGGTCGATCGCGGCTTTCACGAGGTCATCACCTACAGCTTCGTCAGCCCCGAGCTCCAGACCTTGGTCGATCCCGACCAGACACCACTGCGTCTGGCCAATCCGCTGAGCGCCGAGCTGTCGGTGATGCGCACCAGTCTCTGGCCGGGACTCCTGCAGACCGCGCGCTACAACCAGTCGCGCCAGCAGGAGCGCGTGCGCATCTTCGAGTCTGGTCTGCGCTTTGGCAATGGCCCCGAAGGCCTGAGCCAGACGCCGGGGCTCGCTGGCCTGATCACCGGGACCGTCGATCCAGAGCAATGGGGCATGAGCGGGCGAGGTGCCGATTTCTTCGATCTGAAGGCCGATGTCGAGGCCATCCTGGCACTGACCGGGGCGCCCGATCGTTTCCGATTCGTGCCCAACAGCCATCCTGCGCTGCATCCTGGGCAGGCGGCGAGCATCCAATGCGAGGGCGTGGCGGTCGGCTTGATCGGCATGCTCCACCCCAGTCTGGCCGCCCGACTCGATCTGATCGGCGACACCTATCTGTTCGAGCTGGACCTGGCCCCGCTCAGTCTGGGCGCGCTTCCCCGTTACCAACCGATCTCGCGGTTCCCGAGCATCCGGCGCGACATCGCGATCCTGGTCGACGCTGACGTCAGCTACGCGGCTATCGCCGATTGTGTCCGTTCCGCCGCGACCGATCTGTTGCGCGACCTCGTCCTCTTCGATGTCTACACCGGTCGAAACATCGAATCAGGTCGTAAAAGTCTCGCTCTAGGATTGATTTTACAGGCTTCATCTCAGACACTTATAGACGATGTCATCGAGGCGACCGTGGGCCGTGTCATCGGTCGTCTGACTACCGAGCTTGGCGCAAGATTGAGGGACTGAATCCAATGGCACTGACCAAGGCTGACATGGCCGAACATCTGTTCGATGAGCTTGGGCTGAACAAGCGCGAGGCCAAGGACATCGTCGAGATGTTCTTCGAGGAGATTCGCTCCGCGCTCGAGCGCGGCGACCAGGTGAAACTCTCCGGATTCGGGAATTTCGACCTCCGCGAGAAGAAGGAGCGGCCGGGGCGCAATCCCAAGACGGGTGAGGAGATCCCGATTACCGCCCGCCGCGTCGTGACCTTCCGTCCCGGACAGAAGCTGAAGCAGCGGGTGGAATCCTATGCTGGAACCGACCGATAACCTGGACGACCATGGGCCCGGGGATCTTCCGCCGATCCCGGGGAAACGCTATTTCACCATCGGAGAGGTCAGCCAGCTCTGTGGTGTCAAGCCCCACGTCCTGCGTTATTGGGAGCAAGAATTCCCGCAGCTCAGGCCATCCAAGCGCCGTGGCAATCGTCGCTACTATCAGCGTCACGACGTGATCATGGTGCGCCAGATCCGCAACCTGCTCTACGACCAAGGCTTCACCATCGGTGGCGCGCGTCAGCAGTTGAGCGGTGAGGGGGCCAGGCAGGATCTGAATCAGACACACCAGATCCTGCGCCAGATGCGGGTCGAGCTCGAAGATGTGTTGCAGCTCCTGCGACGTTGACAGGCTCGCGGCAACAACCTATCCTTTACCGCTTCACGGGGTGTAGCGCAGCCTGGTAGCGCACCTGAATGGGGTTCAGGTGGTCGGAGGTTCAAATCCTCTCGCCCCGACCAATAAAATCAAGCGGTTAGCTGAGAAATCAGCTAGCCGTTTTGCATTTTTGGGGTGCTGAACGATTTTGTAGTCGCGTCTGTAGTCGCGTGAAATCTTGGGTAGCGGCGACGCCCTCCGGCCGTTGGGTCGACCGACCACATACTCGGCCAGTCCGGGCCACCTAGGGTGGGGCTTTCTCCCAACATGGGGGTTGTCCTTGGCTATTGGCTGTTTTGGGTCAATGCCGTTGTTCAGTAGTACTGCCGGACATACCCATATGCCTTCTCGAACAGCTCCGCATCGCTGTGTAGTTTGTACTTGAACAGCGCGCCGCGTAGCGCCTTCTTCACCTCGCGCTCGCCGGCACTGGTTTGTTGCCAGCCGGGAAAGCGCACCACGCGGACGATCTCGTCGATATCGGCGACGACGCGCTCGACCACGACCGGCGTCTCGGGACTGCGGGCTTCCTGAAATAGCTCGGTCAATGCGGCCTTGCCGCGATCCTCATCTTCCTCGGGAGGGGTCTCCCGTTCAGCCTCGACCAACTCGCGCGCCAGTTCGAGCAGGGCCTTGAGAAATTCGAGACTATGGAGCTGTCCGGCCTCATGGCGCTCCTTGAGCGTTTCGAGCCGCTCGGACAGGCGTTTGAAGCGCGGGTTACCCAGGTGCTTGCGCAAGCGTGCCGCGACCTTGACCTCGATCTCCTTGGCTTTCTTCTGTTTGTCGGGCGCATCGAGGATCGCCTCGATCACCTCGGCATCGAACACCACCTGGTCGAGATCGTCGCGGATGGTCCCGACCTTGACGTTCGCGTGAATCAGTTCAATGGTCTTGGCGCCGAGCACATGCCACAGTAGCGCGCCCTGTCCGGTCGAAGGCTTGACCGACTCATAGACTTGCGACAGCCAGCGGTAATCGTCGCGATGCGCGTCGAGCATCGGGTCGGGCGAGATCGCTTCCCACAACCGTCCGAGGACGCTGTAATCGGCGGCGAAGGCATCGCGGGTGTCGTTGTTCGGAAGACAGTCTTGCGCGGCGATGAGTCCTTCATAACCGCCCAGCGTGCGGTCCACACCGGCAAAGTAGGCCAGGCACTTCTGGAGTGCGCCGGGGAGCCGGGCCTTGAGCGCGGCAATGTTGCTGACGACGGTCTTCACGCCCTGGTCATCGAATGCCAGCGCCTTGTCGACGTCATCGAAGACGCCGAGGTAGTCGACGATCAAGCCGTGGGTCTTGGCGTCCGAATAGGTGCGGTTGGTGCGGGTGATGGCCTGCAACAGCGTGTGATCGCGCAGTGGCTTGTCCAGGTACATTGCCTGCAGGATGGGCGCATCGAAGCCGGTCAACAGCTTGGCGGTGACGATCAGCAGTTTGAGCGGATCGTTGGGATCGCGGAAACGATCGAGTAACGCCTCCTCTGCATCGCGATCGCGCTTGTAGGGCTGGTAGCGCTGATCGTCCTTATCCTTGCCCGCGACCGAAATCACGATCTCGCTGGCATCTGGAGCGAGATAGGTGTCGAGCGCGGCCTTGTAGAGCAGGCAGCATTCCTGATCGAAGGTCACTACGAGTCCTTTGAAGCCGTTCGGCTCGACCGTTTGTCGGAAGTGCTTGGCGATGTCCTCGCAGATCGCGTCGATCCGCTGGGGAGCCTTGACCAGCACGGCCATCTTCGAGGCCATCTTGGCGAGGTTGTCGCGGTCGAGGTCGGAGAGGGTGCCGGTCAGGTCGGCGTAAGCCTGATCGATGGCCTCCTTGTCGATGTGCAGATCGACCAGACGCGGCTCGAAGTGCAGCGGCAGCGTGGCCCCATCGCGGATCGAGTCGTCGAAGCCGTAGCGGCTCAGATAGCCGTGTTCGTCCTCCTCGGCGCCGAAGGTGTAGAAGGTGTTGCGATCACGGGTGTTGATCGGGGTGCCGGTGAGTCCGAACAGGAACGCATTGGGCAGGGCCAGGCGCATCAGGAGTCCCAGATCGCCTTCCTGAGTGCGGTGGGCCTCGTCCACCAGGGCAATGATCGAGTGGCGGTCGTTGAGAACGCCATCCACCTCGCCGAAGCGGAAGATGGTGGTGATGATGATCTTGCGCGCGTCCTGGCGCAGCAGTTGTTTCAGCTCGGCACGAGTCTCGGCCTTGACCAGATTCGGGATGTCGGAGGCGTGGAAGGTCGCGCTGATCTGGGTATCGAGGTCGAGGCGATCGACCACGATCAGCACTGTGGGGTTTTTGAGCGCCGGATGCTGACGCAGTTTCTGCGCGGCGAACACCATCAGCAGCGATTTGCCGGAGCCCTGGAAATGCCAGATCAGACCCTTCTTGGGCTGGCCGGCGACCACGCGCGCGACGAGGCGATTGGCGCCTTCGTATTGCTGATAGCGGCAGACGATTTTTAGGCGGCGCTTCTTTTTGTCGGTGGCGAACAGGGTGAAGTGGGCGAGGATGTCGAGCACCGTGTCTGGATTCAGCAGGCCCGCGACCGCCCGTTGCAGATCGCTCAGTCCTTGCGGCGCGGCGTCTTCGTCCATCCGCCACGGCCCCCAGAGATTGACCGGAAGCCGGATCGAGCCGTAGCGCAGTTCCTTGCCCTCGGTGGCGACGCTGAAGACGTTGCAGGCGAACAGCTCTGGGACGTATTGCTCATAGTCGTCGTGGATCTGGAGCGCCCCATCGACCCAGCTCACGGACGGGCGCACTGGGGTCTTGGTCTCGATCAGGATCAGCGGGAAGCCGTTGATGAGCAGCACCAGATCGGCGCGGCGCTCGGCGGGGCCGGCGCGGAAGATGTATTGGGTGGTGACGACGGTCTGATTTTGATCCGGATGCTCGAAGTCGATCAGGCGGATGGTGATGTGTTCGTGATTGGGGCCGAACGGCATCGAGCGTTCGCCGCGCAGCCAGGCGGTGAAGGCTTCGTTGGCTCTTACGAGTCCGTCACTGCGGACTGAGAGCACGATGGCGCGCAGTTTGTAGAGCACTTCGTCGGCGCGTTCGGGCTGGGCGGCGATGGCGGGGTTGAGCCGGATCAGGGCGGCGCGGACGAAGGGTTCGACGAAGACGTCTTGCGGTTGGCGTGGGATTTCGGCGGCGGTCAGGGATTGCCAGCCGACGCCGCGCGGCCCGCGTCCATAGCCGGCGGCATCGCGGACGGCGTCCCGACCGAAGGGGCCGGCAAGCAGATCGTGCAGATAGGCTTCGACGGTGTTGGCTTCGGTGAAGGGCATGGTTGCGAGCCTCAGCGATAAATGGCGCGGCCCATCAAGCGGCCTGCCGGTCGATGGAGATCGGATACAGCCCCTTTTCCTGGGCTTCCAGCAACACGATTTCCACGACGCTGCCGTCTTCCGCGTAGCTGATGTTCAGATTCCATCCATGCGAAACCTCGCGGCTGACTGGCTTGTCGCTGAGGCGGATTTCCAGGATGTCGTCATCGGGGTGATAGATGGTCTTCATCCGTCGCGCTCCCAAGTTGTCATGGATGAATCGTTCTTCACTCCGTTGAAGTATCGTAGGTCGGGTTAAGGCGCATATCGAGCTTCGAGCAGCGAAAAAACGACGTGCCATACGCGCCTAACCCGACCTACGCACGAAGCGCTTCACAAATTACCTTTTTGTGTATGATCCAGGCAGCCTCTGCTCGCTTTTTAGCTTGGTGCAATGCGTCTGCAATCTCTTTTCGATGGTTAATTGCTAATTTTTGTTGCGCTTTGCTCGGAGTTGGCACGCGAATTTTCATGAGGTTCGTTTTGTTAATCTTTTTCATGCTTGCGCTGGTTCCAGCTGCAATCGACATGATCTGACTGCGAAGATTGGAGGATTGCAAGATCATTTCTAAGGCAGCGGTCTCCATTAACTCAGGCTTTGGGAGAAGTCTCATCATTGTGTCTGGAAATGAGATTGCTGAATGAGACTCGGCTTGGTATCGCCCGACGAACCCAACCCGATCCAATGTGTTTGATCGAGAGATTAGAAGATCTCCGGGAGAAAGTGAAGCCGCTAGCATATATTGAGTTGGCTCCACTGCTTTAAGCTCGCCAGAAACGTATCCGCTGCGAGACAGTGCGCTCAATGCAAGCACCCAATGCCCCGTGTTGCCGCTTGACTCAGGTGCAGAGCATCCACTCTCAGGGGCACCTCTAAGAATTGATCCAAGCTCAACAGTGCCTTCGTTAATCCACTGGTCCACATAAAAATTCGTTGCAGATAGGCTCAATGATTCCGCTAAAGTGATTAGCTTTTGAATTTCCTCCAAATGCTTTGCTGATACCTCAAAAGTAGAAATGCATCGCCGCTGCTCTTCTAACGGCGGCAAAGCGAACTCTTCTTTCGCAAGCGTCTTCCAGTTGATGGTCGGCGACAGCGATCCCACTGAAATGCGCTGGGCGCATTCCATGAACAGATCCGACTGCATGAAGAAGGGCAGGAACTCAGGCAGAACCACTGCGGGCTTGGCGCGTAGCACGAGCGAATGCGCCGAAGCGATCCCACGAAACTCCGCCACACCGAGCTTGCGCTGATAGGCGCGACGGCGCCCAAAGATGATGTCGCCCGGCTCGAACAGCAGCTTGGTCGCGCTCACATCATCCGGCGATCCCCAGCGGCGAATCTTCAAACTATCCGAGTCCAGGTGTTCGAGTCCGACGTAATACTCGACCCCTGCCTGACTCGGATCATCGATACGCTTGTTGACGTTCTGCGCCATCTGCTCGAACCGCCAGCGCCGCCATCCTGGTTTCAATCCATCACTCATGCCGGTTTTCCTGTGCTGTCTCAGGCGCTACATACGCCTGATGTGGGTGCTTCGCACTCTCCGGATAGCGCAGCTTGAGCTGCCCTTCACTGACCATCGGGATCAGGTGCTTGTTGCGCAGATAGTCGCGCTTCTTGTTGAGCAAGGTTGCAAGCTGTTCGCCGGTCAGGGGCCGCCAAGCACAGAGGCGAATCATCAACTGCCGCAAGGTCTTCTGATCGAGTCGGCCACGGTGCTCGGCCAGCAAGGTTGCAAGCTCGGGCGGTAAGGTTGCATGGTCAAGGTTGCAACCTTTGTCGGCAGAGACAGGCTCTTCAGGCCGTAAGGGTCGATCACCATCCTCACACAGCGGCAAACAGGCTTGCTCGGGATGCAGATCAAGCACGATCAACTGGTCTTGCAGCGTGTAGTAGGTCCGACTCCCGCTACCCTGCTTGATCAGTAGCCCCCGATCACGCAAGCGACGCAGCACACCGCTGGCGGTCAGGGTGTCCAGTCCGGAGAAGTCGCGACAGGCGGTATTGTCCACCGCCCCAGTCTCGCGGGCGTAAACGAGGATCTTGGCTTCCTCGGCGCTCAAGGCGCCGCCTCCCAAGCTCTTGAGCCAGCGATGATCCTCCTCGGTCAGCAGATTGTGCAGGAAGAGGATGGCCTTGAATTCGTTCTGCTCGCGGCTTGAGCTGAATTCCGGCAACGGAAGTCCGGCTTGCGTGGCGAGCCGGCGCATGGTGCGAATCCCTGAGCCTTTGGTCTCGGCCCAGTAGAGATCGTGCAGCACCGCCGCGATGGCCGGATTGCGCAGGCGCGAGCCGGGAGTGCCGAGATCCGCCACCGGCTTGAGCGAATAGCCCGGATTGAGAACCTCGATCCGGTTGCTGTAGCGGATGATCTGCACGGGGCTGTTGATCTGGTAACTGCGATGCATGGTGGCGTTAGCCAGGGCTTCCCGGATCACTTTTTCCGGCAGAATGGGTTCCTGGCGGCTTTGCAGCTCGCCCGCATCGAGACGAAAGCCGCGCGGCAGGTCGTCGAGGATGGTGCTTTGCAGTTGCCGCAGGGCAAGCAGAAGCGGCTTGCGCACATCGAGCGTGGCGGCGAAACGCTCGTTCGGATCCTCGATCCATTGAGTGCCGTTGACGCGGATATAGTCGATGCGTAGCGCGGGCATGAGCCGGCGCAAGGCAATCGACTTGCCGAACAGCACGATGCCGGCCACGGTGGGTTTCAGCTCGCCATTGGCCCGGCGCAAAGCGCCGAGCGCCTCCAGCAGGTCGTCATCCCCATAGGCCAACTCTTCGGCATTGGGATTGAGGTTGGCGCGCAGGCGCCGGTATTCGAGGATGGCCTGCGGGTCGAAGTCCTCGCGGGTGGCATCAAGCACCGTCGCCATGTCCGGACCGCTCTGGGGTTGGGTCTCGCCACGCAAGACCCAGAGGTCTTCATCGGCACAGCGATGATCGGCCGAACCAATGCGGCGATAGGCGCCGGTCGGCAGTCCGGTCTTCTGGAAATAGACCGGCTTCCGGGTGACATCGGCCTCGGGCACGAAGACCACGAGCACCGGCTTGCCGTCAACGCTTTCGACCTGCATCTCAGGGCGCAGAACCACGTTGAACATACCGGCACACTGGCTGGCCAGATCGCGCTGAATCTTATCGGGATCCTCCAGTCCGGCAGGCCAGTACACCATGTCGCCTTTCTCGTTGCGCGTCCAATCGGCCCCCAGCAGCAGATAGCCGCCGCCCAGGCCGGGCTCATTGGCGAAGGCGCAGACGGTTTGTAAGACCGACTTACCGATCTCGCTCGCCTTCTTGGCCTCGATCTGGACCGATTCGTCCAGGGCGTTCAGCTCGGTGAACAGATCCTCGGCGCTACGCATCCGTGTCGTCCTCTGCGCTCAAGCGATCGAGCGTCTCGACCAGCGCCTCCATCTGCTGCCAGAAAGCACGTCCATCCTGTTCCCAATCGGCCCAGGCTTCGGCGAGCGTGCGCGTATCGGTTGGAACGCCGGTCGTGGTGTGCCGTTTGACGTACAGCGGAATGGAGAGGCTGTGCCCATTCGCGGCGATCTCATCGAGGGTCGCAACCTTGGCGAACCCGGCTTCATCGGCGAAGGCGTCATACGCCGCTGCGATACGCTGCTGATGCGCCGGCTTGAGGTAACTGTAGGCCCGCTCGCGGGCAATCTCGTTGACCGCATCGATGAAGAGGACGCGCCCCTGACGCTCGGGCGGCTTGCGGGCACGGCAGATGACGACGCACGCCTCCATCGGCGAGTTGAAAAAGAGGTTCGGCCCCAGCCCCAGCACACAATCGAGCCGATCCGACTCGATCAGCTTCCGGCGCATCTCCGTCTCTTCGTTACGGAACAGCACGCCATGCGGAAACAGGATGGCGCAGCGCCCGGTGTCCGGATCGAGACTGGCGAGGATGTGCTGAAAGAAGGCGTAGTCGGCGCGCCCCTGGGGCGGCGTGCCAAGCTGATGACGTCCCCACGGATCCGAGGACCAGGCATCACGATTCCAGCGCTTGATGGAGTACGGCGGATTGGCCAGGACCACGTCGAAGGTCCGCAACCGGTCGGCCTCGATGAAACGCGGTTCGTCCAGGGTATCTCCGCGCTGGATGTCGAAATCCTCAACCCCATGCAGCACCAGATTCATGCGCGCAATCGAGGCGGTCATGTGGTTGCGCTCCTGGCCATAGAGACGCAGGGTACGGTATTCGCCGCCCCGGCGTTTGACCTCGGCCAGGGTGGCGATGAGCATGCCGCCGGTCCCGCAGGTGGGATCATAGATGCGCTCGCCCGGCTGGGGCTTGAGCATCTGGGTCATGAGGTGGACCACGGTACGGTTGGTGTAGAACTCCTGAGCGGTATGCCCGCCATCGTCGGCGAAGCGACCGATCAGATATTCGTAGGCATCGCCGAGTTCGTCCTCGGGGACGTGAGCGAGCGAGAGTACCTGCTTGGAGAAATGCTCCAGCAGGTTCTTGAGTGTGGCATCCGGCAGGCGTTCCTTGTTGGTCCAGGGCGCTTCGCCAAAGATGCCGTCGAAGCGTCCGGGATTGGCGGCCTCGATCGCACGCATGGCATTTTGCAGCGCCTGACCGACGTCACTGGCGCGGGCGCGCGTGTCATTCCAATGCGCGCCCTCGGGGATGACGAACCGCTCGTCGGCCTCCGCCTTGGCCAGTTCGACGTTGCCGTCATAGGCAGCGAGGGCGTTGGTGTAGTCCTCGTCCCAGACATCGGACAGGCGCTTGTAGAACACCAGCGGGAAGATGAACTGCTTGTAGTCGCCGGCATCGATCAGGCCGCGCAGGATGGTGGCCGCCCCCCAGAGATAACTTTCGAGCTGGGCGAGCGGCAGACGCGGCGTCTGCATGTTGTCGTTCATCCGGCCTCTCCCCCGATCCAGCCGCCCGCGATCATCTCCCGCTGCAACGCCTCTTCAGCGAGACGCACCTGCTCCAGCGCCGCCTTGAAGTCGGCGATGGCCACCGGCAGCGGGGGGATGTCCTGGCCGATCGGCGGCAACACATAGCGCGATATGTTGAGCGTCCAGCCTTCCTGTTCGATCGCATCGAGCGTCACCACGCGCGCGTGATCCTCGACATCCTCGAACGTCTTGTACCAGCCCAGAATCCGCTCGGCGTGCTCGGGTTCCAGGTGATTCTGAGCGCGGTCCTTGCGAAACAGCGTGGAAGCATCGACGATCAACACCTTGCCGGTACTGGTGTCGGGCTTGTTGTGACGCAGAATCAGGATGCAGGCCGCGAGTCCGGTGCCGTAGAAGAGGTTCGGCGCCAGACCGATGACGGCCTCGATCAGATCGTTCTCCAGCAGATAGCGGCGGATCCGGCCCTCGACCCCGCCCCGGAACAGCGCGCCCTGTGGTAACACCACGGCCATCGCGCCGGTGATGGGCGCCATCGACTTGACCATGTGCTGCACCCAAGCGAAATCGCCGGACTTGTCTGTCGGCAAGCCGGCAAAGGCCCGGCCCCAGGGGTCGCTTTCCCAGACTTCACGTCCCCAGTGTTCGAGCGAGAACGGCGGATTGGCGAGGACGATATCGAAGGTGGCCAGTCCCCCGGTGCCGGCATCGGTGAACAGTGGGTTGCGCAGGGTATCTCCGCGCTCGATCTGGAAGTCCTCAAGGCCATGCAGCAAGAGATTCATGCGCGCCACGGACGCCGTCGTCAGATTTTTCTCCTGGCCGTAGAGCTTGCCGAAGAAGGTGCGCGGATCGCCGCCCTGATGGCGCACATGCTCCACGGCCGCGAGCAACATGCCGCCGGTGCCGCAAGCCGGATCGTAGATGGTCTCGCCTTCCTGGGGATCGAGGATCTCGATCATCAGGCGGACGACGCTGCGTGGGGTGTAGAACTCGCCGGCTTTCTTGTTGGTGGCGTCGGCGAAGGTCTTGATCAGGTACTCGTAGGCATCGCCGATCACATCGTTGCGCACGCTGCGGTTGCCGAGCGGCAGCGCCGAAAAGTGCTCGATGAGATCCTTGAGCAGGTCGTCGGGCAGGCGCTCCTTGTTGGTCCACTGGGTATCGCCGAAGACGCCGTACAGGTGTTCCTGGTTGGTACGTTCGATACCGCGCATGGCGTTGGCGATAGCGGCGCCTACGTTGACGGACGTCTCGCGGATCGCGTTCCAGTGGCAAGCTTCGGGTACCTGGAAACGATGCTCGTCGGCGAAGTCCTCGCCATAGGTCCGGACCATCTCGGCGTGCTCCTCATCCCAGACATCGCACAACCGCTTCAGGAACAGCAACGGCAGGATGTAGCTCTTCCAGTCGGTGCGATCGACCGGACTGCCGCGCAGGATGTTGGCGGCTTCCCAGAGGTGGGATTCGAGCCGGCTGAGGGTGATCTCGATCGGGTGCGTGGCTATCTGATGCCTCCTTGGAGTGCGCTACTCTTCCGCCATGTCGCCATCTTGAGTCCCTGTCTCCAGGCATCGATTCGAAGGCATAAGCCACCTGTGGGACACAATTTTAGTGTACGTTACCATGACGGCAAAGAATTCAGTCTACGTAATATTGGCGGGGCCGGCCAAGGTCTATGGTTACTGATACTGGCGATCCGGCGGCGTGAGCTGTTCACGCTTCTCCATCCACTCCCGCACGGCCTGGATCAAGTCCTCGGTCGAGTCGAGGACGGCCTCGACCCGTTCGGTATCGAAAGGCGCGAACTGGTTGAGGATGCG
>RZZN01000152.1 GCA_009929855.1 Gammaproteobacteria bacterium
CTGGCGGCCCGCATGGCCCCGACCGATGATGATCTGCGCCGCTTCCTGCTGGCGCTGGACAGCCGCGGCGGCAAGCTCGGCAAGAGCGCGCTGGCCCAGCGGCTGGGGCTGCCCATGATCCGGATCGAGGGTTTCCTGAGCCTGGCGCGGCGGGTGCTCAATGTGGATCGGGCGGCGGTGATCGCCGTGGACTCGACGACCGGGACGGTGGAGCTGAACCTGCCCCTGCTCCGGCTCCAGTTTCAACTCGAGACGGACTAGACCTTGGTCTCGCTGTCACGCATCGGTGAGCTGATCGGGGCGCTGCGTCGCGGCAGCGTGCCCCAGGCCGGGCTCGATCTGCTCGCGGTGGGTCTGTCGCGCCTCGCGCCCACGGTCGCCGATGAGCTTTCACAGGTCGCCAGTGGGCGGGGTCACTTCAAGGCGGTGCGCGGCGATTATGGCTGCGGCAAGACCTTTTTCGGACGCTGGCTCCAGGAGCAGGCGCGGGGTCTGGGCTTCGCTACCGGCGAGGTCCAGATCTCGGAGACCGAGACACCGCTCCACCGCATGGAGACCATCTACCGCCGTCTCTGCGAGCGACTCGTCACCAGCGAGGGGGAGGGTGCCTTTCGCGGTGTCATCGACGGCTGGTTCTATACCCTGGAGCAGGACGTGCTGGCCGACGGACAGCTCGACCCAGCGGATGCCGAGGCCCTGGTGCGGGCCACGGATCTGCTGATGGAGCAGCGCCTGGCCGAGGTCACCCGGGTCGCGCCGGCCTTCTCGGCGACCCTGCGCGCCTATCGTCTGGCCCTACTGCGCGAGGACGCGGCGACCGCCGAGGGGCTGATCGCCTGGATCGCCGGACAGCCGACGGTGGCCGCCGCGGTGAAGCGTGTCGCCGGCATCCGGGGCGCCATCGATCATTTCGGCGCGACCGGCTTTCTCGCCGGGCTGCTCTGCATCCTGCGTGATTCTGGCTTCGCCGGGCTGGTGCTGGTCATCGACGAGGTCGAGACCCTGCAGCGGATGCGCGCCGACACCCGCGACAAGGGGCTCAACGCGCTGCGCCAGTGGTTGGACGAGATCGATGCCGGTCGCTTCCCCGGGCTCTATCTGCTGGTGACCGGCACGCCCGCCTTCTTCGACGGCCCACAGGGCGTGCAGCGTCTGCCGCCCCTGGCCCAGCGTCTGCACACCGACTTCGCCACCGCGGCCCGCTTCGACAATCCGCGGGCGGTGCAGATCCGGCTGCCCGGCTTCGGTCAGGAGTCACTGTGCGAGGTCGGGCGGCGGGTGCGGGACCTCTACGCCAGTCAATCGAAGGTGCCGGAGCGCATCGCTGCACTGGCGGATGATGCCTATCTCGCCGATCTGGCCAGCGCGGTGACCGGACAGCTCGGCGGCAAGGTGGGCATCGCGCCGCGGCTCTATCTCAAGAAGCTGGTGGCGGATGTCCTCGACCGCATCGATCAGTTCCCGGACTTCGACCCCCGGCTGCACTATGGCCTGACGGTGTCGGACAGCGAGCTGACCCTGGCCGAGCGGGGGATGCGGGGGGCGGATTCCGGTCAGACCAGTCCAGCTTCCGAGGGGAGATTGGGGTTGGGGTCCCCGCGCGGCGATGATGCCGAGCTTGACGAGATCGAGCTGCCCCGGTGATGAGCGCCGGGTCGAGTCCATTCGAGCGTCTTCACCCAGCGGTCCAGTATCACGTCGTCAACAGTCTCGGCTGGTCGAGCCTGCGTCCGACCCAGTCGGAGGCGATCGTGCCCATCCTCGCCGGGGATGACGCGCTGCTGCTCGCCCCCACCGCCGGCGGCAAGACCGAGGCCGCGGTCTTGCCACTGCTGTCGCGGATGATCAGCGCCTCCTGGACTGGTCTCTCGGTCCTCTACATCTGCCCGATCAAGGCGCTGCTCAATAACCTGGAGCCACGTCTCGCGCGTCTGCTCGGTCTGGTTGGACGCCAGGTCGGGCTCTGGCACGGCGACGTCGACGCCGCGGCGCGCCGACGCCTGCTGCGCGAGCCGCCTGATCTGCTCCTGATCACGCCCGAGTCCATCGAGGGTCTGCTGACCGCCCGCGACCCCAGCCGTCGGGTGCTGCTCGAGAGCGTCCAGACCCTGGTGGTGGACGAGCTCCACGCCTTCGCGGGTGACGATCGGGGTTGGCATCTGCTGGCCCTATTGAACCGCTTGGAGGATCTGGCCGGGCGACGACTGCAGCGGCTGGGTCTGAGCGCCACGGTGGGCAATCCCGAGGCCCTGCTGGACTGGCTGACTGGCGGTCGCGGTGGACGGGTGATCGGCCGTGGCGGGGCGATCGCGGACGCCGAGGTCACGATCGATCATGTCGGCAGCCTGGAGAACGCGGCACTGGTGATCGCTCGGCTGCACCGGGGCGAGAAGCGTCTGGTGTTCTGCGACAGCCGCGGCCGGGTCGAGACGCTCGCCGCGGCGCTGCGCTCGGCCGGCGTCCAGGTCTTCGTCTCGCACAGCTCGGTCTCCAGCGAGGCGCGCCGCCAGGCCGAGCGGGCCTTCGGCGAGTCATCCGACTGTGTCATCGTCGCCACCAGTACGCTGGAGCTTGGCATCGACGTGGGCGATCTGGACCGGGTGATCCAGATCGATGCCCCGGCGACCGTCTCCTCCTTCCTGCAGCGCATGGGTCGCACCGGTCGGCGTGCGGGAGCCGTGCGTCACTGTCTATTCCTCGCCACCAGCGACGAGTCACTCTTGTGCGCGGCTGGTCTGGCGCTGCTCTGGCGGGACGGCTATGTCGAGCCGATCCGCCCACCACCCAAGCCCTACCAGGTGGTCGCCCAGCAGATCATGGCCCGGCTCCTCCAGCAGGGGGGCGGCGAGCGCGGTCGGCTCGCCGAGTCCATCGGGCGTACCTTTCGCGATCTGCCCCAGGGGTTGGTCGAGGCCCTGCTGAGTCACATGGTGCGGGAGGAGATCCTCTGGGAGGACGGCGGGGTGCTCTGGTTCGCACCCAAGGGCGAGCAGACCTTTGGCCGACGCAGCTTCCTGGAGCTGCTCTCGGTCTTCAACTCACCGCTCCAGATCCAGGTCCGTCACGGCACGACCGAGATCGGCAGCGTGGACCCGCTGAGCCTGCGGCATGAAGACGACCAGCCCACCCGGCTCCAGCTCGCCGGCCGCGGGTGGCGGGTCATCGCGGTCGATTGGGCGCGACGCATCGCCGCGGTCGAGCCCTCCCCCGAGCCGGGTCGCAGCCACTGGGTCGGCAGCCCCCGCGCGCTTGGCTTCGACCTTTGCCGGGCGGTGCGCAGCCTGTTGGCCGGACGCGACCCGGATGTCAGGCTGTCGCGCCGTGCCCAAGCGCGTCTCGCCGAGCTGCGTGAGGAGATGGCCTTCGTCAGTGATGATGGCACCACGCTGGTGACCCATGACTCCGGCGACCTGCGCTGGTGGACCTTCGCCGGCCGCGGCGCCAACGCCGTCCTGGCCCAGGTCCTAGCACGCTCACTGGGCGCGGTGAGACGAATCGACAACTTTTCATTGCAGATCGACTCCGCGCATCTGAGCAGCACCGAGATCCTGGAGCGGCTGCGCGCCTCGGACATCCCCGAGCCGGTCTGGGAGGACTGGATGGCCCAGGTCCAGCTCAAATTCGAGCGCTGTCTACCCGAGACCCTCGCGCACGAGGTCATCCTGGCCCGTTTGACTGACCTGGCCGGGGCAGTCGCCGCCCAGCACGAGCCGATTCGAGCGGTGCGCACGAGCTGACTACCTTCAACCCAAAAAAAGCAGCTTTCACGCAAAGACGCAACGATTTTTCAATCAGTGAGCAGTACCATGCCGTTCACCTGACCGGTGAGTCCCTTTGCTGACTCAAGATTCTGTTTTCTTTGCGTTCTTGGCGTCTTTGCGTGAGTCAATCGCCGGATTTAAGTTCAAAGGAGCCGGGGCGTCCTCGCCCCGAGAGTGAGCACCTTCATGCGGGTCAAAAAAGGAGTCGGTGCGGCCTAGCCAGGCCGCACCGACTCCTTTTCATGCATTTGCGGTGTGTTGACGATTCATTCAGCCGGGTCTAACCTCATTTTACTGACCTGATTGAAACTCTCTGGGTGGTTTGGATTTACTATCCGTCTACAGACGACAGGAGTGCATCATGAATCGTGTCCGGATTGGCGGCAACTATCGGCATTTGTCCGATCGACGGACGCTACTCGGTGTGTTCGTGATCTATTTACCCCTGCTGACGACAGTGCCCTTTGTGATCATCGGTGTCTTGCTGGTTCGCCTGCATCTGTGGATGGTCGGCGCGAGCGGCGTCAAGGGCTATTGGGATTTCGTCC
>RZZN01000153.1 GCA_009929855.1 Gammaproteobacteria bacterium
TTCACCTCGTCCTTGGCAAACTCGGACACGACATTGGTGTCGAGGAGGAACCTCACAGATCCACATCCCGTTCGAGATTCTGGTCTCGTTCGATGCGGATGCCGCTCCGACGCAACGGCGAGTGCATCAGGAAATCCGCCAGTGTGTCGGACGGAGACTTCAACCGGCGGTATTCCTTGATGTAAACAACCACGGCGGTCTCTTCACCGTTGGCGGTGATCACCTGTGGTCCTTCGCACAGAGCCTCTTCTACAACTTGATTCAAGCAATCCTGTTGTCCTTGAAGCGGCCAGTTCATGGATATCTCCTGTCGTTCGTCAATCTCGCAGAAGTCGAAGGGAAGTCAGGGGCTGTCCGGGCGGTCCATGCGAAAGATCTACCGATCGGTGTTCGCTCTGGAAAGATCCCAGGTCGGGTCCGAGTCCTCGCCACGCTGTCCAGCTGCCTTGCTCAGCAACCCGAGCCCCCGCTCGGCTTTGCCGTGTCCTCGCAGACGCCGGGCGCGAAAACGGCCCTCGGCGTCCGACTCCGCGACCATCAGGGCCGCCATATCGTCGAAGAGCCGATCGATACTGGTGCCGCGCAAGCGCGCGATCTCGTCCAGGCGCCGGTAGGTCTCGTCGGGCAAACTGACTGTCACTGAGGTCATGTCTGCAACTCCTTCAGAAAGTCCTCTGGGCTGACCGCCCGCAATGAGGGAAACCGCAGCTCCATGCGCGAAAAGTCGCGGAGGTTGCGCGTCACGATCAAACAGGCGCCGCCGGCGACGGCCAACTCCACCAGATGATTATCGCCCTCGTCCTGGAGATTGGGCCGCCAACCGAAATAGATCGGCGTCCACTCGCACACCGCCAAGAAGATATCCAGCAACTCCTCACGCTCTTCGGCAGTCAGCAGGCAATGGGAGAACAGCGACTGACGCCCGAGGATATCCTCGTACTCGGCAAGCAGGGTCGTGCCCATGAGCGGAACGACTTGACCGCGCAGGCATGCCGCGATGGCGGCATTCGCCGCCCCACGGCCGAGCATCGCGCCGAGAAAGACGTTGGTATCGACGACCACTCTCACCGCCCAAGCCCATAGAGTGCGGCACGGGCCTCTTTTTTCAGATCCGGATCACGCGCTTCCGCGGCCCAGACTTCCAAGAGGTCGAGAATGCGCTCGGCGTGCTCGGCAGCGTGCGTTTGAAGGTAGGCGCGAGCAACCGGGATGTCGCCGTCGCGATAGGCCGCGATCAGGCCCTGAAGACGATCCCAATCGGTCTGCGGGGCGCTCAAGCGGGCGCGGTGGCGCTCCTCCGGCAGGACCAGACGGAGCTTGGAGCCAGCGCGGACCAGGGGGGCCTGGTAGCCCTCGAGACCGCCGGTGCTCCTCGGACGACGGCCGGGGTGACCGACGGCCTGGTTGATGCCGATCTCCCGGTCCTGGACTCGGTAGCCGCCCACTTTGCCGTCCAGGGCGATTCCCAGTGAGCGCGAGAGGTTCAGGATGTCGTCGTAGGCGATCTCGGCCAGCTCCCAGATGCCAAAGATGGTCAGCGCCATGGCGGTCTCGCTGTCCAGATCCTCGACCCGGACCTTGCCCTTGGTGATCTGACTGACCCGTCCCTGCGAGACCACGCGACTCGCCTCGTTCATCGCCTTGACGGGGCTGACCAGCGCGTCGCCATCCTGCACCGGCCAGTGGGAGGAGAGGACCTGGAGGGCCTTGCCGTAGCTTGCGACCATCTCGTCGACCGGATTGAGACGCAGCGGAGCGAAATCACTCAGACCCTGGCGGACGGCCGCTTCGATCTGGTGTCGGATGCCGGTCTGGCCGAAGGCGCTTTCCCAGATGGCGTGCTCGTGGCTGTGCTCCGGGCGCTTGCGGCAGGCGATGAAGATGGAGCTGGCGGCGGCGGCCAGGTCTTTTTGGTGCATCGAGTTCTCGCCCTCGGACTCCACCGGGAAGCAGGCGGTGATGACCCAGCCGGTGTCGATCAGGGCGCGCGTCAGGGTCTCCCAGGCATCCTGGGACTTGTGGTTGAACATGAGTGTGAAGAGACCGTCGTCCTTCAGCGTGCGGCGGCACTCGTGGAAGATCTCGCCCATCATGCGCTCGTAGGTGTCCTTGGCCACCTCGCCGCTGCCGTCGCGGGCACGATTGGCGACCGCCTCGGATTTCTTGTCGGTCAGGCGCCGTGCAAATTGGCCCGGGTACAGATCGGCGAGGGTACGCCGTTGCCAGACATAGAAGAAATCGGACAGCTCTGCGTAGAGCACATTGTCGTAGTATGGTGGATCCATACACACCAAATCGACTGTGCCTGATTCCACCTGCGGTAAATAATCGGCGCGCTGGTTGAGAATGGTGAGGGGCAGATTGCCATGGGTCTGTTCATGTACCGGTTCAACCAGTTCAGCGATGCCTTGATACGCGTCCATGACCTGCGATAGACCCCAGGCGGCACCGGAATTTGGACCGCTGAAGATCATCTCACCAAAGGTCCATTGGATCGCGTAGTTGTGACGACTGAAGGTGCCCTTGACGACGCCTCGCGTATATTCCCAACGCGTATGTCGGCTGTTGTAGTCCATTCCCTTGTCGATGGCGAGCTGCAGATAGGTCACCACCGCCCGCCCCCGTTCAGGGCCTAAATCCCTCAGAATTTCGGGTTTCAGCCGGTTCAGCGTCTTGGTCAAGGTCAGGTGTCCCAGCAGCTGGCGCGGGGTGAACAGGTCGCACCAGCGTTCCTCGCCGTACATTCGATGTCCACGGTCGTAATTGGAACAGCGGTCGATGCCCTCCGTTGGGATCAGACCCTCTGCATCCCACCTCTCCCAGTTGGCTTCCAAACGGCGTTGCGCTTCTGCCAGGGCGTCCAAGTCACGCTGGTTCGGCGGCCGAAAATAGCGCACCTTGCTGGTCTTGATCTCGCCCTTGCGTGCGCCTGAGGTGTAGCGTAACGGCTGCCCGTGGCTGTCGAGCTTGGGCTCCAGACGCACCGCGACCACGGCGTAAAGCCGGTCCTGCCAGCCATCGGGGCAATCCGCCATCGGCGTCGGATGCTTCGCCGATGCACGGGCCTGGCGCTTGATCTCATCGCCGTCGATCGCCTGTTTGCAATGGATGCATTGGCCGGTCCCGCGATTCACGGTCGCGGCGTTCGGGTCCTCTCCGTCGGGTCCACGTCCGTGCTTGACCCGATAGGTCTCGAAGCGGACCTTGCCGCCCTTCGGGATGACGCGCACACCCCAGGGGTCGCCGGCTTCCTTGGACAGCCAGCAGGTGTTGAGTAAAGGCGCGTCGCCGCCGCAGTGGGGACAGGTGACTTGGCGGCACGAAATCAGCCCGGTGTGGTCGTGCTCGATGGCGAAATCGTCGACCAAATCCGGGCATCTCGCAAGATGCCGTTTTAGGATGCTCAGCTCGTCGTCAGGAATGGGTGAGAAGGGCGAGACATCGGCCATCTCGGCTTCGACTCGGGCCAGCAGTGATGCCCCAAAACGTTCGATATCCGCGACCAGTTCGACCCCATATCGCGCCGGATAATCCAGCGTTGCATAGAGGATCGAGGTTGCGACCGGATTCAGCTCATTGGCAATGACCCGATAACCCAGTCTGAGCGCTTCAAAGGGGATCGAGCCGCCGCCCGATGTTGGATCGAGTACCGTCAGCGCTTTCGGACTGTAGGGAACAGGGGTTGCGAAGGCACGTTGATAGGCATAGAGGTCTTCGGCGTCCCATCGCAGCTCCCCACCGAGAGAGACCTTGACTGCGGGTGACTTGGCGAAGTCGATTCGTTCGTTGACATGGGCAGGATCACCAGGGGCGCGTCGGGTCGACAAGGTTTCGCCTTCGGCCGGCCATGGCATCGGCAGGTGCCGGCTCTCCTCGTCCCAGCGGACGAGCAAGGGATCGGATCGCAGCTCGGGTTGTGCGTCGCGTAGACGCGACATCAGCGCGCGATTCTTCTCACGGCGTCGCTGTTCTTGCTCCAACGCACGCAGAACCACCTTGTCGACCGGCAACACCTGCCGTCCATCCCGCTGCTCGATCCGCTCCAGCAGCTTTCCGGTCAGTGTCCACGGCACGTCATTGACCAACGCCTGAACCCGCTCGATACCGAGCTGGCGCACGAAGGTGTCGGGGTCGGCTCCGGCGGGCAGCAGAGATGCCAGGATGGCTGCGCGACTCGGGGTCAAGGGGCGACGCGCCCACCACACATGCAGGCGGTTCACCGGCGGCTGGAGCCCGACACTCTGCTCCCGCTGCGTCTCCGCCCCGACTTGGTGACAGGGAAATCCGGCCTCGATCAGGCGC
>RZZN01000154.1 GCA_009929855.1 Gammaproteobacteria bacterium
TGCGCGATACCGGCGCCGCGCTCGGCGCCCATGTGCGGGTGCGCATCCTGGCACGCGATGTCAGCATCGCGCTCGAGCAGATCCATGAATCCAGCATCCTCAATACCCTGCCAGCCAAGGTCGAATCGATCGGCGACGAGGAGCACCCGGCCCTGGCGCTGGTACGGCTGGATCTGGGCCGCGCGGTGCTGCTGGCTCGCGTCACCCGGCGATCGATCGACCATCTCGGACTCGCCCCCGGCGCCTCGGTCTGGATTCAGATCAAGGCGGTGGCCTTGTTGTAGCGGGGTCGCATCGCGCTCATCGAGTGATCCTCATTTTGTCCTGTTGGGCCGCATGCGTTGACCGCCGAGCGCGCCCGCAAGGATTGCCCTGCAGGGAAACGCTGAAATATTCGGATCCCGTCGGATCTGGATGAGCAATATCAGCTGTTTGCGATGGACGCCCGTCGCGATCTTGGAATGAATCAGTGTCTCCGTAGGGCCGAATTCATGCGGCCCTACAGGCTAGAGGTCGACTGGTCATGCGCATGCAGTGAGGATGCTGATGTTCTGAAATCGACTCAAAGCGCCAGGCGACTTCATTCGATGGCTGTCATTTCCCGGCCTGCGGGCCAGGTAGCGGGCTGTAGGCCGTGAGCGGATTGAGATGATCGCTCAGTGCCTTGAACCCGCCCTGCAGGGCGAAGACCTTCTCGAACCCGATCTGACGCAATCCGGCGACCGCCATGCCTGCCCGCAGTCCACTCTGGCAAAGCACCACCATCGGACGATCCGTCGGGAGACGCGCCAGATTCTCGGGCAGGAAAAGCTCATTGATCGGGATGCTCAGGCTGCCGGGCAGGGCCATGGTGAAGACCGACGCTTCCCCTGGCGTGCGAATATCCAATCCCACCACGGGTTCGCCCTTCTTGATCAGGTTCATCAAACCCTCGGGGTTCATGCAATGGAGCTCCTTCCCCGTCGCGGCTTCCTTGGCCGGCGCGAACATCTCGGCATAGCGCGCGGCTAGATCCGCGTCGTAGGACCATGCCGGTGTGTTAGCCAGTGCCAGGGTCAGCAGCGCACCACCTAGGACTGGCAAACGCCATTGATTCATGTACATCACAGACCTCCTCTCACGGCTCGGAGTCAATCATCATCTGATGAATTGATTATAGGAAACCATCTTGTGGGGTAGGGGCCACAGTCGGCCCGACTCTTGTTTCAAGTCAACTCAATCTCCGATTTGAGGCTATCCTTTTGTTTTTTTCTAAAATCTCATTGCGCAGGCCGCTGCGGAGGCATGTCGTTGCTCGGCTGGCGTCGGAAGATCCTTCCTCGGGGCCTGGAGGCCCCGACTCCTCTGGGGCTGCAGGTCGCCAGGGGAGTCGGGGCGTCCTCGCCCCGAGGAAGGAGAGTCGCGCCGCGCAAGGACAGTCGCGCCGCGCAAGGAGAGTCACGCCGATGAAGGACGGTCACGCCGCGGATCTTTTTGGAGTGACCGCGTGGTTTTGATCAACACCTTGGCCTGTTGAGATGAATATCGACTTTACCGCTGAAGGCTCGCCGCTGCCGTGGCGAGCGATCGATGACCGTGTGATGGGTGGTCTTTCCAAGAGCGAGCTGGTGATGACACCCGCGGGGTTCAGTGTATTCAAGGGCGTGGTGTCGCTGGCGCAAGGGGGCGGTTTCGCATCGGTCAGGGCGCCGCTGCCTCAGTCGTTTGCCGTGGGGTCGAAGGCGCTCTATTTGCAGGTGCTGGGCGATGGCCGTCGCTACAAGCTGGCACTGCGCATGGATTCCGAGTGGGATGGGGTCAGCTATCAAGCGGCATTTCAGCCACCAGACGGAGCCTGGACCGAGATCGTCTTGTGTGATGCTGATTTCTCGCCCACCTTTCGCGGGTGTGGAGTATCCGCTCCCGATGTCCAGCTTTGGCAGGTTCGGCAGATCGGATTCATCCTTGCCGATCGACAGTCAGGGCGCTTTGCTCTCGGCCTGAAGCGGCTTTCCGATCGTCCAATGTTCAGCCGCGGGTGACAGCATGCTGAGCAAGAGTCTGCAGAGCTGTTCGAAGTCGATGGGCTTGGTGAGGTGCGCATTCATGCCCGCCGCGCGGGCCCTCTCGGCGTCTTCCTGAAAGGCATGGGCAGTCAGTGCAATGATGGGTACATCCGGGGCGCTTTCACGGATCAGGCGGCTGGCCTCGTAGCCGTCCATGATCGGCATCTGGATGTCCATCAGGATAAGGTCGTAGGCGCGCTGACGACATTTGGCGACCGCCACCTCGCCATCTTCGGCGATCTCGATCTCGAGCCCACTGTCCTCGAGCAGGCCAAGGACGATCTGGCGGTTGATGGCGTTGTCCTCCACCAAGAGCAGACGCCGGCCTGCGAGATGCTGCAGTGATTGCTTGAGCGCAATCCAAGGGGTAGGCGCTTGCGCCCGAATCATGGCATGCGGGCGCTCCTCCAGTGCGATGTCGAAGGTGAATCGGCTCCCTACACCGGGCTCGCTCTCGACCCAGATCTGGCCGTCCATCAACGCGACGAGTTGTTTGCAGATGGCCAAGCCGAGGCCTGTTCCGCCGAAGCTCCGAGCGACGCTGGCATCGGCTTGCACGAAGGGGTCGAAGACGCTGAGCTGCTGCTCCGCGGTCAGGCCGATGCCGGTGTCCTGCACTTCGAATCGAACGTGTCCGGGCCGCGACTGGCTCACCTTGACCTCTACACTGCCTGTCGCGGTGAACTTGATCGCATTGCTCAGCAGGTTGGTCAGGACCTGAGCGATTCGCAAGCTGTCGCCATACCAGTCACGTCCGAGTCCGGGTTCCCGCACGATGTTCAGTGTCAGCTGTTTGTCGAGCGCCGCCGGCTTTGCCAGACTCACGGCCTTTTCCAGCAGCTGGTCGAGATCGAATTCGCCCTTGCTCAGGCTGAGCTTTCCAGCCTCGATCTTCGACATGTCCAAGATGTCGTTGAGGATGGACTGCAGTGATTTGGCCGAGCTCTCGATCTTTTCGAGATAGTCCCGCTGAGTTGAGGGGCGCTCGGTTTGCAAGGCCAATTGGGTCAGGCCGATGATGCCGCTCATGGGGGTGCGAATCTCATGGCTCATGTTGGCCAGGAAATCACTCTTGGCGCGGGTGGCTTGCTCGGCCTCTTCCTTGGCGCGGACCAATGCTTGCTCCAGCTCGTGTCGCTCGGTGATGTCGTTGGCCAGCGAGATGAGCTCCCGAGGGGTGCCTGCCATGGCCGGGAGCGCGGTGTTGAACCATTCGCACCAGCGTTTGCGTCCATCCTTGGTGAGGTTCTCGTTGATGGAGTGGATCGGCATCTCCTCGAAACCGGCAATCTCCAGGCGGGCCTCGATGGTCTCGCGCTGGTCTGGCGGGATCATGAATTCAGGGAATCGGCGACCCAGCACCTCCTCCCGTGACCACCCGAAGAGCGCCTCGGCACGCTGGTTCCAGTCCGTGATGATGAAGCCTTCCGTCCAGACGACGGCGGCCGAGGCCGCCGACTCGAACAAGGCGCAATAACGCCGCTGACTCGCTTCGAGACGCTCCCGGCTCAGCGCTTCGGCGCGCAGGGCCCTCTGGGTCTCATCGAGGATGGAGTGGTTGTAACGAATCCAGCGAATCAGTCCATAGACGAGCAAGGCAAAACCCAGGACCCTCAGACCGTTCTCGATCAGTATCCTGACCAGGTCGGGTTGAACGCGCACCTCATCGAGGGCGTCTGCCAGGTTGGAGAGCAGCAGACAAAAGAGCCCGGTTTTCATTGGCCAATAGGTGCTCGGAGCCTTGTGCAGGTGCTGCACAACGAATAACCCCACCAAGGGAAATAGACTGACGATCGCTTCCGCGATCAGTGCGATGTCGTCGATCGTCTCGACCGGGGGCAGGAATAGGAGTTGGGCCAAGACGAAAGCGGTGGCGACGCCGGTCAGCACCCAGGCGTCCGCATAGGGGGGGCGATTGTCAGACACCAGTCTCATGCATCAGACCTCTTTCAGACCCAGCAAGCGCCCTGGAGCTGTTTTCACGGAAACCATCACCTGCCCTCAATGCCTTCATCAGGCCCCAACCAGACCCGGTTGCGTCCCGCCGCCTTGGCTTGATAGAGGGCGTCATCGGCGCGATCGAGCCAGGCATCGGCACTTTCCGGGGGGCGGAATTGCGCCACGCCAAAGCTGGAAGTGACCCGGCCGGCCCCGGGGAAGGGTTCAGCGGCGATCAGGGCACGCAGCTTCTCGGCCAGATATCGGGCCTGG
>RZZN01000070.1 GCA_009929855.1 Gammaproteobacteria bacterium
CGGCTCCAATGTTTTGAGCCACGTCAGTTCGCGCGAGAAGTCCACGCCGGTGACGCGTTCGCCGTCAATCTTGTAAGCCGCCGAGCGCCACGCCAATGCAGTGTTCCAAACCCAGCGCGCAGTTCCGAAACAATGCCCGAGTGTTTTGGCTTGGGTCTCTGTCGGATAAAAACGAAATCGGTGCGAACGCTGGTTCATGTGTGCTAACGTACTGCTTTCGTATAGATAAAGCAATACAGCCATGCCGAAAGTTCCACTAAATGTTCGCGTCGATCCCGCGTTGCTCGAAACACTCAAGACGCAAGCCAAAAACGAGAACCGCACGCTCAGCAACTTGATCGAGACTGCATTGAAGCGCTACCTGGAAAGAGGCTCGCTGCGCTCGAAGAATGGCGGGGCGGACAACCCTTGATGGCCCTCGCGCCCTCTGCTCCGCACGCTACGCAATCGGGCTTGGGGGTCGTCGTTCATCCATGAACTCCTTCAAGGTCGCGACAGGATCTCTGAGCTGTTTCGGAGCAGTCTCGAAGCAGTTTCGGAGCAGTCTCGGAGCAGTCTCGAAGCAGTCTCGAAGCAGTCTCAGTGCTCGGCCTCATGCAGGTCCTGCGCGATGTCCCGATCGAGCTCGGCGGTGAGATAGTCCAGGGTCAGTGGAAGTCCCAGCTCCAGACGCGCGATGTGGTGCAGGCTGATGCGGATCTGGCGCGGTCGGCATTCCAGTAGGTGTCCGCCGTGGCGCTTGTCCGCGGTGAGGAAGTGCAGATGGTAGCCGGGTACCGCCACCGATTGCAGGAAGTTGGGCGTCCAGAATCCCACCATGCTGCCATCCACGTTCGTGTATTCGTATTCGGGTTGCTCGCGCGCCACCTCCACCAATGGACGATAGGAGTCCTGGCGCGGGACCGAGCGGGTGCGCGCATAATCGAAGCGCCCGTCCAGGCGGATGGCATAGAGCATGTTCTTCGATGGCAGGAGCCGATCGAACAGACCCAGCAGCGCCGGATAGTCGAGCGGTTGGTCGACCTCCTCTTGGCTGTAGGGGCGGAAAAAGGTCACGCAGGCGAAGGGGGTGCGGGTGTCGGGAGGGACCGCGTAGGCATTGCCGTCTGAGCGCAACTGATAGACCTCGGCGTCGAGGACCACCATCTCGCCGTCCAGGTCATTGAAGGTTCCAAGGCCGAAGTCACCGTGGGCGAGGATGTCCGAGATCCGGGTATCTTCGCGATAGAGACCCTCGACCAATGCATTC
Source organism: Gammaproteobacteria bacterium (assembly GCA_009929855.1). GTDB lineage: Bacteria > Pseudomonadota > Gammaproteobacteria > Chromatiales > Chromatiaceae > Thiocapsa. The sequence continues at coordinate 1,250 of RZZN01000070.1, forward strand.
ACAGGCGCCGAGATGTAGAGTGCACTGTCATGAGCTGTGTTCATACGGTCATCGTCCGGGTGATGCCGAGGCGTCGCGGGCGACGCTTCGGGTGCTGCAACGCCGCCAATCGGGCTCAGCGTGCGGTCGTCACCGACCGCGTGCAGCGGGTGTGCAGTCGCATCGCGACCGGCTCGGCAGTCGCATCGCGAGCGGCTCGGCAGTCGCATCGCGAGCGGCTCGGTTGGCCATGACCGCCGCATTGATGAGGCGACTGCCGGGTCTTCAGGGTTGTCCGCCATCTGGCATCGGGATGCTCGAACCCATCTTGCGAAGCGTGTAACCCTCGGGGATCTCGAAACGGCTGTCCTCCATGGACTCTTGCCGGATGATCCTGACCTCGGTCTCGGTCTCCATGCTCGTGCCCATCATCTCCATCTTGGTCTTGGTGAGGATGGGGTAGCCCTTGATCTTGGCCATCTCATCGCGCTGGGCGATGCCGGCTGGCGTGTTGGCGAGCATGCCGCCGGGACCGGTGAGGCTCATCATGTCGGTGTAGCGGCTCGCATCGAGATCGACATCCTCGGTGGCCCAGATCTCCTGCTCGACCTGCATCATGCCGCTCTTGCTGACCAGGTATTTGCGCGTGTTCCACTCACCGATGCGGCGGGTCTCATCGGTCGGCTCGACCTTGGTGGTGATCTCTCCGAGCATGGCGCGCATCTGCTCGGAGGCTGGGCCGCTCATGCTGGTCTTCACGGCTTGGACGTCGATCGGCAGGTACTGCTTCTCGGCGTGGTTGACGAAGGTGATGATCCCGGCGGCCGGGTCGAGGATGAGATCGGTGGCATCGGCTCCATCGTTGACCACGATCATCTTGTCATTGGCGATATAGGTCTTGGAGGTCTCTTCGATCGGCTCGACTCCGGGTGCGGGTGAGCCGCGATTGATCGTCTCGATATAGAACCCAGTGGTCTCGGCCAATGTGCCCGAGAGCGGGAGGAATGCCGCGAGTGCGAGAGTGAGGATATGTGGATGTCTGCTCAACATGGATGATCATGCTCTGTGATGGATTGGGCTCGGTGTCGCGTGAGCTCACCGAGACGCGCATCGAGGTCGTGCGTCGCGGTGGGCGCCGCGTGGCAGTCTAGTCGGCCCGCGCGCGGCGGTCGAGGACACGTTTGGCCTTGCCGACGAAACGCTCGATGTGACGCGGCTCGACCAGGTGGACATGGGCACGGATCCCGGCGACCGTGTGGATCTCGCGGGCGATGCGCTCGTGCAGTGCCTGCATCTGATCCATGCGATCGGAGAAGAGCTCGGGGCGGATCTCGACCTTCACGTGGACCTCGTCGAGTGTCCCGGGACGGGTGACCTCGATCTGATAGTGCGGCGTGGTGCCCTCGACCCGCAGCAGCGCCTCCTCGATCTGCGAGGGAAAGACATTGACGCCGCGGATGATCAGCATGTCGTCGGTGCGGCCGGTGACACGGCTCATGCGCGCGGTGTGTCGGCCGCAGGCACAGGGCTCGCGGTCGAGCCGGGCGATGTCACGGGTGCGATAGCGCAGCAGCGGCATGGCCTCGCGGGTGAGTGTCGTGATCACCAGCTCGCCGGGCTCGCCGTCCGGCACCGGGGTCAGTGTCTCGGGGTCGAGACATTCGACCAGGAAATGGTCTTCCTGGATGTGCATGCCGGTGCGCTCCGCGCATTCGCCGCTGACGCCGGGGCCGATGATCTCGGACAGACCGTAGTTGTTGAAGGCCTGGATGTCGAGCTGGTCCTCGATCTCGCGGCGCATGTCCTCGGTCCAGGGCTCGCCGCCGAAATGACCGTAGCGGATGGGCAGGGCGCGCGGATCGATGCCGATCTCGCGGGCGCCGTCGGCGATGGTCAGCGCGTAGCTGGGCGTGCAGATCAAGACCTCGGGGTCGAGGTCACGCATGATCTCGATCTGGCGGCGGGTGTTTCCGGCCGCCGCGGGGATGATCGCGGCACCGACCCGCTCGATGCCGTAATGCAGTCCGAATCCACCGGTGAAGAGACCATAGCCGAAGGCGATCTGGGCGGTATGCTCGGGTCTGAGCCCGCCAGCGACCAGGAAGCGGGCGCAGAGATTCGACCAGATGTCCAGGTCGCGCGCGGTGTAGGCGACGAAGGTGGGACGTCCAGTGGTCCCGGTCGAGCCGTGGATGCGCGCCAGCGCGTGGCGCGGCACGGCGAGGAATCCCAGCGGGTGATGCAGCCGCAGATCATCCTTGGTGGTGATGGGCAGACGCTGGATGTCCGCCAGGGTGCGGATGCTCTGCGCGCCGACCGAGCGCGCGGCGAGATGCTCGCGATAGAAGGGCACGCGCGCGAGCCGATCGAGCAGTGCGCGCAGCCGCTCCAGTTGCAGTGCCTCCAACGGCTGGCGAGGCAGTGTTTCAGTCTCTGGCTCCCAGATCCGAGACAGGTGCCGATCCGTTCGTTCGCTCATGGGCATCCTCGCGCGATCGGCATCATCGTCATCGAGACGGGTGTGAAGAGGGGACCAGACATGGCTTGGGCCGTCCTAGGTGGTCAGGTTGAAGAGCTCCTCGGCATCGACTGGATGCAGACCGCGTTCCTTCATGACCTGGATCGCCCGGACCGGATCCTCGAATCGGAAGACCAGGATCGCCTTGTCGCCACGTCGCAGTGTGAAGGCGTACATGTACTCGATGTTGAGCTCGGCGCCCTCGAGCGCGGCCAGGACCGCGGCGAGTCCGCCGGGTCGATCGTCGACCCCGACCGCGACCACCTCGGTCAGGTTGACGACCCAGCCCGCGTCCTCCAGGAGCTGCTTGGCCCGGTCCCATTCACGCACGATCAGGCGCAGGATGCCGAACTGAGCGGTATCGGCGAGCGAGAGTGTCAGGATGTTGATCCCGGCATTGGCGATGGTTTCCAGCGGCGCACCCAGGCGACCGGGACGGTTTTCCAGAAAGAGCGAGAGTTGTTGGAGTGTCATGGCTCGATTTCACTGGGGTCGGGGAGTGTCAAGGGCTCGGGTTGAGTGTGCGATGGGCGGATGATCAGGTCCCCTCGTGGCGACGGTCGATCACACGCTTGGCCTTGCCCTCGCTGCGCGCGATGGTGCGCGGCTCGACCAGTCGTAGGATGACGCGAATCCCCAGGATGTGCTCGATGGCCTTGGCCAGTCGCGCACGCACGTCCTCGAGCGCGCGGACCTTGTCGCTGAAGACCTCGGGCGTGACCTCGACCTCCACGGCCATCTGATCCAGACCCTGATCGCGGGTGAGGATGATCTGGTAGTGAGGCAGCGTGCCCTCCACCGCCAGGAGCGCGGCCTCGACCTGTGACGGATAGACGTTGACCCCGCGGATGATGAACATGTCGTCCGAGCGCCGCCCGATGCGGCGCATCCGCCGCAGGGTGCGTCCACAGTCGCAGGGCTCGGTGATCAGCGAGGTGATGTCGCGGGTGCGATAGCGGATCATCGGCATCGCCTTCTTGCTCAAGGTGGTGAGCACCAGCTCACCCTCGGCGCCGTCGGGCAGCACCTCGCCGGTCTCCGGGTCGATGATCTCGGGATAGAAATGATCCTCGAACAGATGCAGGCCCTCCTGGACCGCGCACTCGCTGGCCACCCCGGGGCCGATGATCTCGGAGAGACCGTAGATATCGTAGGCGCGGATCCCGGCCGCGGCCTCGATATGGTCGCGCATCCCGTCGGTCCAGGGCTCGGCCCCGAAGATGCCGATGCGCAACGGCAGCGCGCGCAGATCCACGCCGAGCTCGCCGGCACGCTCGATCAGATGGGTGAAATAGCTCGGCGTGCAACAGAGTGCCGAGACGGCGAAGTCGCGGATCAGCATGATCTGACGATCGGTGTTCCCGCCGGAGACCGGCACGACGGTCGCGCCCAGCTCCTCGGCCCCATAGTGCGCCCCGAGTCCGCCGGTGAAGAGTCCATAGCCGAAGGCATTCTGGAGGATGTCGCCGCGGTGCATGCCGCAGCAGGCGAAGGTGCGCGCCATCACCTCGGACCAGACCGCGATGTCCTCGCGGGTGTAGGCGACGACGATCGGCTTGCCGGTCGTGCCCGAGGAGGCATGCAAGCGGACCACCTCGCCCAGCGGGCTGGCGAAGAGCCCGAAGGGGTAGGTGTCGCGCAGGTCGGTCTTGACCGTGAAGGGGAGCTGGCGGATGTCATCCAGGCTCTGGATCGCGCTGGGTGTCAGACCCCGCTCATCCATGCGTTGGCGAAACAGCGCGACATGGTCGTAGGCGCGTGACACGACGGCGCGCAAGCGTGTGAGCTGGACCTGTCGAAGCGCGCTCTCGGGGAGGAAGTCCGCGGCGCCGGCGGGGTGGAAACCGCCCTCGGCATCGTTCCAAAGCTCTTTCAACATGCGGGTTCTCTCATCGGTCTAGTGGCGGGTGAAGGCGCCCTCGAGCGCGGCGGCGCGGCCCAGCGCGAAGGCTTGCTCGTTGATGCGGTGCAGCTTTTCGGCGAGGTGATCGTAGATCGCGGCCAGCCAGTGCTCCTGCGGGATGTCGAGCACCGTCGAGACGGCGCCGAGCAGGGCGACATTGAGGCTCTTCTTGTTCTTGAGCGCGCCCGGCGCGATCACCTCCGGGCCGATCAGCACGCCGCCGGCGCGCAGCATCGGGAGGTTGATCTCGATCTGGGTCTCCTCGAGCACCAGCAGGACGTCGGCCTCGCCCATCGCCACCATGGGGCTCCAGACCCGTTGGCCGTAGCGCACGTCGCTGCTCACCGAGCCACCGCGCTGGCTCATGCCGTGCAGCTCACTCTTCTTGACGTCGAAGCCGGCGCGGAAGGCCGCCTCGGCGAGCATGTCGGAGGCCGTGAGCACCCCCTGGCCGCCGAGTCCGGCGATGACGATATTTTTCACAGAATCCACTTGAATCTCCTTCGGGAGGCGCGCGCTCGGCGCGCGGTCATGCGCGTCACGGCGGGGCTGATCGATGCGCTGACCCGGCGTCCAGCATCCAGTGTGGATCCTGGCCGCGCCTGGGTGGGGCGGCCAAGCCGCGCCATGACCGGCCGCCGCGCGCGCCAGGATCGATCAGGTTGCCTCACCCGCGGCGCAGGTGCGCTCGCGCATCGCCTCGGCCGCGGCCTTGTCGTAGAAACGGATCTTGGGCGCGGCCAGCACGCAGGGCTGACGGGTCACGATCAGCGACAACTCGGGCTTGGCCAAGAGCTCGGCGATCAGATCGCGCAGCGGACGATCCTTGTCGAGTGTCTCGACCACATGGACATTGGGGATGCCCATCGCCCGGGCGATCTCCTCGAAGCGCATCTTGTTGGTGGTCGAGTGATCGAGCAGGCGCCCGGTGCCCGGATGCTCCTGCAGGCCGGTCATGGCGGTGGTCCCATTGTCGAGGATCATGACCAGATGGCCGGTCGGCGGTGGGTTGTAGACCATCTCGGCGAGTCCGGTCAGTCCCGAGTGCACGAAGGTGGAGTCGCCGATGACACTGACCACGCGGCGCGCCTGCTCGGCGGGCAACACGTGACGCAGGCCCAGACCCACACCGATGCTGGCCCCCATGCAGACACAGGTATCCATCGCCTGGAAGGGGGGCAACACGCCGAGCGTGTAGCAGCCGATGTCGCCCGAGACGATGCAATCGAGCTCTTTCAGGGCCTGGAAGACATCACGGTGCGCGCAGCCCTGGCAGAGCTCGGGCGGCTTGCCCTTGGGCATCACCGGCTCGGGACTGCGGTCATCGGCGAGGATGCGCCGCACGCGCGCGACACTCAGCTCGCCGAAGCGATACATGGCGTCCTTGCCGGTGGCCGGGATGCCGGCGGCGCGCAGCTCATCGACCAGGATCGGATCACCCTCCTCGATGACCAGTAGACGCTCCACCCCGGCGGCAAACGCGCGGATGCGCCCGAACGGGACCGGGTAGGTCATCCCGAAGGTGAAATGGCTGGCCGTGGGCGCGGCCTCGCGCGCATGCGCGGCGCTGATGCCGGTGCTGACGATGCCGAGCGTGGGGTCGCCCTGATCGACCCGCACCGGTCCCTCGGCCTCGTTCCAGGCGGCGATCTCCTCGAGCTTGGCGCGCAGACGATGATGCGAGGGCTTGGCGTAGGCGGGGATCATCACCCGCGCCGGGATGTCGCGCACGAAGGTTGGCTCGGGCAGATCGGCGACCGGCGGGCGAGGCACCACCACCGTCTTGGAGTGACAGACCCGGGTGGTCAGTCGCAGCAGCACCGGGATCTTCCAGCGCTCCGAGAGCTCGAAGGCGAGCCGGGTGTAATCATAGGCCTCTTGCGAGTCGCTCGGTTCGAGCGTCGGCGCCCCCGCGGCCCGCGAATAATGACGGTTGTCCTGCTCGTTCTGGCTGGAGGCCATGCCGGGATCATCCGCCGAGACCACCACCAGACCACCCTGCACATCGGTGTAGGTGGCCGTGAAGAGCGGGTCGGCCGCCACGTTCAGACCCACGTGCTTCATGGTGACCAGGGTGCGGGCCCCGGCGAAGGCGACCCCGAGCGCGACCTCGAAGGCGACCTTCTCGTTCGGCGACCACTGGGCGTGTCCACCGAGTCGATCGAAGGTTTCGAGGATCTCGGTCGAGGGCGTTCCCGGATAGCCGGTGCCCAGTCGCACCCCCGCGTGCAAGGCGGCCAGGGCCACCGCGTCATCGCCGCTCAATAATTGCCGTTCTCCGGTCATGCGCTTGGGCTCACTCTAGTGCAGGAACTCACGAAACCCGCATTATCACTGTGAGTTGCCATTTTTGTCACGAAAACAAGCCAAAGCAAACCGATGATTTTTCCTGATCAGCGCCGACCTGGACCCCGGCAGTCGAGGCCGGACGCCTCGACTCCCGGTCAGTCGGCTCACCAGGTCAGATAGATCTCGGCGCGGACGAAGAATGACTCGTCGCGACGGTTCTCCGCGTAATAGTCACCTGGCCAGAGATATTCGGCGACCAGGTGTCCGGAGACATGCTTGTTGAGCTTGGTCTTGATCCAGCCCGTGGCCAGGTGACCGCGGAAGCGATCCTCGCCGCTGATGTTGGCCGCTTGGTTGGCGTAGCGGGTGCTGTTCTGGTCGGCCCAGAGTGCATGATAGTCGAGTGTGATCTGGGTGCTCGGATGCGCCTGGATGCCCCAGCCGGCATTGAGACGATGCAGATTGGTCGCTTCGCCGACACGGCTGTCGATCGTCCACTGATAGATCATCAGCTCGCTCCATTGTGGCCAGCGCCCCCACAGCGGGTCGAAGGCCTGGTCGCTCGCGCTGCCCGGGTCGTCGCCGGAGAGATACTCGTAGCCCGCGTGCAGACGATTGGCCAGTGGGTCGGTGAACTGGTAGGTCGCGCGTCCGGTGAAGGCGAAGGCGTCGAGATCGCGGTCGTTGCGCGTGCCCCATTGGTAGGCGCCCTCGGCGCGCAGGGCCCATTGTGGGATCAGCTTGGATTCGGCGCGCAGGCCGAGCGTGTAGAGGTCGCCCGAATCGGCCGGGGAGGGGAAGGGCGAGCCGTTGTTGATGCGGATGTTGCCGAGTGTCTCCTTGGGGCGGTTGTGTTTGTAGATGACATAGCCATCGAGCTCGGTGTTCTCGATCAACTGCTTGTTCTGGGCATAGAGGATGGCGCCGGTCTCGTTCTGCTCGGTCTGGTCCTCGAGCTCGCCGTTGAGCGACTGCGGGAAACGCCCGGTGTCGGCACTCTGGTCGATATAGATGAGATCGAGCGTGGTGCCGATCCGGTCGATCCCGAGCGTCGCCCGCGCGGCATCGAGATAGAAGGTGCGCGAGCCATCGAGCGGGGTGCCGTCCAGCACCAGCCAGCCGTTGCCGAGCCTGAGATCCTGACGGCCCAGCTTGAGCGCGAGTGGCAGGCCGCCGATCTGCTTGGCGTCGAGGGTGAGCTGATCGAAGAGGATCCCGCCGCTGTACCAGGTCTCGAAGCCCGGGATCGGATAGTCCTCGGCGTCGGGCTTGTTGTAATGACGGCCCTCCCAGGTGAGTCGGGCGTGTCCGCTCAGGGTCTCGGTCGGCGCGTAGGTGCCCCAGATCCGTGCACGATAGCGCTGAAAGGTGCGATCGGCGATGGGGCTGTCTTCATTGAGTCCCACGTTGCCGATGAAGACCTGGCGCAGGCGCAGATCCGCGCCCCAGGTCAAGGGTGTGTGCTCGGTGGTCGCGCCCGCGCCGCCGCAGACCAGGAGTGTCGTCAGTCCGACGATCCAGAATGCCTTCGGATTAGATTTCATCGTCCACCTTCTTCTCATCGAGTGCCCAGAGGCGGTCTTCGGGGGTGACCTCGTCGCGCGCGGCGTTGCGTCTGACCAGACCATAGATCAGGCCCAGGGCGGCCATGAGGATGGCGCCCAGATAGGCCGTGAGCACCAGCGGGTCGTCGATACCGATCATTGTCCTCTCTCCTCATCGATCACTGGATTGCGGCGCCTTGCTCTCAACGCCGGTCCGGGAAACAGCGACGCAGATGCGCCTCGTCCGGTGCGCGCGTGAAGGCGCTCACCAGGATCAGGGTCAGCAGCGCGGCCGGGAGCGCGACGATGATCGGATCCACCGCCGGCCAGTTGGGTGAATCGGCCAGCAGACTGGTCTTGCCGCCGCTCACCCATTGCACCAGACCGATCGCGCTGGCCTCGCGGGCCTTGATGAAGACCAGCCAAAAGAGCGAGACACCCATGCCGACCGCCATCGAGGCCAGTGCGCCGGCCCGGGTCACGCGGCGTGAGAAGAGTCCGCCAAGATAGGCCGGGAGGAAGCTCGCGGCACAGATCCCGAAGAAGATCGCGGTGAAGCGCGCGACCACGTACTCCTGGCGGACCGTGTAGCTGATGATCACGGCGACGATCAGACCGATCAGCACGGCCAGGCGCATCACCAGGATGCTGGGCTCGCGGTGACCGCCCCGGTCGGCCATCTGCTCGTACAGGTCACGCCCAGCCGCCGTTCCCATGGTGTGGAATTGGCTCGACATGGTACTCATGGCGGCGGCCAGCAGGGCGAGGAAGAAGATGACGCCGAACCACTTCGGCAGCGCCGAGGCGATGTAGACGGGGATGATGCGGTCGGCATCGCCCTTGGTGTAGGTGGCGGCGACCGAGCGTCCAGCGACCAGCTCGAAGGTCTCCCCATCCGCGGTGCGCGCGGTCTCACGCGCGTTGATGATGAGCGCCGCGCGCGCGGGCGCTTGCGTCTTGGGATTGATGACGGGCGACCAAGCCCCCGACTCGCCTTGTTGCATGAGCTCGACCAGGGCGCGATCCTTGTCCGCGTCGATCATCTCGACCACCTGGCCTCTGAGCAATGGACCCTGTTGCGCGAACCAGGCATTGGAGAGGCTGCCGACGACGAAGGGGGTGCCGGTCATCAGCAGGATGAAGACCGCGCCGATGGGCACCGCGCGATCGAGCTCGCGACGACTGCGCACCGTCATGAAGCGCACCACCAGCTGCGGCTGGGCCAAGACGCCGATGCCGACCCCGAGGACGATGGCCGTGATGACGGTCCACCAGAGGTCATAGGCGGTCGCCCCCCAGCCAAAGGCGGGCATCGCCGTCCAGCCCTGATGGCCGATCTGGGCCAGGGGTGCCGGCACCAGATCGCTCAGATCGGTCAGGGTTTGGTGTGCCGTGGTGACGCCACCCAGGCTCCAGTAGGTAAAGACCAGCAAGAAGATCATGGCAAAGACCATGACGAAGCCTTGCAAGGTGTCTGTATACATCACCGCCTTGATCCCGCCCGGGATGACATAGGCCGCGGTGATGAGCGCGAAGATCAGGAGCGCGACCTCGAAGTCGATCCCGAACTGACTCGCCGCGAAGACGCTTCCACCGGTCATGACCGCGGCCGCGTAGAGTGGCATGAAGAGAAAGATGATGACCCCGGCGAAGATCTGGATGCCACGGCTCTGATAGCGGTGTCCGAGCAGCTCCGGGAAGGTATGGGCACCAAGATGATGACCGAGTCGGCGGGTCGGCTCGCCGAGGAAGATGAAGGCGACGAGGATGCCGACCCCGATATTGAGGAAGGTGAGCCAGAGCAGGCTCATGCCGAAGAGTCCAGCGACCCCGCCGAAGCCGACGATGGCGGCGGTGGAGATGAAGGTGGCGCCATAGGAGACGGCCATGATGACCGGATGGGCCGAGCGCCCGCCGACCAGAAAATCGGCTGCCGACCGGGTGCCACGGTAGCCGAGCCAACCGAGATAGGCGGTCGCGAAGAGATAGGCGAGGATGACGACGATGTCGATCCAGCCCACGGATGCAGTGCCAGTCATGAGTCCCCCTGAGAATCCTTCGAGTTATGATTGTCGTCGGTCCTATCCGGACGCGCGGGGGCGAAACATAACTTGCAGTGTCACCTCCGCGATATTGATCCAGCGCATTGAAATGGCATTTTTCGAATTTTCGTTGACGATGAGCGAGGCCCGGAGTGGAAAGCTACAAGGTCGTGCGGCCCGAATTCCTGAATCATTACGGCTATCTGTTCGGCGGTTTCCTGCTCAAATGGGTCGACGAGATCGGCTGGATCGCGGCCAGCCGGGATCATCCTGGCTGTCATCTCGTGACCGTCGGGATGGATCGGGTCGAGTTTCACCGCGGTGTGCGCGAGGGCGCGGTGCTGCGTTTCGACGCGGTCGAGAGCTGTCGTGGCAACACCTCGGTGAGCTATTCGGTGCAGGTCTTCGCCGATGATCTCGAGACCGGCGATGAGGAGCCGATCTTCACCACCTGCATCACCTTCGTGCGGGTCGACACGCAGGGGCGCAAGATCCCCTTGCCGCCACCGGGCACGCGCGCCAGCTCCTGACGGGGTGCGGCGCGCCCTCGCGCGCTCAGGCGTCGGCCTCTCGATAGTCGCCGAGCGCCGCGCGCAGCCCCGCGGGGAGGCCAGGTCCAGGCGAGCCATCCGGCCTGATCTGGACATGGACGGTGCGGGCGGTGGCGGCGAGCGTCCCGTCCGGCGTGTGGACGCGGTAGGCGACGGCGAACGAGCGCTGCCGCAGCTCAGCGATCGTCAGTGAGAGACGGACGTGCTCGCCGTGATGGAGCGGTCGCAGATAATCCGCCTCGGCATGGATCAGTGGGAGCAGGAGCTCGCCTTCGGCGATCAGACGGGCGAGTGGAAACCCGAGCCGCTCCATGAAGTCCTCGTAGGCGTCGTGCGCGAGTCGAAAGAGTTGCGCGAAGAAGAGTCGTCCGGCCGCGTCGGTGTCGTAGAGCTGGATGCGGTGCTCGGTGATGAAGTATTGCCTATTCATTGGGTGCGTCCCATCGGTTCAGGGTGTGGCAGGGCGCGCAGCGGTGTGCGCGGGTGGTCGCCCAGAGCGTCGTCAAGCGAGTCATCAAGCGATCAGGATCGAGCGGGCGATGAGATGATACCGCTGGCCCCTGCCGGCGACTCTCCAATCAGCCTGGCACGCTCACGGGGGCGCCACTGGCCGGTGAGCGGCGGCGATCGAGTCGAGATTCCGCGCTTGCCCGACCTGGACCCATTGAGACATGATGACTCTTCAATCTGGCTCCTGGAGGATTCGCGATTGACTCCCGCAATCAAGTCAACCTTTGGCCTGCTCGGCGTCATCGCCGCGTTATGGATGACCGCTCAGTCACCCGCGCTTGCCCGCGGCGATCCAGCACTCGGGGCGGAGATCGCCGCGCGGGTCTGTGTCGCCTGCCATGGACCCACGGGCATCAGCCCCTTGCCCAATACACCACGGCTTGCCGGGATGCACTCGGCATATCTCATCAAGCAGATGCGCGATTACCGCGACGGCAAGCGCGACCACGAGGTGATGGTCAACATCCTGGTTGGATTGACGAACGAGGATTTCGACCATGTCGCGGCCTATTTCGCCGAGCAGACGCCCATCCTGGGTGTCGTGACCGACGAGTCATTGCTGGCGCTGGGTGAAACGGTCTATCGCGACGGTAATCCTGGCAGCGGTGTTCCCTCCTGCTCCGGCTGTCATGGCGACCTGGGCGAGGGCACCCGACGCTTCCCGTTGGTGGCTGGCCAGAGCGTGGACTATACACTCGAGCAGATGCGCCGCTTCGCCACGCGCGAGCGCACCAACGACCGTGGACTCATGCAGACGGTGGCGGAGCGCTTGACCGAGAATGAGACCCGTGCGGTCGCCCAGTACATCGCGAGCTTGAGTCTTTCCGATATCGCGGATGAGGAATGAGGACATGAGTGGCATGACGATCCATCCGGCTTGGCTCGGATCCCTGGTGTTCGCCGCCGGTCTGGTGGCGGCCGACTCGCCGACCCCCCAGCCCTACTCACCTGGCATCGAGTCGCCGGGCTATGTCTGGAACCAACCCAACGAGGAGCAGATGCTGGCACTCGCGCATGATGCCGATCCGGCCAATGGCGAGGCGGCCTACGCGGTGTGCCGAGGCTGTCATGAGGCCGATGGCTCGGGGCGCGGCGACGCCATCTATCCGCAGCTGGCCGGCCAGCATGCGAGCGTGCTGATCAAGCAGATGGTCGATGTGCGCGCGGGGCGCCGCGACAATCCCAAGATGCATCCATTCGTGGCCGAGTGGGTCGTCTCCTCGGAGGAGGTCGCCGACATCGCCGCCTATCTCGCGGCGCTCCCCATCCCGACGACCAACCTCAAGGGCGATGGCGCCGCCTTGGCACAGGGCCAGGCGCTCTACGCGCGTGACTGCGCGGCCTGTCATGGCGAGCGCGGCGAGGGCGACGCCGATGCCTTCTACCCCAGGGTCGCCAGTCAGCATTACAGTTATCTGGAATACGAGTCGCGCCTGATCCGCGACGGTGGCCGACGCAACGCCAACCCCGAGATGGTGGAGGTCATCCAGGGCTACAGCGACGCCGACATCAGCGCGGTCAGTGACTATCTGTCGAGACTCGCGCTGGCGCCGACCGCGGGCGTCGCCCAATCCTCGAACCAGTCACGTTAGCTCGAGCCCGCGGTGAGCGGACCCTCGCGCGTGCGGCCCTGGGTCCGTTCGATGACTGGCCAAACGACAAGAGAGCCTCGCGTGCGGGTGTCTCCGGGGTGGACTGGTGGGGGTGGGCGGGTGTCATGACGCGGCGCCAGGAGTCGCCGCGCGATCGGTCCAATCCCTGACACGACCCGCTGCCGGGCAAGGCGTGGGTCGATCAGGGTGGGCTGGATGGTCGAATCCCGCGCATGAAAAAGGCGGGTCTCCCCGCCTCAGTCGTCACGCGTCGCGTTGGACTCAGCTCTTCACCCAGTCCCCGAAGTTGTCGGTGTTCTTCTCTTCACCGTCCGTGTAGCCCGCCTCGTAGGCCTCGGTGAGGCGCTGCTCCTCGCGCTTGGGGTTCTGCAGGAAGCCGCACTGCCAGCCTTGGACATACTCGTCGTCGACACCGAGCTGTTCCATCTTGGTGACGGCATCGTAGTAGAACTGGTTCATTAGGGGTCTCCGGACTTTATCGTTATGTGAAGGATCGGCTCAGGACAACCTGGCCTCCAGAAGCCTGTCATCGCGTGGCGTTGGGCTCGTCGCTCGCGGACCCGCCGCCCGGGGTCCTCACTCGTCTCGCGAGGCGCCTGATGCGCGCGGCTCCGCTGTCGAGGAGGGTCCGACGAGGCGATTAGAATACAGTGTTTTTCTTATGTGTGACAAGGCGATCGCGCCCGTCCGCGCGCGCCGCGAGTGATCCAGGCGCGCGATGGCTTGTGAAGTCAGGGGCGCGCACCCATAGTGCCTAAGGTTCGCATGACTTGATTCCCGGTGATGCCGCGACCCGAGAGGCAGACGACACACGATGCGCCCAGCCCAGCTCTTGCGTGTTCTCGAACGTGAATTTTCGAGCACCGCACAAGGTCATCATACCCCGGTGATGCTCTGGGGCCCGCCTGGCGTGGGCAAATCCCAGATGGTGGCCCAGATCGCCGAGCGTCACCAAGTGCCCATGATCGACATCCGTCTCTCGCAGATGGAGCCGAGCGATCTGCGCGGTATCCCATTTCGCAATGGCGAGCTCGTCGAATGGGCCGTGCCGGCCATGTTGCCCGACGCGCTCAGGCACGGAACGGCGGGCATCCTCTTTCTCGACGAGATCACCTCCGCCCCCCCGGCGGTCTCGGCGGCAGCCTACCAATTGATCCTCGACCGCCGACTCGGCGAATACCGCATCCCCGAGCACTGGGCCATCTTCGCCGCGGGCAACCGACAAGGCGACCGCGGGGTGACCTACAGCATGCCGGCGCCGCTCGCCAATCGCTTCTCGCACTACGAGGTCGAGACCCATCTGGACGATTGGGTCGGCTGGGCCTACGCCCAGGGGATCGATGAGCGGGTGATCGGTTTCCTGCGCTTTCGCCCCGAGCTGCTGTTCGATTTCGACCCGGCGCACAACCCGGTCGCCTTCCCCTCGCCACGCTCCTGGGAGTTCGCCCATCGCTGTCTGAAGAAGTTCGATGATATCCCCGAGCTGCTGCAGGGGACCTTGCAGGGCTGTGTCGGACCCGCCGCCGGGATCGAGGTCACCGCCTTCATCCGCAGTCTGGATGAGATGCCCGATCTGGATGCGATCATCGCTGGCGAGCAGGTGCCGGTGCCCCGCGAGATCGATCTGCAATATGCGGTCGCGGCCGCCCTGGTCGGGCGCGCGATTCGGGCGAGCGAGTCGGGTGAGCGCACGCGGGTGATCGGCAACATCCTCCACTACGCCGGGCGTTTTCCGGATCGCGAAATGGGCGTCATGCTGGTGTCCGATCTCTATCGGACGATCGGCGCGACACTCTTCGAGGTGCCGGCCTTCGCCGACTGGGCGCAGATCGTCGGCGAGGTGATGTTGTACGAATGATGAGTGAGCAGATGGGCGCGGCCCCGGCCGCGGCGACCGATCGGCAGCAGATCGAGACCAAGCTCGCGGCGGCACGCACACGCTTGATCCTCGACAAGCCATTCCTCGGGGCGCTCGTGCTGCGTCTGCCGATGCAGCCAGCCGACCCCAGCTGGTGTCCCACCACCGCCACCGACGCGCGTGGCTTCTTCTACAATCCAGACTACATCGCCGGCCTGAGCCTTGGCCAAACCCAGTTCATGTTGGCCCATGAGGCACTGCATTGCGCGCTCTCGCACTTTGCGCGACGCGGACATCGCATCAAGCATCGCTGGGATCTGGCCTGTGATTACGCGATCAACCCGCTGCTGATCGACGATGGTCTCGAGCCGCCCCCCAATGCCTTGGTCATGCCGCTCTATCGGGGTCTGACCGCCGAAGAGATCTACCCGCTGATCGATGAGAACGACGACTCGGAGACACTCGACACCCACGCCTACGATCGGGACAACCAGCAGGGCGGTCAGCAGCACGGGATGACCGAGCGCGACCTCGATCGCGCCTCGCCGCCACCGCCACCCACCGACCAGGGCGGCGAGGGCGACGGGCCGCAGCCGGGCGATGCCGCGGCCGGGCAGGGCGGGGGCGCCGACCAGCCCACCCCCTTGACCCCGGATGAGCAGGAGACCCTGGCGGTCCAATGGCAGCAGCGACTGGCGGGCGCGGCTCAACAAGCGCGTCAAGCCGGCAAGCTCGGTGGCGCACTCGAGCGTCTGATCGATCACCTGCTCCAACCACGACTGCCCTGGCGCATGCTGCTGGCCCGCTACATGACGGCCGTCGCGCGCGAGGATTACAGCTACGCGCGCCCATCACGCCGCCAAGGCGACTTCATCCTGCCCAGTCTGCGCAGTCAACAGATGGATCTCTTGGTGGCGCTCGACCTCTCGGGATCGATCAAGGACAGCGAGCTGAGCGAATTCGTCAGCGAGATCGATGCACTCAAGGGGCACGTGCGTGCCCGTGTCACACTCTTGCCCTGCGACGCCGCCTTGTGCGAGGGCGCACCCTTCCGCTTCGAGCCCTGGGAGGCCCTGCAGTGGCCCAGCGGTCTGCGGGGCGGTGGTGGCACCAGCTTCAGACCCGTGTTCGATTGGGTCGAGCGCGAGGGTATCCGGCCCGACCTGCTGGTCTATTTCACCGATGCCAACGGCGAATTCCCCGCCGCGGAACCCACCTTTCCAGTGATCTGGCTGGTCAAGGGCCGAGGCACGGTCCCCTGGGGACAGCGCATTCAGCTCAACGAGTAGAGCGTCCCGAGCCGCGGATTCGCAAGACTCCGGCCCCGCGCCGATCGCTCGAGGTGTCCAGGCGGCGGGTCATGAGTGGGTCTTGAACCTCATCGAGACGACCCTCTTGGGGTCCGTCTTCCGTTGGTGTTCACGCGAGTGTGTGCTCGCCAGCGTGCGCCCGCTGAAACCTGTCGATGGGCGATGAGACAGACGCTCAGCGCAGTGAGCGCCTGCTAGTGTGTGCTCGGCTCGCCTCGTCCAGGGCGCTTCGCCGGGGGTGAGTGCCCAGCCTCGAGCGCGGCCTGGCCGGATGGTTGACGACGCTTGCCGATGTTCTTGCGATCACGCAAACGGTTCTTCGATTTCGGCGCCGCCTCCTTCTTGGCTGGCGTCTTGCCGCCCGCCGGGCGCGTCGCGCGGCCCTTCGGGCGCTTGCTCGGGCCATTGAAGCTGGCCTTCAGACCCTCGATCACACGCGGCTCGACCGTCAGACCCAGATAACGCTCGATACTCCCGAAGCGGTTCCACTCGGGAGGTCCGACCAGCGAGATGGCCACGCCCTGCTCACCGGCGCGGCCGGTGCGCCCAGTGCGATGCAGATAATCGTCGCCACTGCGCGGCACGTCGAAATTGATCACCCGCTCGATTCCGGCGATATCCAACCCGCGCGCCGCCACGTCGGTGCCGACCAGGATGTTCACCCGCCCGTCGTGGAGCAGCTCGACGATGCGATTGCGCTCACGCTGCTCCAGCTCGCCATGCAGCACCGCCACGCGCAGACCCTGTCCGATCAGATGCTTGCCAAGCGCGGACGCGCCCTCGCGGGTGTTGGTGAAGACCAGCGCCTTCTCATAGGTCTCATTGAGCAGCAGCCAAGCGAGCTGTCGCTCCTTGTGCTCGGGTCCATCGCTCAACAGAACCTGGTGACGGATGTCCGGATGCGGCGCGCGGATCGGGTTGACGGTCAGGACCCGCGGCTCGCGCAGCAGGGGCTCGGTGATCCGCTTCAGACCCAGATGGTGCAGGGTCGCCGAGAACAGCAGCGACTGTCGCCGCGGATTCGCGCGCGCGATGATCGCCAACACGTCATCGGCGAAGCCCATGTCCAACATCCGATCAGCCTCGTCGAGCACCAGCACCTCGAGCTCGCTCAGATCGACCTGTCCAGCCGTGCCCAGATCCAGCAAGCGGCCGGGCGTCGCCACCAGGATCTCGGGATTGCGTCTGAGCGTGGCGATCTGGTGAGCGCGCGACTCACCGCCAGTGATCACGCCCATGGTCAGTCGGGTGTAGCTCGCCAGATGCATGAAGTGCGTCTGGATCTGGCGCGCCAGCTCGCGGGTCGGCACCAGCACCAACGCCCGCGTCCCGCCACTGGGTCGGGGGTTGACGAGCAGACGCTCCATGATCGGCAGAAGAAAGGCCGCCGTCTTACCCGAGCCGGTCGCGGCCGAGACCAAGAGGTCATGACCCTCCAGCGCCGCCGGAATCACCCGCGCCTGCACCTCGGTCGGCCGCGCAAAGCCCGCATTGGCCAGTCCGCGCATGAGAGGCGCGGGCAGCAAGAAATCATCGAAGCTCGTATCCATGAGCGTCAAGATACACCACATCCACCAATTCAGCGACTCGCCGCTTCCCAGGCCTCCAGAGGACCCGGGACCTCCAGAGGAGCCGGGACCTCCAGAGGAGTCGGCGCCTCCAGGGGAGGCGGGGCCTCCAGGCCCCGAGTCAGGATTGTCCTTCAGCGTCGCGCACCTCTTTCCTCGGGGCGAGGACGCCCCGACTCCCCTGGT
>RZZN01000071.1 GCA_009929855.1 Gammaproteobacteria bacterium
GAGGAGCGCGCCGAACAGCGACTGGAGCATCCGCAAACGCTCTGGGATGTGCTGTGCGGTCTGATCCTGGTCTATCGTGACGGCGGCATCGTCGCCGCCCGCAACTATCTGCGGACCCAGGGCAAGCTCGACAGCGCCGCGCTGCGCGGCCTGCTCAAGGTCTGGGCCAACGAATGCGACGACGAGACACTGCGGCGCGTTAGGCGCTGCTGATCGACTACGAGCTATAACCGGATGCAAGCGGCAGACAGGTGAGCCCATGCCCTCTTTGGCGTATCGACTGACACTGTACGAACGACTGGCGGCGCTGCCGGAGGGCCTGACCGGGGAGATCCTCAATGGCCAATTGCATACCCAGCCCAGGCCGAGCGGACCGCACTGTCGCACCAGCGTTCGTCTCGATCGGACCATCGGACGGGGTTACGACGATGGTGCCGATGGCCCCGGCGGCTGGTGGATCCTGATCGAGCCGGAGGTGCATTTCGTTCGCGATCAGGAGGTCGCGGTACCCGACCTGGCCGGCTGGCGGCGCGAGCGCATGCCCAGCATCCCGGAGGGCCATCGCTTCGAGGTGGTGCCGGACTGGGTCTGCGAGATCCTCTCGCCGTCCACCGCGAGCAAGGACCGCGAGATCAAGCTCCCCCCTCTACGCCCACTACGGCGTTGCCTATGCGTGGCTGATCGACCCGCAACGGCGCACCCTGGAGGCCTATGGACTGGAGCCCGGCGGACCGGAGCCCGCTGGATCGGAGACGGGCCACTGGCGGCTGTTGGCGGAGGCCAGCGATGAGGATTGCGTCAAGGTGCCGCCGTTCAGCGAGCTGGCGTTGGAGCTGGCCACCTTGTGGGTGTAGGTCATGATCGCTGGAGGCCTGCGCGACTACCCCTGGGAGCAGTGTTACGCGACCTCGGACATCCGCGAGGATGGCCGCCCGGTGGACATCCTGCAAGACTTCTATATCCCGGCACTGTCGCGCTCGACTCGCTACGACCGCGTCGCGGGCTATTTCACCTCGACCTCGCTCGCCGCGGCCTCGCAGGGGTTCTCGCGCTTCGTCGCCCAAGGCGGCAAGGCGCGTTTCGTGGTTGGCCTGCAGCTCGAACCGCAGGACGCCGCGGCGATCCTGCAGGGCGACCAGTTGCGGGCATCCGAGTGCCTGCTGGCGGAGCTGGAGGATGCGCCGCATTGGCCAGCGCAAGTCCAGCACGGCGTCGAGCTGCTGGCCTGGATGGTGGCTCGTGGGGTGTTGGAGATCCGCGTCGGCCTGCGGGTGCATGGCAAGCTGGGCACACCGCAACCACTCGATTATGCCCAGGACGGCTATCTGCACGAGAAGTGGGCGATCTTCGACGATGGCCGGGATGCGCTGTTCATCTCCGGCTCGCTGAACGAGTCGCGGACCGCGCTCGCCGTGAATGCCGAGAACATCACGGTCCAGCCATCCTGGATCGACTGGAACCGCAAGCTCTTCAAGCGCAAGCGTGCCAGCTTCGAGGCCCTGTGGGCGGGCACGCACGCCTACATCCGCACACTGACGCTGCCGGAGGCGGTTGCGGCGCGACTGATCCAGATGGCCGAGGGCGCCAAGCCGCTGCGGGAGATCGATGGGACGCCGATGGCGCTGGAGACCAGACACCAGGCGCGGGCGGTGGAAGATTCGAAGGACCAGGCGCTGACGCCGAGCTTCGGTGAGCGGCTGCGCTTCGCCCTGATCCGTCTCGCGCCGCTGCTGCCGGGCGGTGAGCGAACGGCGATGGAGACCACGCCCATCGAGCCCTGGCCACATCAGCGCTTCGTCGCCCAGCGGCTGCTAGAGACCTATCCGCGCAATCATCTGCTCTGCGACGAGGTGGGCCTGGGCAAGACCATCGAAGCGGGCCTGACCTTCCGCGCGCTCTGGCTGAGCGGCCGCGCCAAGAGCATCCGGGTCTTCGCGCCGGCCTCGCTGACACCGCAATGGCTGAACGAGATGGCGGAGAAATTCCTGCTGCCCTTCGTGCGCCGCACCAACCGCAGCGGCGACTGGGCGCGGGTGGATCTGCGCTCGGGCGAAGTGATCCAGGGCAGTGGCAGTCCCTTCGATGCGCCGCTGGAGGAGGAGGGGCGCCAGCGCGCGGCGATCGGCTTTTATCTATGCTTCTTGCGGCTGCGTTTCGCCTCATCCTTCCATGCCCTGCGCTGCTCGCTGGAGCGGCGCCTGATCAAGATCGCGCAGACCTTGGCGCACAAGGCCCAGCAGCTCGGTCTCGATGAGGACGACCCCGAGTCCCTCGAAGAGCTGGATGAGTACGAGCTTGCCGGGCTGGTGCTGAAGAACCGCAGCGAGAGCGACCTGACCTGGGAGCAGACGACCGTTGAAGCCCTGCTGCAGACCATGCAGGCCCTGCCAGCGGTGCCGCGCAAGACCCACCAGCTGCTCGAGCACATCGAGCAGCGGCGCCGGCCGGGCAGCGACCGCGTGCGCCAGCTCGTGGTCTTCACGCGCTATGCCGACACCCTGGATGCCCTGCATACCGAGCTCTGTCGGCGCCTGCCACGCTGCCCCATCGGCACCTTCTCTGGCGCCGGCGGCAGCCTGCGCCGGGCCGGCGAGCACCAGCCCGAGGGCATGGACCGCACGGCGATCAAGCAGCGCTTCGTTGCCGGGCATATCGACATCCTGCTTTGCACCGATGCGGCAGCCGAGGGCCTGAACCTGCAGAGCGCCGATCTGCTGATCAACTTCGACCTGCCCTGGAACCCCATGATGCTGGAGCAGCGCATCGGGCGTATCGACCGCATCGGTCAGCACCACCAGCACATCCATGTCTACAACTACCTGTATCAGGATAGCGTCGAAGAGGTGGTTTACGGTCGGCTGGTGATGCGCTTTCGGGAGGCCATCAGCGTCGCCGGCGAGCTCCAGTTCTCGCTGTTGCCGATCCAGCCCGAGGACTTCGAGGACTTTGCCAAGTCCGCGGACGAGCTGGGACACATCGACGAAGAGGAGCTGATCCGCCGTGCCCAGGCGCACGCCAAGCAGATCAGTGAGCGCCAGCGGCTGACCGAGTTCCCGGCGCAGGAACAGAAAGCGGCCTATGAGCGGCTTGAGGAGCAAGCCAGGGCGCAGCCGTTGCCGGCGAGCCTGGAGTCCATCTGGCGGGTGCTGAGCGAGAGCGCGCAACCGGGTGGCTATCTGCACCGGCTGGGCGCGCGGATCGAGACCTTTGGCCAAGGCGAGGCGCTGGTGCTGGAGGGCGTGCTGGGGCTGGCAACGCCGGTGCTGCTGACGACCTCGCGTGACTTGTTCGAGGAGGGGCTCGGCGCGGATGATCGGCGACGGCTGCACTTTGCCACCTATGGCGATCCGATCTTCGAGCAACTGCTGGCTGCCGTGCTGAAGACGGATCCCGACCTGTTTCAGCAGGTGCAGCGATGCTGGGAGGAACGGCAGGCACTGGCGTCGGTCGCGCTCGAGGGTCGGCGCCTGACCCGCGTCGAGGATGCCCTCGCGATCGGTGCACTGGCGGCGCAGCCGGTGCAGTTGCTGCCGCGCGCGACAGCAGAGCCTGCGCGCCAATCCGACCAGGTGGGACGCCTGCAACGGGTCCTGTTGGAGACCACGGCGGCCCATTTTGCCAAGGTCAAGCTGAAGGAAGACCCGGATACGGTGAAGCAGCAGATCGCGGGATTCGAGCGATTTCAGGACGATGTGGCCAGGCGTTCACCGCCCGCTGTCTATGTGACATGCGAGGTGCCCGACCGCAATGCCATGCTGGCGGTCAAGGAGAGCCTACTCTGGCCGGTGGCGAACGCGGCACCGGGGTTGGGGGTCGACGGCGATCTGTTATTGTTGGATGCCGTGCGCGCCGTGCTCCTGCGTCAGCTTGGCGAGATGAAGAAGAACCAAAGGACTGGTCCAGCCGTGGCAAGGACCATCCTTGACCGGGTGCGGTCAGCATAAACTCGGTGTCATGACCCGACACGACACTGTACGAGGCACCTGGGGATCTGTCGATGTCCGCTCGCTATGACCAAGGAGCGGATGGCGTCGTCGCTGGCCCGTGGGCTTGGACCGGCGTCTTTCATCCATTCCGATCTATGAGGCTCTGTCATGTCCCGCAAGTCCCTTTCGACCATTGCCGCGGTGTCCGTCCTACTTGGATCAGGCTCCAGCCTGGGCGCGGAGGCTTCGGATCAATTCCGTTTCGTCATCATTCCCAAGGTCGTCCATCCCTGGTTCGAACAGGTCGAGGCGGGGGCGAGGGAGCAGGCGCAGTTTCTTGAGGCGCAGACCGGCAAGGCCTTCCAGATCGACTATCGGGCGCCGGAGCGTGCCGAGGTCGCGTTGCAGAACCGCATCCTGGAGCAAGCCCTCGCTGAGACACCGGACGGAATCGCCATCGACCTGCTGGATCCGGATGCCAACCGGCCCTTCCTGCAGGCGGTTCTCGACAAGAACATCCCGCTGGTCCTTTTCGACTCGGAGTCCCCGCCCGGTCTTGCCCTGCCGAGCATCGGCAATGATTTCGAGGCGCAGGGTCGAATGGCAGCGGAGCGCCTGGTGGAGCTGATGGGAGGAAGCGGTCAGGTCGCAATCATGCAGGGCGTGCCCACTGCACCCAATCATCGCATCCGTTTCGAGGCCCACAAGGCGGTGTTCGCGCGCCATCCCGGTGTGCAAGTGGTTGCCGAGCCCATTGACCAAGATGACATCGCCATCGCCGAACAGGAGGCGCGCAAGGTGCTCGAGGCCCATCCCGATCTGGCCGGCTTCGTCTCCTGCAATGCCTCCGGCCCCATCGGTATCGGGCGCGCCATCGTGGCGGCCGGGCGTGCCGGGACGGTGCACAGCGTCGGCATCGATGATCTGGCGCCCCTGCTCGAGCTCATCCGCGAGGGTGTGGTCGATTCATCGCTGTCCACCAAGCCGAAAATGCAGGGCAGCTGGGCGATCACCAGCCTATGGATGGCCCGCATGGGTCGGCCTCTGCCCCGGTATATCGATACGGGCATCGCCCATGTGACCCGTGACGGACTGGACGGCTACCTAGGGCATTGAGCCGCGCTTCGATCGATACCGCCGCGCTGCTTGGGCCGCACGCGAGGCCCATCTGGCGCAGTGTCTGGAGTCAGCGGTCGTCGAACCGGGACAGACACGCCAGGTCGACAAGCGCGGCGATGATCCGCGGATGCGCGGATCACTGCCGCCAGAAGTCCGGCGAGAGGATCACCAGGATGGTGAGGATCTCCAAGCGGCCCAGCAGCATGGCGCTGACACCGATCAGCTTGCCCGAGTCACTGACTGACTGGAAGCTGAAGGCGACCTCGCCCAGCCCAGGTCCGAGATTGTTCAGACAGGCGGCCACCGCGCTGAAGGCATCGAGCGGCGCCAATCCGGCGTGGATCATCGACAGGGTCAGGATCGAGACCGTGAAGGCATAGAGCGCGAAGAACGCCCAGATCGAGTGCGCCAAGCGAGGGTCGACGATCCGCGACCCCAGCCGCAGCGGCTGGACGGCGCGCGGATGGATCAATTGGCGCACCTCCAGCATCGACTGCTTGACCATCAGCAAGACCCGCAAGACCTTCATCCCGCCGGCCGTCGAGCCACCACAACCACCGACGAAACTGGCATAGATCAGCAGCAAGGGCAGAAAGTCGGGCCAGTGACTGAAGTCGACCGTGCCGAAACCGGTGCTGGTGACGATGGAGACCACCTCGAAGGTCGCGTCGCGCAGACTGACGTGGAACTGCTCATAGGGTCCGTGCCAGACGAGCATCAAGGCGATCAGCAACACCATGGCGGCGACGAAACCGAGAAAGGTGCGTGACTCGAGGTCGCGCAGATAGGCCAGGGGATCGCGCTGCGTCCATGCCAGATAATGGATCCCGAAATTGATCGCGGCCAGCAGCATGAAGACCACGGCGACCGCCTCGACGGCGCTACTCTGAAAATAGGCCATGCTGGCGTCATGCGTGGAAAAGCCGCCGGTGGAGACGGTGGCGAGGCTGTGCGCCACGGCATCGAAGGGGGTCATCCCGGCCAGCCAATAGCCACCGGCACAGGCGAGCGTCAGGCCGACATAGATGAGCCAGAGCGCCCGCGCCGTCTGGGTGAGACGGGGTGTGAGCTTTTCCTCCTTGAGCGGACCCGGGGCCTCGGCGCGATAGAGTTGCATCCCGGCGATCCCGAGCATGGGCATGACCGCGACGCCGAGCACGATCAGCCCCATGCCGCCGAGCCACTGCAGCTGCTGCCGATAGAAGAGCAGCGAGCGCGGGAGCGCATCCAGACCGCTGATCACGGTCGCCCCGGTGGTGGTGAGCCCGGAGGCGGATTCGAAGAGTGCGTCGATCGGCGAGAGTCCCAAGCCCATCCACAAGGGCCAGGCGCCGAGCAGGCTCAACAGCAGCCAGAAGAGCGCGACGATCAGATAACCGTCGCGCACGTTCAACTCGTGCCTGAGCCGCGGCCGACCCGTCAGCCAAAGCAGGGCTCCGAGACCGAGCGAACCCGCCATGGGCCAGATGAAATGACCCAGATCGAGCTCCCGATACCACAGCGCCACCAAGATCGGGGTGATCAGCGTGACACCAAAGAGCAATGCATAGACGCCGATGATGCGTCCGATGACCAGAACGGCCGCCATTGCCCTAGGTTTCAAAAAATGACGCATCGTGGATATCGAACGCGGCTATGATCGCTGCTAGAGTCGGGATCAGCGGACCAACGCGCGCTGCCGAGCACAGAGGTTATGGCCGCCGATGCCGGTGAATGGTCAACACGCACGCAGCAAGCGATCCGTGTCGATCGCGCACCCTCTTCGCTCCGATAAAAAAATGGTTTTTTCGAATCTCCCAATCAGGATTTTACTGCTGATCCTAGGCTGCGTCGCGGCCGGCGTACTCTGGCAGCAGGCGCAGTTGTCCGTTCTTGCGCTGAGCCGGATCGACCCTGTGCCCGAGGCGCGGGCGATGGTCGCCGAGGAACGCTATGCGGACGCTGGCGATTATCTCGCGTTCTTCCTGGACTACGACTATGTCCGCGAGAATCCAGCGGCGCAGGCGCTCCATGCCGAGATCGAGGAGGTCCGCAACAGCGTCGCCTACCAGGCGAGCAAACTCGGCGAGGGTCTGCTTGCGGGCACCAGCGACGAAACCATCGGCAAGACGGCCGGCCTCATCACCGACTTTTTCGTCATCGGCGATCTCCGCGATCTGGCCCGACAGGGCAGCCAGTGGGCGCGGGGCGAAGAGGTGGACGAGGTGATCGCCGCACTGGCCGCCATCGGCGCCGTGGCGACCGCCGCGCAGGTCGCCACCGCCGCGGCAACGGTCGGCACCGCTGGCGCAGCCGCGCCGACCGCTGCCGCGAGCACGGCCGCCAAGGGCTCGGTCAGCCTCCTGAAGGCGGCCCAGAAGCTCGGCAAGCTGCCGCCCTGGCTGGGCAAGACCCTGATCAAGCACGCCAAGACCGTCAAGCAGACCAAGTCGCTGGATGCGGTCTCGGACCTGTTCGGTGACGTTTACCGCCTCGCGGGAACGCGCAATGGTCTGAGCCTCTTGAGCACAACCACCGATGCCGCGTCATTGCAGCGCATGGCGAAGACGGCCGAGTCCTTCGGCGACTCCACGGCCACCCTCTACCGCATCGGTGGCAAGACCTTTCTGAAGACCGCCGACCGGGCGGGCGAGCTTGGGGCTGAAAGCATCAAGCTGGCCTCGACCTATGGCGGCGCAGGCCTGCGACTGCTCGATCGGATCGGGCCAACAAGCTTCATCAAGTATTCGGCGCGGGCCAGCAAGATCGCCTACAAGGGTGATGTCTTCGATCTGGTCGCGCGGTTCCTGGCGTTCTTGCCCGCCTGGCTGCTCTACCTGCTGGTGGGTCTGGGTGCCTTGGCCTGGATCCCGTGGCATCAGGGCGCAGTGCTCATGAAGCGCCGGGGGCGCCGTCAACTCGAGTCGGCGCCTTGACATCATCGCTCCCGCCCTACAATCATACCCCCCACTTTGGTAGCCCTACCAAGAGATCAGGTCGGGCCGATGGGTCGCACCATGAAGCCCGAGCTGTGCCGGGAGCTGGATCGTGAGGGTCTGCTGCCATTGCTTGACCATGCGCGATCTCATCGAAGGCTTCACGGTCAACGGCTATGCCACGACACGCGAGGCGAGAGTGGGCCGACTCTATCCTGGCTACAAGGCCGATCTCGTGATCTACGAGAAGGATCTCTACGACGTGGCGCCCGAGGAGCTCTCGAAGGACAACCCCAGGGTTCTTGCCACCTGGGTCGGCGGCCGGCCGATCCTGCCGATCTAGCTCGCGCCAGGCAGGGCCGCGCCAGCCCCACCGTGACCATCGGCGGCAGGGGCGGCGCGCGCTGCCGCGTGCGCGTGCAGGATGCCCGCAAGGACTTCACACACAGCGCTCGCAGCACTGCCAGCGTGTCAGCTTGCGGGCCTCTGCGGAGGCTGGACGGACGAGATCACACCTGGCTAGACTTCGTGGACGTCATGGTCAACCGCGAGACGCACGTCAGCCAACAACAGATGCAATCCTTCCGCGCGTCATTCAGTTGTGGCATGGAAGCTTCGCGCCGGCCTGTATTGGGAGCGCACCGCGTCGGCGGTGGCGAGCGTTCCGAGGACGGCACGGCGGTCGACTCGGCAGACCCCCGTCGGTGCTAGCGCAGAGAGCGTCGATGCGAACAGGATCTGCCAGAACGTCCTCAAAGCACTCGCGCAAGACACTTCGTCGCGTCGGCGTCGGTGCACTCGTCTTCGCTGGCATCCTCATCGCCACGCTCATCGCGGGCCTTGCGCTGCATTGGCCTCATCAAGCCCTGCCTGCGGTTGCGGAGCCGCTGCCGCCGTCACCCCCCGCGGCAGCGGCCGCCCCCGGTGACCGCTCCAGCCTGGGTGCCGATATCGAAGCGCAGACGCAGGCCTATCTCGCTGAGCTCGAGGCGCGCTTGGTGGAGGAGCTGGCACGGGAGCGGGCCGCGCCGGATCGGTTCTGGGCCGATCTGCGCGTGGCCGCGATTGGCTTGAGCATGAGCAAGCCGCTGGCACGATCGAGTCAAGCATTCATGGTCTCGCTCGGCAGCGACCCTCGGCTGCGCCACGCCTTGTTCTTTGCCATGCCCTTGGTCGGCTGGATGAGCGAGCCCTTTCTGTTTCCGCTGCAGACCAACGCCCAGGCCGATGCAGCCGGGGCCCTGACGCCGCTCCTTCGGCTCATGGACCAGCGCGCGGCAGCCGGCATGTCGGTCACCTTGGACAACGTCGGTGATGCCTCAGCATCGGCCGCCGCGGCCGCCGACTATCGGCGCTTCTATGCCGGACTCTTTCAGGCCTATGGCCAGAGCGGTCGAGCGGATCGGCTCCATGTCTCGCTGAAGCTGTCGGCACTGGTCTCTGATCTGCCGTCCGTGCTTGGGCCCAATGCGCACACCAAGCGCGCGGAATTGGCCGAGGCGCTGCGTTGGCTGCTGCGGCAGGCCGATCTCTCGCTGCCCAACGGCGTCTTCATCCGCATCGACATGGAGGAATACGCCTACAAGGATCTGACCATCGCCTTGTTCCGCGAGCTGGTCGAGTCCGAGCCCGAGCTGACCCGCGACAAGGATGGCCGGCTGCGTCTTGGCATCGTCACCCAGGCCTATCTGCGTGATGCCGCGCACGACATGGCCGCGATCGCGGCCTGGGCCCGTGCGCGCGGAGTGCGCGTGCCGGTGCGCTTGGTCAAGGGGGCCTACGTGCAGTACGAAAAGGATCTGGCTCGCTCTGAAGGGCGCAAGCCTCCGGTCTGGAGCTTCAAGTCCTCCACTGATGCGAACTACGAGGCGCTGACCCAATTCTTGCTCGCCAACCTCGATGCCTTCGAGCCGGCGCTGGCGACGCACAACATGCGCAGTCAGGCCCACGTGATGGCCGTCGCCCGGCAGTTTGGCCTCTCCGCAAGCGACTATGAGCTGCAGATGCTCTATGGCATGGGCGAGCCGCTGAAGGCGACTCTGGTCGGCTTCGGCGTGCAATTGCGCGAATACGTGCCCGCGGGTCCACTCCCGCGAGGATTGGGCTACGCCGGACGTCGCTTCCTGGAGCTCGCAAGCCGCGACAACGCACTGTCGCGGAGTCTGCATGGCGACTTCACGGCGGTCGCGACACGTCCGGCGTTTCAGGGTGCCGAGGACATCGCCGACGGTGACTTCTCACTGGGCCTGCTTGGGGGCGGATGAGCCATCGCAGGTCACTCCTGTTCCAAGGTGACACGAGCCATCTCTCCTGAGGCTTGCGTTCCGTTGCGCAGACGTTTCTGACAGGAATCGACTTGCACCGGGACCCGCTGCTCCCTTCAACCGGGGTGGACAGGGCCATCACTGCGGCATCGGGCTGCGGCACATGGACCTCGCCGCCATGGTGGCGATGGAGTCCGTTGCGGCAATTCAACGCCAGCGTGGCGTGTTGTTGGTCATCGATAGACATCATCTGTCGCATCGATTTGGTCTCCTACGCCGGTCCATACCGCAACGGAGGCCACGCATGCCCAGACCACCCAACCCTTGGCGCCGGGATCTCGAGCGTATCCCGCCGCAGCCTCGCCGCTTGGCGCGCTATGCGCTGCAACTGGAGCGCGCGCTGCGCGGACGGCGCGGCCGCCCCTTCGACCACGCCCTGGTGCCGTTGCTGCTGCCCCTGCTCGATGAACAGGTCGTTGCGCGCTCGCTGCCACGCCCAGACGCACTGGACGATGCCGACTGGGATCAGCTCTCGCCGCCCTTTGGACTGGGCATCGAGGACGAAGACACCCGGGCGCTGCGGACGCTCTTCGACACCGCGCTCGAGTGCCTGCCGGTCCGCTTTTTGGAGCGCCTGGCTGCGGTCGATGGCGACGCAGCGCTGAACCCGAGCGTCGCGCTGCTCTGCGACAGCCTGCACCTGGGACCCGTGGAACAGGCCGTGCTGGATTACCTGGCCTGTTATGTCGACGCCGTGCCGCTGCGCCTCCTGCTGCGCAACTGCGAGCTCACCAGCAGCCGGGTCAACCGCACCCGCCTGGCGGGCCTGCTGGGGGTCGCGGAGGACACGCTGCAGACGGCGCTTACGCCATCCGCCCCCTTGCGCGCACTCGGTCTGATCCAGCTCGAGGACGAGAGCGATCTGGAGGATTACATCAAGCCCAACGATCTGCTGTTGCGGGTGCTCGATGCCGAGCCGCGGCAGGTCGAGGCGCTTCTGGCCTTGTTGATCGAGCCTGCCCCCGCGGCGACCTGGCGCGTGGCGGACTTCCCGCACCTGGCCGGGGCCTCGGCGCGGATCGCCCGGGTGCTGCGCGGCGCGACGGACAGCGCCGAGGCGGGCGTCAATGCCCTGTTCTACGGCGCCCCCGGCACCGGCAAGACCGAGCTGGCCCGCGCCCTGGCCGCACAGCTCGGCCTGCAAGCCTATCAGGTGCGCGCGAGCGATGATGAGCAGGCCGGCCTGTCGCGCAGCGGGCGGCTCTCGGCCTACCTGCTGGCCCAGCGTCTGCTCGAGCGCCGCCGCGCCGCGCTGCTGATCTTCGATGAGGTGGAGGATGTCTTCGAGTCCAACGATCCCCTGTCCGCGCTGCTGGGTGGCCGGCATGCCGGCCAGCACGGCGGGCGGCAGAAGGCCTGGACGAACCGCATCCTGGAAGAGAACCCGGTGCCGGCGATCTGGATCACCAACCGCACCGACGCCATGGATCCCGCCTTTCTGCGTCGCTTCCTGCTGCCACTGGCCTTCCACACGCCGCCGCGCTCGGTGCGCCGGCAAATGGCCGAACGGCATCTGGGCGACTGCGGGCTGCCGCCGGCGCTGCTCGATGAGCTCGCCGCCGATGCGGCCTTGGCCCCGGCACACCTGGGCGCGGCTCGCCGGCTGTTGGCGCTGCAGCCCGAGGCTGCGGACACCGACGCCGAGGGCACGGTGCGGGCGGGCATCGGCGCCATGCGCATGCTGCTGCATGGCACCCGCGCCCCGCGGCCACGTCGTCAGGGGACCACCTTCGATGTGGCCTTCCTGAACCTGGCCGGTGACATCGCTCCGAGCGCCATCGTGCAGGCGCTGGAGCGCCGCGGCCAGGGCGCGTTGTGCTTCTACGGCCCGCCGGGGACCGGCAAGACGGCCTTCGCCGAGGTCCTGGCGGAGGCGCTCGACCGCGAGCTGGTGGCGCGTCAGGCCTCGGACCTGGTCTCGCCCTATGTGGGGGAGACGGAGCAGAACCTGGCGCGGCTGTTCCATACGCACGACCCGGATCACAGCCTGCTGCTGCTCGATGAGGTCGACAGCTTTCTCGCCGAGCGGCGCAGCGCCCGTCACAGCTGGGAACGCACCCAGGTCAACGAGCTGCTGCAGCAGATGGAGCGCTATCCGGGCATCTTCGTCGCCGCGACCAATCTCATGGCCGGCATCGATCAGGCGGCATTGCGCCGGTTCGACTTCAAGCTGCAGTTTCGCGCCCTGACCCTGGAGCAGCGCCTCGCCCTGTTCGCGCGCGAGGCCCTGGGCGAGGCACAGGCCGCGGTGCCGGCGCTCATCGCGCGGCATCTGGAGACCCTGCAGGGACTCACGCCCGGGGACTTCGCCACCGTCTGCCGGCAATCCACCCTGCTCGGCGAGACACCCACGCCGGAGCAGTTCCTGCGCCGACTGGCGGGGGAATGGCGGATGAAGACGGTGGAGACGCAAGCGGCCTGATGTGCTGATGCGCGACGGTTCGCCGGAAAACGGCACTGCACCGCATTCCACCAGCCGGCAGCCAACGGGCTGACCATAACCACATGCAGGAGAGACGCAGATGCAACGACGCACGCTCTTGACCGGTCTGGCCACGGCGGCGATGAGCGGGCCCTGGACAGCGATCGGCCACACGGGGCCGGCCGGGGTCCAAGACGATGGTACGGACGCGGCGGCGCGCCAGGATCCCACGTTGAGCCTGATCCCGGTGGTCGAGCGCTTGCCGCAGGCCCTGGCGGAGCAAAGGTCGCCTGAGCACGACGAGCACTTTCCCTTTCCGCTGGTGATCGGCCTGGGTGAGGCAGCGCAGGGCCTCATCGAGCAGTTGGGCCGGCACGCACGAATGCCGCCGGCGGCGGCGCTCTACCGCTCGGGTCTCCCGACACAGGCCGGCCAGGCGCCCTGGTTGCAACAGCGCCTGGCGCTCTGTGAATCCGCCCTGCTGCTGATCGATACCGCCGACCCGCGAGCGCTGGGCGAGGGGCTGGTGTGGGCGCGGCAGCTCCTCGCGCACCAGGTCAGTCTGCGTGCCGCCCTGCTGCTCAATACCACCACGGCGGCGGTGCCCGAGGGGTGGCGGCGCGCACTCGGGGAGGCCCTCGACGGCACCATCGAGCTGCGCGCCCGCGCTGCGACGCTCGCGGTG
This sequence comes from Gammaproteobacteria bacterium, assembly GCA_009929855.1. GTDB lineage: Bacteria > Pseudomonadota > Gammaproteobacteria > Chromatiales > Chromatiaceae > Thiocapsa. Next base: position 13,392 of record RZZN01000071.1, read on the forward strand.
CCTGCCATCGTGCAGGTCTTTCTCCAGGGTCTGCCGTTCCTGGAGCGCGGCCTCATTGGCTACGACGTGGTGGATGTCCTCTCGCCGCTATCCGCGGGCACCTGTGCACGGACCACGGCGGTGCAGTGGAGTCATGAGCCGATCATGCCGGTGGCCTTCCGGGCGGCACAGTATTGCCTGGACCTGCAGCGTCCCCGGGGACTGATCGCCTGGGTCCATGCCAGCGATGACTTCAACATCGGTGAGTACGCCGACATCCAGGCACAGTGCGAGGACATCTTGCCGGATGACGGCAGTGGGCTCTTCGCGCTCAATCTGCACCCCGAGTGGACCAGCAGGCGCCGGGTTTTGAGCTTGACCTTGGTGGGGGAGGCGGAGGGGGACAGGTCAACCGTGGGGGATGGCTGACCACGAATCGGCCGAGGATGGTTCGCTGGCCTGTCTTGCTGATAGAGTGCTGAGTATCTACACTTTTACACGCCATAACCCTGATATTGTCGAGTTGGTCGAACGGGATCGAGGCGGCTTCGCGCCGCCTCTGTTAGAGCATCACAGGTGGTGACGCGACGGCGTGTGCCGTGCCACGGCACGGTTACCCTCTAGCGCCGCCCCTGTACGTTCAGCCGCCATCAGCGCTCCCAAGGCTCAAACCGCCGGCTATCGAAGTGGAAGGTGACGAAATCTCCGCGGCCGGGCTCCTGGTCCCAGATCACACCCAGCACGATGTCGTGTGGCTCGCGGTAATAGGTGCTGCCGCTCTCAGTCTCATTGTCCAGTACGGGCTCGTCCAGCACCGACACCACCACGGCCGGCTGACCGCGCAGCGGGACGCGGCGGTTCATGAGCCCCGGCTTCCAGGTCACCAGATCGCCGGGCTTGAATGGGTGTGACTGGCTCAGCCGCGCAAAACGCTCGCGCAGCACCACGCCCAGATCACCCTCCAGCCCCTGCAATAGGTCGTCGAGTGATTCGTTCTGGATCAGATCGTTGGGCGCGTCTTCATTCAGGCCGAGGCGGCTCAGTAGCTCTCGGGACGAGAGTGGACGGTCTTTGCGGGCCATGGGCGATACCTCCGGTGGTTGCTGAAGCCATTGAACCACTCGGATGCGACAGGACTTGTCTCAGGGCCTGGCCTATACTGCGTCCATGACCGCCGCTTATCACGACCGCATCCAGCGCCTGCGCCGACTCGAGACGGTGCTGCCCAAGCCTGGCACGGCGCCCGCGGATTGTCTCGACGGCGCGCGGCTGCTGGCGATCCTCGGCGAGAGCTACGGCAGCGGCAACCCAGCCGCTCGCCGCCGCGCCTTGCAACGGGATCTCGAAGAGCTGCTCGGGGAGGCGCGCATCGAGGCGGTGAATCCCGGCGGCAAGCCGCTGCGCTATCGGCGTCGCGGCGAGGTGGCGGACGACGACCCGCTGATCTGGCAATACACCCTGCAACAGGTGCGCGACCTGATCGCCGAGGCGCTGCCCAAGCGCCGGCTGGACCGGCTCTGGCAGCGGTTGCTGAGCGAGGTCGACGGCCCGCTGCTCGATGAGCAACGCCTGCGCATGGTCCCGGACACCCTGCGCCTGCAGCCCGTGGAGATTTATCCCGACGTGCTGCAGGCGGTCATCACCGCGCTCGCGCAGCGCTCGGCGCTGCAGGTGCTCTACGAAAATGCCGAGGGTGAGCGCGGGGACGTGCTGATCCACCCGCAAGCCCTGGTCCAGCGCGGACCGATTCCCTACCTCTTCGCACTCAAGAACGACGAGGAGGAGCCCCTGCGCCTCTATGCCCTGCACCGGATGATCCGCGTCCAGGCCCTCGCGGGCACACCGGCGCGGGCCGTTGCAGGCTTCGATCTGGACCAGGCCATCGCCGAGGGCAAGGCCGACTTCGGCCAGGGAGACATGATCGACCTGGAGATCCGCGTGCGCGGCTACTTGGCGACGCTGCTCAGCGCCTGCCCGCTGAGCGAAGACCAGCGGATCGAGGACGAACCGGAGGACTCGGCATTCAGCCTGCGCATCAGCGCTCGGGTTCCGTCCACCGGTCAATTGCTGCGCTGGCTGCTCGGCGCCGGACCGAACCTGGAGGTCCTGGCCCCGGCGGAGCTGCGCCATGTCCTGGCGGTGCAGACGGCGAAGATGGCGGGGCTGTATCACGCGGACTGAGGCCGCGGCCAGGCGTGGCCGGCCGCAGGCCCAACTGCCCCAGGACAGCCAGGGGCAAGAACATCAAGACAACCATCCCGGACCGCGCCTCGAGGCTATGCATGGAGCATCTCCAATGTGTTGGGTGCTCGGCGCGCTGAGTGCCTTGGCTGAACGCTGTCACCGAAGACTGCGGCTCCGCCATCATCGAGACTCACAAGATTGCCGCGCGTGCGTATTCCGGCCCAATCCGGCCACCCATTCTGATTGAAATCGGCCACCCATTCTGGTTCAAACCGGCCACCGATTCCGGCGCAAAGCGGCCACCCATTCCGGAGGATCCGGCCACCTTGTCCGGTGGCCTCGCCACACGGGATAACCCTGCGTAGTGTGCCTCCTTTTTTTGGGAGGTGCTCAGATGCCACGAGAGAGGTTATCCATGCGAAAAGTCGAAGAGGTGTTGCGGTTGAAGTGGGGTGCCGGGCGGTCGGCGCGGGAGATTGCCCGGGTGCTCGGGATCGGGCGAACAACGGTGTCGGAGTACTTGGAGCGCGCCGAGGCCGCCGGGCTGTCGTGGCCGCTACCAGAGGGTCTGAGTGCGGGCGAGTTGGAGCGGCGGCTGTTCAAGCCGGGCGGGCGCCCCGCCGAGCGGGGGCTGGTTGAGCCGGATTTTGAGGTCGTTCATCGGGAGTTGCGGCGCAAGGGCGTGACCCTGTTCCTGCTGTGGCAGGAGTATCGGGAGCGCCATCCCGAGGGCTACTCCTACAGCCAAGTCTGCGCCCGCTACAGCGTCTGGAAGGGTCGGGTGGATGTGGTCATGCGCCAGAGCCACCGCGCTGGGGAAAAGCTCTTTGTCGACGACGCCGGGCAGACGGCGGCGGTGATCGACCCCGGCAGCGGCGAGCTGCGCACGGCGCAGATCTTTGTGGCGGTGCTCGGGGCCTCCAGCGACACCTACGCCGAGGCGACCTGGACGCAGACCCTGCCCGACTGGATCGGCGCGCAGGTGCGCACCCTGGCCTTTCTCGGGGGTTGCCCGGAGATCATCGTCCCCGACAATCTGAAGAGCGCGGTCAGCAAGGCGCACCGTTATGAGCCGGATCTGAATCCGACGTATCAGGATTTCGCCACCCATTATGGGGTGGCGGTGATCCCCGCCCGCGTGCGCAAGCCACGCGACAAGGCCAAAGCCGAGGCCGGGGTGTTGTTGGTCGAGCGCTGGATCCTGGCGCGCCTCCGTCACCAGGAATTCTTCTCGCTCGCCGAGCTCAATGGGGCCATTGCGGCGCACCTGCAGGTGCTCAATACCCGCCCTTCAAGAAGCTCGACGGCTCGCGCCTGAGCCAATTCGAGGCGCTCGATCGCCCGGCGCTGCGCCCGCTGCCGACCACCCCCTATGACGACGCCGAATGGCGCCAGGCCCGAGTGGCGCCGAACCTGCACATCGAGGTCGACGGACACTTCTACTCGGTGCCGTACCCCTTGGTGAAACGCCAAGTCGACGTGCGCCTGAGCGCCACCACGGTGGAGGTGCTGCATCAGGGCCAGCGGGTCGCCAGCCATGTCCGCAGCCCCCGTCGGGGTGGCTACACCACGGTGACCAGCCACCTGCCGGAGCGCCTGCTGCGTTGGGCGCACACCATCGGCCCCGCCACCGCCGCCGTCACCGCGCAGCTGCTCGGCGCACGGCGCCATCCGCAACAGGCCTTCAACACCTGTTTTGGGGTGCTCCGCCTGAGCACGTCCGACAGCGAAGCCCATCTGGAAGCGGCCTGCACACGCGCGCTGACGCTCGGCACCGTCAGCTACAAAAGCCTCGCCATGATCCTGGAGAAAGGGCTTGATCAGCGGCCCTTACCCACCCTGGAGGCGTCGAGTCTGCCGCCGGATCACGCCAACCTGCGCGGCGCCGAGTACGACCATTAACCGTCACGCTGACCCCGTCGCGTGACGGGGTCGCACATCCCCCGGAGAGGACCACACCATGATGCTTCATCCCACCCTCGACACCCTTGTACAACTGTGTCTTAACGGCATGCTCAAGGCCCTGCAGGAACAACTCGACATGCCGGAGATTCAGACCTTGAGCTTCGAGGAGCGCCTCGGCCTGCTGCTCGATCGCGAGCTCAGCACCCGTGAGAATCGTCGCTTGCAGATCCGTCTGAAGCAGGCCAAGCTGCGTGAGTCGGCCGCCATTGAAGACCTCGACTACCGGGTGCACCGCGGCCTCGACAAGGCCCTGATGAGCCGCCTGGCAGGGAGTCAGTGGATCCGCGAGCACCTCAACGTCATCATCACCGGACCGACCGGCGTCGGCAAAACCTGGATCGCCTGTGCACTGGCCAACAAGGCCTGCCGCGACGGCTTCACCGTACGCTACCTGCGCCTGCCCCGCCTGCTGCAGGATCTGGCCATGACCCGCGTCGAGGGCCGTGACACCAAGCTGCTCACCGAGCTGGCGCGCACCGAGCTGCTGGTGCTGGATGACTGGGGACTGGCCCCATTGAACGACGAGCAGCGACGCGACTTGCTCGAAATCCTCGACGATCGCTTCAAGACCCGCGCCACGCTGGTCACCAGCCAGCTGCCCGTCGCCCATTGGCATGACGCCATCGGCGATCCGACCCTCGCCGACGCGATCCTCGACCGCCTCGTGCACTGTGCCTACAAGATCAATTTGACCGGGGATTCGATGCGCAAACACAGCGTTCAGTTGACAGACGACCCCACACGCGCGTAAGTACACCCATCCCGTGTCGCGGGGGCCACCGGGGACTGGCCGCTTTGACCAGAATCACCGGTCGCTTTCCGCCGGACTGACTGGCCGGATTGAATCAGAACCACTGGCCGCTTTCCTTCGGACCGGGTGTCCACTTTCGCCGGAATACGCATCCCTGAGAAAGTGAAAGGCGTGGTCAGTGTATCTTAGATTGGACGGCTGTGTATCTTAATGTATGGGTTGGGACGGCTGCCGGAGGCCTTATCCGGCCTGGACGCGGCGCCGGACGATGCCGAGGCCGCCAGTGAGTCCTTGTGTCGGGCGATGCGGGAAGGGTTTTTGGCGGTGTTTCCCGAGGGTGAGACGGTGGTGGGCGAGGCTGAGGTGAAGGTTGGGAAGGATTGGGCGGCGGTGCATTGATGGGGTGTTGAACCCAATCGGCTTCTACCAGAACCGGCCCGCCAACAAGCGCTGGACCACACTGGTGCACGAAGACAAGACGGAGTGCCTCGTGTGCGATGCCGACCTCGCCGGTTTTCTACTAAAACAAGACCTTACCACCATGCCTAGCCAGTGTCATCGAGACCTGCCGTCAACGTGATCATGTGCCCTGGCCTTATCTTGCGGACACCCCCTGATAATAAGTAGTGCCTGAAAGAAAACCCTAAAAAATCGCCGTCCCCCCGTGCTGCTGACCGAATTGCGACCATGGCTTTTAGCCCATTTCCGTTGCTCAACAC
>RZZN01000155.1 GCA_009929855.1 Gammaproteobacteria bacterium
GGCGCGACGGCGGCTCTCCTGGAGCGCCACCCCATAGAGCCAGTGCGGATCGAGTCCGTGGCGCGCCGCCACCGTCTCCCACAGGGTGCCGCGCAAGAAGGCCCCTCCCGCCTCAGTCCTGGAGACAGCGGACGCCGAGGAGGCACTGATCAGACGAATCGACGGGGCGGCCTGGACCGCGCCGCCAAGGCCCAGACTCCAAAGCATGATCGCGACCAAAAGACGCTCAAGCATCGCGTGAGACTCCTCATCACAGTGAAAGACCGGGCGCTAAAAACGCAGTTCGAGCGCGGCGTAATACAGCCGCCCGGCCAGCGGCAGATCCTGGGGCAGGGAGGTGCCGGGGGAGGCCTCCAGCAGATTGGAATTGAGCAGATTGCGCACATCGAATTGCAGCGACAGCTGCGGCGTCAGTTCATGGCGGACAAGCAGATCGAGCTGGCCGTACTCGGGCGCCTCGGCGCGTGCATCCTCCGCCACCCGCGCCCGGTCGCCGACATACAACCCCTGCTGGTTGACGAAGGTACGCCCCCACTGCGATTGCAGCGAAGCATAGAGGCGGTGATGCGGGCTATAGCCGGCATCGGCCCCGGTGGTCTCATCGACGTTGGACTGATAGGCATACCAGCCGCGCCACAGCCAGCGGCGCGACAGGGTCCAACGCCACTCAACCTCGAAGCCCTCACCGACCTGACGCCCGACGTTTTCCGGCTCGGCATAGAGTCCGCGATTCTGCAACCGGATCTGATCGACCGTCTCATGGCGAAAGACATTCAGTCCCAGTGACAGGGCCGGACGCGGCTGAAACTCCACCGCCAGCTCAACGGTGCGCAGACGTTCGGCCTGGAGTTCGCTGTTGGCCTGATAGGTGGGCAGCAGCCCGCCCTGGGTTTCGAGCACGGTCGGCACCCGGAAGCCCTCGCCATAGAGGGCTTTGAGCGTCCACTCCGGCTCGGGGGTCCAGACCAGGACCGCGCGCGGGCTGATCTGTTGATCGATCCCGGTGTAGTCATCCAGGCGCACGCCCCAGGTCAGCGCCCATTTGGGCGCCGGCCACCATTCATCCTGGACATAGGCCGAGTACAAGTGCCGCCGCCCCGACGTTTCGGTGGGCGTCGTCGCCGCCGACAGCGCCGTGACCAGGGCGCCGAGTCCCGTGCCCAGTCCAACTGTCGTCCCGGTCCCCAGCCCGCTTCGGGCGCGGGTTTCCAGATCCGTGAGCCCGAGCCACTCCAGGGCGTCGAGCCGATAGTGCAGCTGCTCGTAGGCCAGACCGGCGCTGATGAAGTGCTGCGGGCTGGCGGCATAGCGCCCGTCGGCGCGCAGCCGCCAGGTCTCCTGTTCGGCGCCGGAGTCGAAACGCACACCCTCGGGCACCAGCGCCGAATCCGGCAACCAGGTGGCCTCGGCCAGGGTCAGGCGCGTTTGGGCGCCCTCCAGGCGCAGCGTCATCCCGAACCGCGGATTGAATTGCAGCGTGTGCGCCAGATGCCCCTCCACGGTCTCACGGGTACGCAGGCCCGTGGGATCGATGACCCCGAGCACCCCGGCCCCGAGCGCTTCGTGGGTGCGCGACAGACGCGCCAGAGCGCGGGTCGCGCCCAACTGCCCCTTGAGGAGCACGCCCAGATCACGCTGATCGGTCTCCACGGCACTGGGCGCCCCCGAGAAGGCCGTTCCCAGCCCGGCATCGATCACGGACAATTGATCGCGCCCGATCGTGGGGCGATGACCGGCGCTGGTGGACGCCTGCGCACTGAGCACCAGGGCGCGATCCTCGGTGGCGTCTCCGACCAGCAGTCGTGCTTCGGCCGTGGCGTCCGAGCCGCCGCCGAGGGTGAGCTGACCCTGTTCGACCCGATCCCGGGTGATGACATTGATCACCCCGGAAAAGGCATCAGCGCCAAACACCGAGGATCCCGGCCCCCGGGTGACTTCCAGGCGCTCGATCACCTCCAGCGGGATCGTCCCCAGCACGCTCAACGGGTGGCCAAAGATCCAGTCGGTTTGCGCCACACCATCGAGCAGGACCAGCAGATTGCCGGATCCCAGGCTGGAGAAGCCGCGGACGGCCAGATTGGCCCCATAGTCACTGGTTAGGCCCTGATGAAAGCCCGGCACCAGACGCAACGCCTCGACGACGGAGCGAAAGCCGCCCCGGCGGATGTCCTCGGCGGTGATCACGGTGGCCACCGCCGGGGCGGTGCGAGAGGCGTGCGCGCGGCCAGTGGCGATCGTCACGCTCTGTTCGGAGCCAAACAGCGCCTGCAGCGTCTCCTCGGCCAGGGTCGGTGTGGCCAGCAAGGCCAGGGAGGTCAGGCACCAGGGTTTCATCATCAGGTCTCCTGTGCAGGCGAATCCAGCGGGCGGGGCGGATCGATCAGGGTCACGAGCACCGTGATCAGATCCTCGGGTAAGACGGGCTTGACGATCAGGCGGGCGTGCAACTGCCGGATCGCCGTCTGCAACGGGGCGCGGTCGTCGCCGGTCAGAATCACGACCGGGAGGCGGTGATGACCGCGTGCCCGCAGCTGCCGCAGGAGCTCCAGCCCCTGACAGCCGGGGAGGCGGTGATCGAGGATGACGGCGGCATAGTCCTCGGGGCTCGGTTCCAGCAAGGTCCGGGCGGCGGTGCCGTCGATGCAGGCCTCGACGCTGAAACCGGCGTCGCGCAGCAGCGCTACCAGCGGCAGGCGGATGGCGTCTTCGTCCTCGGCCAACAGCAGGCGTCGACCCCGCATCCAGTCGGGAATGGCCGCGTTCGCTATAGCAGACGGAGCCGATGCTTCCGGGAGCCACCGCTCCGACGTCGGCGCGGGCCGGCGCGGCAGCGTGAGCTGAAAGCAACTGCCGGCGCCGGGCTGACTGGTCACGCTGAGCCGGCCGCCGAGCGCTTCCATGAAGCAGCGGCTGAGCCAGAGTCCCAGCCCAATCCCCGAGGACACCCGCCCGGTCAGGCCACGGGCGCCCTGATAGAACGGCTCGAAGATCTGCTCCAGATCCGCCGCCGGGATGCCGATGCCGCAATCGGTCACCGTGATCTGAATCGGCGCCGCCCCATCCCCGGCCGTCAGGCGCACCTCGATCAGGCCGCCGGCGGTGAACTTGTCGGCATTGCCGATCAGGTTGTAGAGCACCTGGGTCAGGCGTCCCTGGTCGCTGATCACACGGCACTCAGTGGCGGGACGGTGCAGGACGAGCCGGTTGCCGGGGGCGAGTGTGGGGCGCACGGTGTCGACGACCTGCTCGATCCAGCCACCGAGCTCCACCTGCTGATAGTTGACCTCCAGCGGATGTCCGGCTTCGGCCCTGGTCAGGGTCAGCAACTGCTCGATCAGACCAAGCAGCTGGTGGGAGGCATGGCGGATGACGGCCAGCGGCTCACGCCCTGTCGTCGCCCCCGGCGGCTCCAGGAGCCTGGCCTGCAGCAGGATGGCCTGGAGCGGTGTGCGCAGCTCATGGCTGACGTTGGCCAGAAACAGCGTCTTGGCGCGGTTGGCCTGTTCAGCGGCCTCCAGCGCCTGACTGAGTTCCTCGGTGCGTGCGGCCACCCGGGCTTCCAGGTGCCGGTGATGCGCCGCCAGCCGGGCGCGCATGGCCACCAGGGCGCTCCACAGCTGATGCACTTCGGCTGGGCTGGTGGCCGGCGGTGGCGGCAAGGGCGTCTCGACCGGCGTCTCCAGATCCCGGACCAGGAGCGCCAGTGGCGTGAGCAGCTGCAACGTCAGCCGGGCAACGGCCACGCCCAGCACGACCGTGAGCACCCCGAGCGGCCAGAGGGCCAGCCCGGCCGTTTCCAGGGCAAAGTCGAAGGCGCGGTCGAGCGACAGGGTCTTACCCTCAAGCCTCGGTAGGCGTGCTGCGCCAGAACCTGGCCTTCCTCGACCGCTTCCGGGTGTTGCCGGTCGGCTATCTGGAACCCGAGGTGGAACTGGGGGTGCTGGCCGGCGCGGTGCCGAGCCTGCCGCCGGAGGTCGGCGAGAAGCTCATCGCCGTGGCTAATGAGGTGCGACGGCTGTTCGTGGGCGAGGGCGAAAGCACGGCCCAACTCACCATCACGCTCTCCACCCGCACCCTGGTGCGCTGGGCGCGGTTGGCGCTGACCTTTCGCGGTGCCCCGCAACCGATCCGCTTTGCCCTGGAG
>RZZN01000156.1 GCA_009929855.1 Gammaproteobacteria bacterium
TCCATCACCACGGGACTCCGCATCTGATGCCAAATATAAAAAACCTCGTAGAGAATCCGCATCCTATTTATTCAAAGTACCTTAACTTTTGGAGCTTTACGCTTAACGCTTATGAGGGTGGTATTGACTACACGCAAGCGGAAGTATTCCAGAATCGTAATAGCGGGATTATAGATTCCGTTAAAGTTAACGGTAAAAAGCTGGAAGCAACAACTCTATCCAATTTATTCAGACACAAAAAAGAACGAAGCGAAGATTATATTGACCGGATCCGCATGAGTTATTATTACAACTTCTGCGCCCCGGTGATTGACATCTACACAAACCATCTTTTCTCTGCGCCTATTATTACGGACTTTGCTAATATTGAAATTCCGGTAACCGAACGCATGGACGACGTTGATAGGCGTGGTTCTAGTATTGTCGAGTTCCGAAAAGAAGTTGCCGAGTACGCTCAGATTTACGGGCATTGTTTTGTTGTCTGCGATAAACCGCATGTTTTCTATCACAAAATTCTTCAATCACAGCAAGCGCCTGTATCGTTAGCACAACAGATTGATAGCGGGATGTTCCCGTACTTCACAATCTTTGCACCTTACGACGTGATTAACTGGTCACTTGACGAGTTCGGGCGCGCGCATTGGGTTCTATTGCGTGAGTGGCGGTCCGGGGCGGTAGACTTTGAGAATTATAAGAAGGACAATATCAACGTTGTTCAATACAGGTTATGGACACGGAACGAATGGTATTTATTCGGCGCTGATTATGAATTGATGGACGAAGGGGTGCATGGCTTAGGCGTTGTGCCGATTGAGTGCGTTTATAATAAGCAGTCGAAGAAGCAACGTGCCTTTTTGGGGATAAGTGAGATTGCGGATATTGCCTTTATAGCCAGGGATATTTATAACCGCTGCTCTGAGTTGAACGAAATTATCAGGAACCAGACCTTTGCGTTCCTTGCGGTACAGGGTAAGGCTTCGGATTATGATGAGGTTTCTGTTGGTACGAGTAAGGCTTTGTTATATCCGGAAGGGATGGCAACACCTTCTTATGTCAGCCCGCCCGGCGAAAACGCACGAATCTTAATGGACCAGATTGACAGGCAGATTCATAAGATATTCCAGCTTGCTAAGTTGACAGGTGGAAGCGCTGCAAAGGGCGAGGAAGTACAGACCCAATCTGGAATCAGTAAAGCATTTGACTTCCATGAAACAAATTCTGCGTTGAGTAAGAAAGCCGGGAACATGGAAGATTTCGAGCAACGATTATGGCGTGTCTTTGCGAAGTGGGAAGGACAAGCTGACTTTGACGGGATGGTTTCGTATCCGCGCGATTATAACGTGAAGGATTTGAACGAAGATTTAGACGAAGCGGAACGGCTTTTAAAGATGGAGTTAGGTAAGACGTTTAATCTGACAATGAAACGCGAATTGATAAAGAAGAAGTTTCCGCGTATCGACGACGAGGAATTAGATAAGATGGAAAAGGAAGTAGAAACCAACGAATCACAATCCGGGGCAGGCGCTACATTACGGAGCAGACTGCCAGGACTATTTAATCCTAACGGCAACCAGCCGGCAAAAATGGGGGTTTAGAAATGCCAGAACCAACAGCGCAACAGACGCAAACGGAACCGCAACAGACGCAAACGGAACCGCAAAAGACGGAAACGGCAGAACAGAAATTTTCACAGGCAGAAGTTGACCGCATAGTTCAGGAGCGGTTAAATCGTGACCGTGCTAAGTTTGCTGACTACGAAGATTTGCGAAGGAAAGCGTCTGACTACGAAAAGCAGCAAGAGCAGTTGAAGCAAATGGATTTGGAAAAGAAGCAGGAGTATGACAAACTCAAAAGCTCGTGGGAACAGAAAGAGAATGAGTATAAGTCAATGCTCGATAAGACCCGAAGCGAGGTGCAGACCGAACGGGTAAACAACGCGTTGAATCAAGCAATCCTTAAAAGTAACGCGTACCCCGAAGCCGCCCAGTTATTACGCGCGCAATCTAAATATAACGAGGACGGTACAATCACAATCAGCGGCAAAGATGCTAATGGCATGGACACTGATTTACCGATTGAAAAAGGGGTTGAGCAGTTTTTAAGGGACAGACCTTACTTGGTTAAGGGAGGACAAACAACAGGAGCCGGAACAGCGTCGGGAGGAGGTACAGCACAAACGACGCAGGAGAATCTCGGGCAACTGTTACAAAACGCTATGGCGGTGGGAGATAGAAAGTTAGTACAAGAAATAAAGCAAAAAATTAAGCTCAAACACGCGGGGGCAGGATTGCTCTAGGCTTTGAGCTAGGAGGTTCAAGATGGCTAGTGAAACAACGACTACGACAGTAGCAGAGTTAATCCCAACGATTATCGAAGCGGCTTTATTGGAATTGGATGACGGTGATATTATCCGTCCTTTGGTTCGCAATGTGCAATTCGGCGGCCCTGGCATCGTACACCAAACTCCGTTCATCACCCGCTTAACTGCGGAAACAGATGACAGCCTTGCTAATCAAGCGTTGGATGCAGGTGGAAGCGACGAAACATCACCTAGTGCAGCAACGGTTGGCGCTCATGGTGCGACTGTTCTGCTTAAGGACTTAGCACAAATGGGTTCAGTTAGTGACTTGGCTGTTGCGGCAGGTCAGTTGATTGGACAGTGTTTAGTGGTTCGCCGTGAAGCTGATTTGGCGGCTTTGTTCGCTTCCTTTACGCCTAACCTCGGTTCTGCGAATGAAGATATTGTTGCTGCTGATTTGTATGCGGCTTATAAGAATCTTCGACAAGGACAAGCGACATTCCCATTCAATCTAGTTTTAACTCCTGGTCAATATTGGGGTACAGCTGGATTGATTACACTGTTGCAGTTGGACCAGACAAACGGTATCCAATCGCATGGTGTTGGTTCTGTTGGTGAAGATGTGGCTCGTAATGGGTGGAGTGGTCGAGTATTGGGCTTCGATGTTTATACATCAACCAATATCACAACCACGTCGAACAATGCATCAGGATGCGCCTTCTCACGGGACGCCATTAAATACGTTGAAAAACGTGGCATTCAAATTGAAGTAGACCGTGAAATCGTCGAAGTTGGCGATCGTGTAACAGGCACCGGGTATTGGGGCGAGGCAATTCTTCGCAACAAGCATGGTGTTGAAATGCAATTTAATGAAGACACCTAGTTTTAATTGGGGTGGGGGCTTAGGCTCTCACCCCTACCCTAACTCTACGGAGGAGCTATGAGCGAACAAGATTTTAGTAAGTTAAGTAAAAAAGAATTAGTTGAGCTATTAAATGCGGCAAACGCCTCTGCACAGGTGATGCCAGGTATGATGGACAGTACGGAAAGTTATTCCGACGAACTGGAAAAGATTGATAAGTTAGCGTCAGTTGCTAACCCACATCAGATTCCGTTTCGTGAAACAAGCGACCATAAAAACGTGATGTTATACACAGCAATCAATAAGCGGGTCGGACCACTTCACCCGGACAACGCACGGCGCACAATGATTCGCTGGAAGAAAGCAGGCGTCCAGTTATTCACAGCGCCACGCACCGAGGCACAGATTGAAGCGTTTAAACAGACGCCGGAATACAAGGCTCATATAATTAAACATGAAGCGACCCGAAAACAGCGACGAGCGCAATCGAGTAAAGGTAAGACCGAAGCGATGATGAAAGAAGTTGCGGCAATGACTGCGGCTGCTGTAGCGGGGGCAAGAAATGGCTAAGCAAGGACTTGTTGCGGTATACGCTGATAAGGACTTGAAAACGGCATTAAAGAATATTAGGTGTCCGTTACATCATATGTTAAAGCCGGGACTTCAACCGCATGAAGCTTTTGTCCTTGAACCGAACCCAATGGCTAAGGGCTTTAGTAAGGATACGTTGGAACGGTTCCATTTGAAGAACTGGAAGTATAAGCGTGATAAATACGGGAATAAGATCCCTAATTTCCGAAATCATTATCAGCCTGAGATTTCAGCGTTATACGCTAAAGAGCGGATATACTCACCAGGTCATCCGGTATGCCGGGCGTGTCGAAGGTGTTTCCAATGAAAATGAAAACAATACATTTTAAGGATTCTCCTAAAAAAGTGAAATATTTCAATTCACCAAAAGTGT
>RZZN01000157.1 GCA_009929855.1 Gammaproteobacteria bacterium
CCCCTCGCGTGCCGCCAACACCCGCAGGTGTGCGGCGGCAACCGGGTCAATCGTCAGGGTCAATACCCGCTCAGGGCCTGTGCGGGGCTCTGCGGCCCCGTCTCGGTGCTCTTCGGTCAAATCGACCATCATCCCCTCCTGCCGTCGTGTTCTGCGGGCCCTAGTGGGCCCTTCCGTTCCAGCCGGGCGCGCGCAGACTCGCCGACAGCTCCCGGCTCTCCAGGCTGTGCAGCACCAGGCGGCGCATCAGCACCGCCACCGGGATGTCGAGCTTGAGCGCCAGCGCGCGGACCAGCTCCGCATCGCCCGGTTTGAGCCGGACCTTGATCTCCTCGACGTGCAGGTTGCGTTCGATCGTCGTCGGGTCGTACATGGCTGCCTCCCTGCGCACCTGCGCAGCGGCCCCGGAAAAAGAAAAACCCGAGCGGTCGCCGGGGAAGAGGCCGCTCGGGTTAAAGCGCGCTGGGTGCGCGCCGGAGGAGGACATCGGGTGCGCCGTCGCCGCGGGGATCCGAGCCACCGCGCCCGACCTGGTCGGGGTTGATGGGTCGCGCGGCGACGGCGCGGGGACTTGAAGGGCTTGTTTGCCCACGGCTACGCGGCCCGGTCAACGTCGTTTCCGGGGCGAAATAAATTCGGATACGCCAATTTGATGTAATCCATCCGGGCGGACGGGATGCCTTTTTTTCTCCACTCTGACACTGACGGAGGCTTAATCCTGAACAAGTCTGCGACGGCCTTCGTTCCGCCCAGCGCGTCGATGATGTGATTTGCGTCGCTCATGATGCAGCAAGGTTAGGCGTAACTAACGCTCTCGTCAACCAGGCTTAAGCCCGCCCTAACCTGCATCGAGTTAGGATAGCCTTATGGCGACATGGAACGACCGACTCGAGCTTGCGCGGATCCGGCGCGACATCTCGCCGGCGGATCTGGCGCGCTTGATCGGCATCAGCGCAGCAACGATGTCAGACTGGAGAAGCAATCAGATCAAGAAGCTGAGCGCAGAACACGCCTTTGCGGCGTGCGAAGCCCTCAAGATCCGCATGGCGTGGTTGCTCCACGGAAAGGGAGACATGGACGAAGGGATTCAGGATCAAGCGGCTGCGTACAACCTCACCCCGAAGCACGAAGCCCTTCTAGGTTACTTCGACAGCCTCACCCCAAGCCAGCAAACCGACCTGATGCGCTCTCTTTCGGAGACGCAACAGCGTAACGACGAGCTGCTGGCCGAGCTACTGGCCAGGCGCAAGGCACGCTGAGACTCGTTTTAGGCGCGATTCGTCGTGCCTAATTTTTTGCTTGACTTCGATGTTAGGCGGGCCTAATCTTACCTCAAGCCGGGCCGACCGGCGAAACCCCAAAAAGGACACCGCCATGACCGCCAGACCGATCGCCTCCACCATCGCCGTCGTGCTCGCCGCGGCTTCCTGTTTTGCCTCCGCCGCCGAGACCACGCCGGCCCAGCGCTGCGCCACCGTCGGCGACCTGCTCGGCGACGCGTTCGACCGGATCCAGGCCATCTTGCCGGCGTGCGAGAGCGACCCGCGGCTGGACAACACCAGCTGCACCACCGTCGTTGCCATGGCCGGGCTTGTCGAGCAGACCGGATTGATGCCCATGCTGGTCGGATGCGTCGCCACCGGACACGCCGTCGGCGCCAACACCGACCGCCTCGGCGACTTGATGGGCGATGTCGGCCCCTGCCTGACCAATCTTGCCGCTGCACTCGGGGAGTAGCCGCCATGACCATCCTCGTTATCGCCGCCTTGAGCCTGACCTTTGCGCTTTTGTGCGCTGCCGCCGACTGGGCCGTTCCGCGCCTGGTCACCCTTCGGCGCCGTCGGAGGATCATCGCCGCCCGCCAAACCGCGCGCCTGGCCCCTTGGATGCGCGAGGAGTGGCAGCGATGAGCGACCCCATTGCAGTCGACAACCTGCGGCGGGCGCTGGCGGCCATGTCGCGCGACGACCTCGACGCGCTGACGGTCGAGCAGCTCGACCGACTTGATTCGGACCTCGGGGCTTGGGCAGGCCTTGCGATGGTTGCCGCAATGACCAAGCGCGCTGCGATCCGAGACGAGGCGCGGCAATGACGCCTCCGAGAACCGTTGAAAGCATTGGCGAAGACACGCTCTGGCTCGAATCAACAGCAGTCGCTGACCGCTACCAGACAGGTGTCGACGCTTACGGCGACAGCCAAAGCGCATGGTTTTGCAGGCAGTGCGGCACAGAGGTTGAAGATGTCTCGAAAGGCTGCGAGCACTGCGGATTCGGACTGGAGGAATAAATGAGCCATCGAACACACAACCAGCCGGCAGCGCGCCGTGTTTCTGCGCTTGAGCAGGCCCTGAAAGACCTGCTCGTCACCGAACCGATGGGAGTCGACACCGAGACGCTGGCCTCCGCGCTCCGCTATTTGAATAGGGCGCATCGCTGGGTTTCCGGCGAGATCGAGGACCGAATGGTGAGCGAAACGGCGCGGGAGGCAACATGCTGACCGGCGAACACCTCAGCAACGGCCCCGTCGACACGGGCCCGGCGACCTTTCGGCCGCTGGTGCCGCGCCTGCCGACCACCGCGCGCTATCAGCCGCGCGAGGTCTTTTGCATCTCCGCGCTTGCGTCGAGCATCAAGCCGCAAAGCAGCGCCGCGGCTTTGCTGCCGGAGCGCCTGCCGAAATTCCGCCCGGAGCCGGAGAAATCCGAGCGGGCGCGGCAGGCAAAGCGCGCACAGGCGCAGGCCCGCTCCGGGGCGAATACGCCGCGGTCTCGTGCCGGCGTCGGCGGCAAACCGCCGCAGGCGCACTCCGTTACCGGGCGCATCCTGCACGTCATCAAAGACGCCGCCGGATGGATCGACGAGGGCCGCATCCACGACGCCGTCGGCGCCAAGGCGACCCCGCGCGCGATTGCCGACCTGCTGCACCGCCACCGCGCCGACGGACGCATCCTCGCGCGCCGTTGCGCCGACGGCGTCACGCGCGAGTATTGCTGGGGACCGCTGGCCCGCGCACAAGACCCGGAGATCAAGCCGCGCGAGGTTCGCGGCCAATCCGTCAACTCCCTGTCCTTCGCCATCGTGCAAGCGCTGCGCGAGGCCGGCGCGTGGCTGACCACCGTCGAGATTGCCGGTCGGATCCGGGCGAGCAGCTTTCGCAAGACCATCGACGGCGCCGCGGTCGCCACGCGCATGACCGCCCTGGTCAACGGCGGTCACGTGGAGCGGCGCCGACGCGAGAACCCCGTGCATCGCCGCGGCGGGACCACCGAATACCGCACCGTCAAGCCCTGATCGGAGGCTGCCATGCTCGCCGTGCAATACCGCTACAACGCCGTCAGCCAAGCCCGGCGCGTGCTCTATGCCTGCGGCCTGCTGCGCCGCGCCGGGTGCCGCGTGCTCGCCGCCAGCGCCGTCGGCGCGCCGCGCATCCGGGTGGATCGCCGCCCGCGCCTGGACTGGATCGAGCCCGCGCGCAAGGTCACCGCCCCGAACTGGGGCGTCTTCGCAGCCCGCGTGGACGGCATCCAGATCGAATGGACCGAACAACGTGGAGGATGCGGCATGAGCGCCATCGCCCACGCCTGCGAAACCGTCGGCGAGCTGCGCGCCGCTTTGGCCGACCTACCAGACGATGTCGCCCTCTTCTCTCATGGCGACGAAGACGGCCCCGCCCGCGTCGGCTGGCGCAACGCCACCCAGACCGCTTTTTCGGGTGACAAGGCCAGACCCTGCCGCACCTGCAGGCACTGGAGCGGGTCTGGCATCGACACCCGCGCCCTGTGCCTTGTGATGGGCTGCGGTACCGGGCGCAACGCCTCATGCGACAGCCACAGCGGCGGCGGAGTGTCGGCGGCATGACCCATCAGTACCGCCCGGACTGGGCAGCGCTGCTGTGCCGGCTGCGCACGCGCACCGGCACGCCGCTGGCCCGCATCGCCCCGCGCGTCGGCATGTGCGAGAAAACCATCAACCGGCTGGCCCGCGGCGAAGTCGCCGAGCCGCGATTCACAGCCGGGCTTGCGCTGCTCGACCTTGCCGCCGACGCACTCGACCCAGAAGACTGGCCCGCGATCCGTCGCGGCGGTGCAGGG
>RZZN01000158.1 GCA_009929855.1 Gammaproteobacteria bacterium
CAGCCGCGCACCCATCCTTCCTCGGGGCGAGGACGCCCCGACTCCCCTGGTGGCCTCCGGCCCGAAGGCGCCAAGGCCTCCGACCCCAAGGGAGTCGGGGCCTCCAGGCCCCGAGTGAAGATCTTCGAGCGCCAGCAGGATGGACAGACTGGCCGCCGCATGCACGCCCTGCCACAGGCTCAGCCGCGCACCCATCCTTCCTCGGGGCGAGGACGCCCCGACTCCCCTGGGTGGCCTCCGGCCCGAAGGCGCCAAGGCCTCCGACCCCAAGGGAGTCGGTGCCCCAAGGGAGTCGGGACCCCAAGGGAGTCGGGGCCTCCAGGCCCCGAGTGAAGATCTTCGAACGCCAGCAGGACGGACAGACTGGCCGCCGCATGCACGCCCTGCCACAGGCTCAGCCGCGCACCCATCCTTCCTCGGGGCGAGGACGCCCCGACTCCCCTGGTGGCCTCCGGCCACGTTTCTTTTTTTATGGTGCTGTGGTGGATCCTTGCCCTTCAATTATGGAGTCTGGCGATCTATAATGCTTAGCCTTAGGCGCCCTTAGCTCAGTCGGTAGAGCATCTGACTTTTAATCAGGTGGTCGCGCGTTCGAGTCGCGCAGGGCGCACCAAATAAAACAAGGGGTTGGCTTGATCGGCTAACCCCTTTTTCGTGTCAAGTCCAGCCCAGGGCCACGCTCAGGGCCACGCTCAGGGCCACGCTCAGGGCCACCCTCAGGGTCACGCTCAGGGTCACGCTCAGGGTCACGCTCTCAGGCTGACAATCGAGCAGCGTTTGGCCTTCAGGGATCGATACGCTGGTCATGTCGAAGCTAGGAGCACGAGACCCATGAACCAACAAGCCCTGTCCGCCTTCATCTGGTCGGTCGCGGATCTGCTGCGAGGGGACTACAAGCAGTCCGAGTACGGGCGCGTGATCCTGATCTTCACGGTGCTGCGACGCCTGGACTGTGTGCTTGCGGACACCAAGGATGCGGTTCTGGCTGAGTATGCCGCGCGCCTCCAGGCCAAGCTCAACCCCAGGCCATTCCTGCTCAGGATCACTCAGCGCGGCTTCTACAACGTCTCCAGGCTCGACATGAAGCGCCTGATGGGCGATCAGGACCACATCGCCGCAAATCTCGAGCGCTACATCGACGGTTTCTCTCCCGAGGTGCGCGACATCTTCGAGCGCTTCGACTTCGTCACCCAGGTGGACCGGCTCCAGCGCGCCGGGCTGCTCTACCAAGTCACCGAGCGCTTCGCGGCCATCGATCTCCATCCGGACCGGGTGGACAACCACCAGATGGGCCTGGTCTTCGAGGAGCTGATCCGCCGCTTCGCCGAGATCTCCAATGAGACCGCTGGCGAGCATTTCACCCCGCGCGACGCCATCCGGCTGATGGTCAACCTGCTCTTCATCGAGGACGACGCGATCCTGACCCGCCCAGGCGTGGTGCGCACACTCTACGATCCGACGGCCGGGACCGGCGGCATGATCTCGATCGGCGAGGAGTACGTTGCCGAGCTCAACCCCGAGGCCCGCCTGACACTCTTCGGTCAGGAGCTCAATGCCGAGTCCTACGCCATCTGCAAGGCGGACATGCTCATCAAGGGCCAGGACATCAGCAACATCGTCTTCGGCAACACACTCTCGGCCGACGGGCTGCTCGGCAAGCTCTTCGACTACATGCTCTCCAATCCGCCCTTCGGCGTGGAGTGGAAGAAGATCGAGCCGATCGTGCGCAAGGAGCACACCGAGAAGGGCTATGCGGGGCGCTTCGGCCCAGGGTTGCCCCGGGTCTCGGACGGATAGCTGCTCTTTCTCCTGCATCTACTCTCCAAGATGCGCCCGGCGGTGGACGGGGGCAGCCGGATCGGCATCGTGCTCAACGGCTCACCGCTCTTCACCGGCGCTGCCGGCTCGGGCGAGAGCGAGATCCGCCGCCACGTGCTGGAGAACGATCTGCTCGAGGCCATCGTCGCCCTGCCCACGGACATGTTCTACAACACGGGGATCGCGACCTATGTCTGGATCCTCTCCAACCGCAAGCCCGCGCACCGCCAGGGCAAGGTCCAGCTCATCGATGCCAGTCACTTCTGGCAGAAGATGCGCAAGAGCCTCGGCAGCAAGCGCAAGGAGATGAACGAGGAGCAGATCGCGCTCGTCACCCGCCTCTTCGGCGACTGCACCGAGGCGAGCCTCGCCCTGGTGCTCGACGGCCACGGCAAGGAGATCGACCGGCGGGTGCTGATGCCCGGCGACACCCCGCCGCCCGCGCCCCAAGACGAGACCGGCCGCGCCAAGGTCCGGGTGGTGCCGATCTCGCGGATCTTCCGGACCCAGGACTTTGGTTACCGCACCATCACCGTGGAGCGCCCCCTGCGCGATGAGACCGGCGCGGTCGTGATCGGCCAGAAGGGCAAACAGAAGGGCAAGCCCCAGCCGGACCCCAAGCTGCGCGACACCGAGAACGTGCCCCTCGCCGAGGATGTGGAGGCCTACTTCGCCCGCGAGGTGCTGCCCCACGCCCCGGACGCCTGGATCGACCACGACAAGACCAAGGTCGGCTACGAGATCCCCTTCAACCGCCACTTCTATGTCTTCGAGCCGCCCCGTCCGCTGGCCGAGATCGACGCCGATCTCGCTCGGGTCACCGAGCGCATCAAGGCCAGGATCGAGGGGCTGACGGCATAGCGTCGTGCCTGGGCATCCCATCGCACTGAGGAAGCAGGAGGAGAGTACCGCCATGCAAGGGACCGAACCCGAAGCGATACCCGAGCAACACCGCATCGAGGTTCCGGGCGGTGCACCCGAGACCGACCTGAAACGTCTCTTCGCGAGCGTCACCGAGGGCCTGACCGATGAGGACCTCGAGCGGGCGGGGGACCCGGGTGCGGAGACCCGGGATGACGAAACTGACCGAGACCAACATCGAGTCGGAGCCTTGGAAAGGCGCGCCGCCAGCGCCGACCGGGCTGCCTTCGAGCGCTTTCTCGCGTCATCCCCCGACGTCCCACCGCTGCCCGGCGACGAGCTTTGATCCGCCGTCCGTGACCCACTTCGGAGCATCGCGATGACGACCACCAGGATGACCAGCCGCGCGTTCAGTCATGACCCGGGCGGCGCCAGAAAGGCCGCCGAGTCCGGCCCGGTGATCATCACACACCGGGGCGAGCCCGTGCATGTCCTGGTCAGCATCGCCGAATACCGGCGGCTGACCGGTGCGACCCGCAGCCTCGTGGATAGGCTCGTGATGCCCGCTGACGCCGGGGACATCGATTTCGAGCCCCCGCGTCTGGATGGCGCGCTGGCCAACGTGGCAGAGCTGGATTGATGTACCTGCGCGATAACAATCTGGTTTCCGCATCTGCTGGCTCCAACGCTCGTGATCGTCATCGCCGTTGCCAGCTCAGCCGCCGGCGGAATGCCGTCTGCACATGAACACAGATGAACACTAATCGGCTTCTGGCTCCAACGCTCCGGCGTTGGAGCAGTTCGCGACGCTCCAGCGTCGCGTCGTCACCTCCGGGGCCGGCCGACCGGTCGCCGGAGCTTCGGCGCGAGCATACAAATGACATCGATTTGCCGGGGTTGAGCAGGGAGGGCAACACATGAGTTTTCCGCGCTATCCGGCCTACAAGGACTCTGGGGTGGAGTGGTTGGGGGAGGTGCCGGAGCATTGGAGCATTACGTCATTGAAGCGGCGCGCACGCATGATCTACGGTGATGCGTTGGCTGCGGATGCGCGACAAGATGGTGAAGTCGCTGTATACGGCTCCAATGGTATTGTGGGTTATCATAATGAAGCCAATACGGAGGAGCCGTTAGTTGTCGTTGGGCGCAAAGGGTCCCACGGAAAACTTGTGTGGTCCGACACGGCAGGCTTTGTCATCGATACTGCTTACGCGATTGATTCACGAGTGTGTGATGAGCACTTGCGCTGGCTGTTTTATGGCTCTTCCGGATCTCATGGGGTTCAGTTATGATAAAAAACAATAACTTGAGGGCGGTGCATCGCTGAAACATCATTCGAGCGTTTTTTTCTATGACA
>RZZN01000159.1 GCA_009929855.1 Gammaproteobacteria bacterium
TCCTGGAGCTCCCCTTTCCAACCCTCGACGAGATTCAGGTCCATCTGGTCGAGCGCGCGAGCGGGCAACGACTCGCTGACTTCGCGGCGGGCGATCTGCGTCCATTCGCCGATCGTCCCTATCCACACCACCATTTCGTCTTTCCGCTCGATCTGCCCGGCGAGACCCCGCTCGATCTCTATCTGCGCGTGGATACCCGGGGCAGCGCAACGCTCGGGACCTCCTTGTGGGAACCGCTGGCCTTCCACGCCGCGAGCCGCAACGCACAACTCGTGCTTGGACTCTATTTCGGCATCTTCCTGGCCCTGCTCGCCTACAACGGACTCATCTATCTGTCGTTGCGCGATCCGGCTTATCTCTGGTACGTCTTGTTCGTCAGCTCGATGGCGATCGCCCAGGGCGCCTGGAGCGGGCTATTCTTCGCGCATCTCTGGCCGGATTGGCCGGCCTGGGGCAACCTGGCCGCGGCGATCGGCTTCAACCTGACCGGCCTGTTCGGCGCACTCTTCTCGAGGACCTTTCTCGACACCGCTCGCCACGCACCCGGGATCGACCGTGCCCTGCTCGTCTCTGCGGCCACCTTCGGTGTGCTAGCGATTGGCGCGCCCTGGTGGCCCCAACAGGTTCATGCCATCGCAACATCGCTCTCCGGGATCCTGTTTCCGCCGATCGCGGTCATCGCCGGGATGCTGGCGTTGCGACGCGGCGGGGTCTCGGCGCGCTTCTTCCTGGTCGCTTGGACGATCCTGCTCGTGGGAACGGTCCTGCTGGGTGCACGCAACATCGGACTGGTGCCGACCAACTTCCTGACCCGTTACTCGATGCAGATCGGCAGCACGCTGGAGATGTTGTTGCTGTCGTTCGCGCTCGCCGTGCGCATCGCCGAGCTGCGCCGCCAGGCCGCGCGCACCGCCGAGGCGAACGCGGCCAACGCGGCCAAGGGCGAGTTCCTGGCGAATATGAGCCATGAGATTCGCACCCCCATGACCGGGATCATCGGCATGGCCCAGTTGGCGCTGCGCGGCGATCTGAGCGCACAACAGCGCAACCAAATCGGCAAGATCGAGACCTCGGCCAAGTCATTGCTTGGTATCCTCAACGATATCCTCGATTTCTCCAAGATCGAGGCCGGCAAGCTGGTGCTCGAGCGCGCGCCCTTCGATCTGCGCCAGCAGATCGAGAAGGTCGTTCATCTGGTGGACATCGCGGCGCATGAGAAGGGACTGGAGCTCATCGTCGACTATCCACCTGAGCTCGGCCGCTGCTATCTCGGGGATAGTCTCAGGATCACCCAGGTGCTGACCAATCTGCTGAGCAACGCCGTGAAGTTCACCGCGACCGGCGAGGTCCGCCTGGTCGTGCGCCGGCCCACGGCCGAGTGTCTGCGGCTGGAGGTGCGCGACACCGGCATCGGCATCACCGCGCAAGCCCAGCAGCGGCTGTTCCAGGCCTTCTCCCAGGCCGACAGCAGCACGACTCGCCGATATGGCGGCACCGGTCTAGGCCTGATGATCAGTAAGCAACTGGTCGATCTGATGGGCGGGACGATCGAGCTGAGCAGCCAACCTGGACAGGGAAGCACATTCAGGATCACCATCCCGGTGCGCGAATGCACCGCCGAGGAGGCGGCCAAGATCGAGACCAGCGCGCGACTTGACCAGGCCGCGGCGTCCAATCCTTGCCCTCGGCTCGCGAACACCGCCGGGAAACGGCTGCTGCTGGTCGAGGACAATCCAATCAATCGCGAGATCGTCTTGGGCTATCTCGAAGACAGCGGACTCCTCATCGAGACCGCCGAGGATGGACCACATGCGCTCGCGCGCTTCCGCGACGCGCACTTCGATCTGATCCTGATGGATGTGCAGATGCCGGGGATGGACGGTTACGAGACGACAGGACGCATCCGCGCGCTCGACCCGGTGGTGCCCATCATCGCCCTGACGGCCAACGCCTTCCCGGAGGACGTCGCCAAATCCAGGGCGGCTGGCATGAACGCGCATCTGAGTAAACCCATCGACACCGTAGAGCTCTTGAGCATGATTCACAAACATCTCCACCCAGACAGGGCCAACGCAGATCAGGGGCCGACCACCAATCGTGCCGAGCCGGCCGTGCTCCCGACCGAGATCGCCCAGCTGCCACGTCTCGACGCGGCCGCCGGCCTCATGCTCATGGGCGGCAACAGCAAGCTCTACTATCAGATCCTGGCAAGCTTCGTGAGTATGTACGAGACGCTCAAGCTCGACCTGGAGGATCCACAGGCACGCCAAACCTTTCATACCATCAAAGGCTTGAGTGGAAATCTCGGGGCCAAGCGGCTACAGGCACTCGCCGCGACGCTCGAGACCACGCCGGATGCCGCCTTGGGGGCGGCCTTCGTCGAAGAATTGGCCGAGGTCTTGGCAGAGATCCGTTGGCTGATCGATGACGCGTGCACCGACGGGTCATGATCCAAGACCCGGCACGGCGAGACACCTGTTGAGCAACAAGGATCGAGCACGCGACAGCAGGACATGGGCGCGCTCGCCGCAGCCGATCGTCCACAGTGTTGGTTGGACGATCGCACTCGCCTTGTTGGCGGCCCTGGTCAACGATTGGCCAGTCACCATCTTTTTCGATATCCAGATCATGCTGGGCGGCAGCCTGGCGGTCTTCGCCCTGCTCGCATTCGGCTGGTGGTCATTGCCGGTAGGCGCGGCCGCCGCCGCGGTCACATTGCATCTGTGGGGACATCCTTGGGCCACCATCAACCCCCTTCCTCGAGCTGATCTGGCTCAAGCTCTTTCTGGATCACATCAACGGCGGGGACGAGCAGCGCGACAACGGCCGGATCGTCCTCGCCTCGCTCGGCTATTGGATCCTACTGGGGATCGGGCTCGAAACACTGCTCTATGTCGTCTTCCTGGCGGCCGACCCCACCAATGCCTGGTTCATCGCGACCAAGCAGGCCATCAATGGAGTGATCAATACACTGCTTGGATTGGGTCTCTATCAACTCAAACAATTGTGGATGCTCCGTCGACCGGCGGCCCGACGACCCACCGCGGACAGCCAGCGACCGACCGCGACCGGAATCTCGGTCCGCGGTCTGGCCTTCAGCCTGATCCTGGCCTTGATCACCCTGCCCGGTCTGCTGATCATTGGCACACTCTCGGGTCAGCTCAAGACCGCCATGCTCGAGGGGCTGAGATCCGAGATGCATCAGCTTGCCATCATGACCACGACCCTGCGGGCGGATGCGCACACCGCACTTCCTGACTGGATCCCGAACGATCATCGACTGGATGTCGAGCACCGGGATGCCCAGGGGCTCATCCTCAGCTCCAATCCGCCTCTCTTCGCCCAGTTGAGTGATGATTACCTGCCCAGGGCGCCCAGTCCCATCGACACGCCCGGACTCCAACTCTATGTACCGAGAGGCGATCTGTCGATCTTCGAGCAAACGCTGCAAGGCTACCTGATCTATCGCCTCGAGGTGGCGAACGGCATCGGCGGGGCGAGCGCCAGCCACATCACCGTGGTCCAGCCGGCACGCGAGCTGCTCACCGCGATCAATGACCGCATGGACGACTCGCTCAACATGCTGGCCCTGTTGATCTTGGCCGGGGCACTGGCCAGTGAATTCTTCGCTGGACTGCTGGAGCGTCAGTTCCGAGCCACCCTGGCCCCCATCCTCGCGGCCGAGCGCGGTCGCGCCGGGGATCCAGATACTGATCCAAAGCGTCGGGGCGAATCGACGCCTGGATCCTCCGGCCAGCCCCCGGATCCGCCAGATCAGGATCGAGCCGCCGCCCCGGATGCCGATCCGCCGATGCCCGATCTGGCCTACTCCAAGCTGCGCGAGCTCAATGTCATGGTGAGCATCGTCAATCACCGCAGCCACTTGGTCAACCAGCTGGCCGGCTCGCTGAAGGCCGCCAACAGTGCGAAGAGCGAGTTCCTGGCCAACATGAGCCACGAGATCCGCACCCCCATGACTGGCATCATCGGCATGGCCCAGCTGGTGCTGC
>RZZN01000023.1 GCA_009929855.1 Gammaproteobacteria bacterium
GTGGGCACCGGCGTTGGCATCGTGATCGTGATACCACCAGCGGTCGTCTCGCCGATGACTGCGGTCGCCTCTCGGTTGCCGAGGATGACCTCAGCGAGTGCGAGCTCGGTGACACCCGGGGACGCGCCGGCCAGGATCGACCACTCGACATTCAGCAGCGCGCCATCCGGGAGGGCCGGGAGCGGGTTCTCGATCGGTGGGGTGAGCAGAATCAGCAGTGTTCCAGGTGTCGAGCCGTTGGTCCTGACCGCATGGGGTGAGAGCGCGGAATCAGCCGTGACCTCGTTGTAGACCAGCCGAGCGGGGTCGTACTGGATGCTGAATTGCATCCCGACCACCGGCCCGGGGGCATCGGCCAGGTTCGCGAATCCGACATCCGTGGTGACGACCTGTCCCGGCGTGCCACTGGCACTGCCCATGACGAGCGTCGGCTGTGCGCAGACCCCGACCCATGGTATCGAGCATAAGAGCAAGAGTCCGGTCCGGTAGACCTGCTTGATCTTCATCACTGAATACCCCGTATGCCCGCTGTCATCGAGAAGACATGAACCCAACACTGACGTCAGCTGGTGGGTCGATCATCCTCATCCAAGTATCGCGATCGAGTATAGATTCCAACGGATGAAACATCCACACCAGCGCATCGGCAGCGCATCGGCCGCTTGGGATGTGGCTTGGGCGGCAACGGCCGACCAGGCATTGTCAGTCATCGGGGTGATCGTCGCTCATCTGCCCTGGAGCAAGGCGCGATAACCTGGCCAGTCGAAGGCGGGGCCAGGGTCAGTCTTGCGCCCTGGTGCAATATCGCAATGTCCGACGATCCGCGATTCATCGATATGTGGATAGTGCTGCATGATCCGACGTGTACAGTCGACCAGACGCGCATATTGGGCATCGCTGTAGGGGGTGTGGTCGGTCCCTTCCAGCTCGATCCCGATCGAGAAGTCGTTGCAGCCTGTCCGCCCGGCGAAGGACGAGACCCCCGCATGCCAGGCGCGGTCGGCGCATGCGACATATTGGATCAGCCGTCCATCGCGTCGAATGAGCAGATGGGCGGAGACTCGCAGTCCAGCGATGGCGGCGAAATAGGGGTGGGCCGCGGGATCGAGACGGTTCAGAAAGAGGTCATCGATCCAATCGCCGGTGAATTGACCCGGTGGCAGGCTGATACTGTGGATGACCAGCAGATCGATCCAGGTGTCGGGCGGGCGCTCGTCCCGGTTCGGCGAGGGTTGGCGCAGGGCATCGACCAGCCAGCCGGCGTCATCGATCCCGGTGGTCACGTTGAGCTCTGCGAGTGGGTTCGAGGCCGTGGCGCGCGCGCCTTCATCATGGCTCATTTGGACCATCCCCGCGCGCCGTCCAGCCCCAACGCGTCAGCCCCCTTGAATCGAGGATGACACCACTCATGCCATTGCATACCATCATCCCATTGATCTCAACTCATCACGTCTTGCCTAGCCACGCCAGCGCGCGGCCACTCCGGAGTCATCTCGATGTCTGAATCCACCCCGAGCGGGGCGCGCCCCCCTCTGCCCGATCCCGCGCTGATCGAATCGCATGCCAGGGCGGCCCTGCTCGAGGATGTCGGCAGCGGCGATCTCACCGCGGCGCTTGTGCCGCCACACCAGCAGGGACGCGCCGAGCTGATCACCCGCGAATCGGCGATCCTCTGCGGTTGCGCCTGGTTCGAGGCGGTCTATCGACTGCTCGATCCCGCCATCCTCATCGAGTGGGATGCCGCCGACGGTGACCGTCTCCAGCCTGGCCAGCGTCTGGCGCTCATTCGTGGCCCGGCGGCCGCGCTCCTGACCGGCGAGCGCACCGCAATGAATTATCTGCAGATCCTCTCGGGTACGGCAACCCGTGCCGCGGCCTATGCCGAAGCGGTGGCCGATCTGCCGGTCATGGTGCTGGATACACGCAAGACGCTTCCTGGTCTGCGCATTCAGCAGAAATACGCGATCGCCTGTGGCGGTTGTCACAATCAGCGCATCGGCCTCTTCGACGGTATCCTGATCAAGGAGAATCACATCCTGGCCGCCGGATCCATCCCGGCGGCACTCGCCGCGGCCGCGGCGCTCGGCGCTGGCGTGTCGATCCAGATCGAGGTCGAGTCGCTCGAAGAGCTCGCCATCGCACTGCGGGCCGGCGCCCGCGCGGTCCTGCTCGACAACTTCTCGCTGGCCGACCTGCGCGCGGCGGTCGCGCTCAATGCCGGCCGTGCCAGTCTCGAGGCCTCGGGCGGGATCACGCTGCATGGCATCCGCGCGATCGCCGAGACCGGTGTCGATCGCATCTCGGTGGGCGCCTTGACCAAGGATGTCAATGCGCTCGACCTGTCGATGCGTTTCGTGGCCCTCAGCTCGGTGGGTCCGGGAGGAGCTTGCCGGGATTGAGGATCCCGGCCGGATCGAATTGCGTCTTGATGGCACGCATCAAGTCGAGCGCGGGCGTGGCGATCTCGCGATCGATGAAGTCGCGTTTCGCCAGGCCGATGCCGTGCTCGCCCGAGAGTGTGCCGCCGAGCGCGAGGACCAGACTGAACACCTGATCCAGACAATGCTCGGCATTGGCCATCTGACGCGCGTCATCTGGGTCGATGAGTAGGTTGACATGGATGTTGCCGTTGCCGGCATGTCCGAAATTGACGATCGAGATCCCGCTCTCGCGCGACAGTCGCTGGAGACCCTCGATCAACTCACCCATGCGCGAGACCGGAACCACGACATCCTCGTTGATCTTCTTCGGCGCGATATGGCGCAAGGCCGGGGAGAGCGCCTTGCGGGTCTTCCAGAGTGCATTGACCTCGGCGGTGGACGCGGCCAGGCGCAGCTCCACGAGCCCGGTGACACGGGCGGCATCGGCGACCGCGTTGGCAGCCGACGCAAGACAGGCCGCGGGACCATCGACCTCGATCATGAGCAGCGCGCCGACGCCGTCCGGCAGGTCGATCCCCGCATAGCCCTGAACGGTGTGCAATGCGGCGGCATCCATGATCTCCAGTGCGCAGGGAATGATCGGCTGGGCCATGATGGCCGCGACCGCGGCCGCGGCCGCGTGGATGTCGGCGTAGGCGGCGCGCAGTGTCTGCTTGGCCTCGGGGCGTGGGGTCAGGCGGAGTGTGGCCTCGGTGATCAAGGCCAGGGTGCCCTCCGAGCCGATGATCAGGCGCGTGAGGTCATAGCCGACGACACCCTTGGTGGTCAGCACGCCGGTGCGCAGACGCTCGCCCCGGCCGTCGATGGCGACCAGGCCGAGCGTGTTCTCGCGCGGCGTTCCGTACTTGACCGCCCGCGGTCCAGCCGAGTTGTGCGCGAGATTGCCACCGATGGTGCAGCCGGCCGCGCTGGTCGGATCCGGTGGCCAGAAGAATCCATGGGCGCCGAGCGCTTGTTGAAGCTGCTCATTGATCACGCCCGGCTGGACGATGGCCAGCCGATCGTCCGGCACGATCTTGAGGATCCGATCCATGCGCTCGAATGAGATCTGGATCCCGCCGCGCTCGGGCACGCAGGCGCCGGTCGTACCGGTGCCGCGCCCACGGGCCGTCAAGGGGATGCCGGCGTCACGGCAGAGCTTGGTCAGTGCGATGATCTGCGCTTCGGAGCTGGCGCTCACCACGGCCCACGGCAAGGCGTGGCGTCGACTGTTGTCGCCACCGTAGGGCCAACAATCGGCCGGATCGGTCAGGAGGTTGGCGGCGCCGACGATCCGTTTCAGCTCGGCCCGCACGCCAGGCGACCAATCAGCCATGGGAGGGGAAATCCTCGAACAGCCGCACCACCCGTGCCACGCCAGGAACATAGCGGGCCTTTTCGGTGGCCGCATTGGCCTCCTCTGGTCTGAGCCGGCCCATGAGATAGACGACACCGCTCTCGGTGACCACCTTCACGCGGGTCGGATCGAACTCGGGCAGCTTGATGCCCAGGAGGGCGGCCTTGACCTGCGCGGTGATATAGGTGTCCTCGCTCTGCCGCGATAGGCTTGCGCGGGGGCCGACCGCGACCTCGTCGACGACGCGTGCCACCTTGGGTTGGCGGCTGACCAGATCGGCCGCGCGCCGCGCCAGCTCGGTGGTGTCGGCCTGACCGGTGAGCAGGGCGGTGCGGTTGTAGCTGGTGATCGAGATCCGCGTGCCGCCACGCAGCTCCTGATCGCCCAGGAGGGCGCTCATGGCCATGAGCTCGATCTGTTGGTCATCGAGGATCGCATCCGGGCTGCGCCGATCGTGTATCGTGGATGCGGCGCCAACCGCCGCGCCGCCGATGAGCAGTGGCGTGCAACCGCTCGTCGCGAGGATCGCGAGCAGGGCGAGCAGGGCGAGCAGCGGGGCCGCCAAGCACGTGCGAGCAGGCGCGTGAAGCTTGGAAGCTGGCGCGGCGGTGTGCCGGCATCGCGGATGGGGATGGATTGGGAGATCAGGGCTCGGTCGTGAAGGCATGTTTGATCCACTCGATACGATCTTCGCCGCTGATGGCGACGACGTCGAAACGACAGGGTAACAGAGTCGGGTGACCCAATAGATAGTGATTGGCGGCGGCCGTCAGTCGCCGCTGTTTACGGTGGTCGACCGTGGCGGCCGCCGTGCCGAAGCGCTCACTGTGGCGATAGCGGACCTCGATGAAGACCAGGGTGGCGCCATCGCGCATGATCAGATCGATCTCGCCCATACGGCAGCGATGATTGCGAGCCACCAGACGCAGACCCTGGCGGCACAGGAATGACTCGGCGAGCTGCTCCTTGGCGGTACCGAGTGCGCGTGTCGAGACTCTTGGTCCGGCCGGTGGCCGGCCTCCCGTCTTGCTCATGGCGGGGGCGGTGTCGTGGCGGTCTGGGTCGTGATCTCAGCGACCTCTTGCACGGCGCTCTCGGTGAAGCGGGCGAGCGCGAGCTGGCGCTGGACTCGACCCAGCGTGTCGAGGGAGAGTCCGCCGGTCTGTCCCGGATAGAAGGCACCTGGGTGTCGGGCCAGGCCGGTCAATCGCGGCGTGATCCGGTAGGCGTCGATCCCCATGGCGTAGAGTCGCGCCAGCGGGTTGGCGACCGTGAATGAGGCGCCGCTCAGTTGCCGCCGCGACAGTGAGCCGCTGCCGCTCTGGTCGATCATCCAGGGGACATCGACGAACCAGAGACCGGCGAGCACCGCGTCGCGCGCCGGATCGAAAACACCTGAATAGACGTGTGAGGTGGAGATGACGGTCAATGAGGGCGCGCTGAGGCGGATGCGGGGGTAGGTCTGGTAGGCCAGCTCCGGGGTCGCGACCAGGAACAGGACCTGTGCGGCGGTGTCGCCCACGAGCATATCGATCGTTTTATCCTGACGTCGCGCGGTTGGGTTGTAGGTCGACTGGCCGTTGAGGATTCCGCCCAGCCGCTGCCAGCGATCGCGGAAGGCGCTCGCTAGACGTTCGCCCCATGCCCCCTCGGGATAGAGGATGAGTGCACGCTTCAACCCCATGGCCGACGCCTTGGTGGCTGCCTCCGCGGCCTCGTTCTCGGGCGAGAGCGCGAATTGGAACAGATTCTCCGCCGGGGGGCTGTCGCGTGTCGTCCGATTGAGGGCCAGGGTTGGCACGGCGAGTGCCGGGCCGGCGGCCAGGCGATCGACCGATTCCTTCTCCAGAGGACCGACCACATAGTCGGCACCCTCAGCGACTGCGCGTGCATGACCGGCCAACACGCGCGCGGCGTTGCTGCTGTCGATGAACACGAGCCTCGGCGGTTGACCGCTCGTGTCGGCGGTGCGCGCAGCCTCGATCCCTTCGCGCACAGCGGTCGCGGCGGCCGAGAAGCGCCCGCTGCTGGGCAACATCACGGTCAGCGTATCATCGCTCCCATAGCCGCCAGTGAGCATCGCGGCATAGGCGTGTGCCAGCCGCGGGTGCATTTGGCCGATGCGCTGACCGCGGGTCTGGAGGAAGCGGCGCTGCAGCTCGGCTGGATCGTCACTGACCTCGCGGGTGATCAAGGCGATCTCGGCCCAGCCCGCGAGTGTGTCCCCACCATTCCTGAGCTCGCGGAGGGTCGCCGGGCTGACCTGACTCAGGGTGGAGAGGATCGAGACCTGATTGAGCAAGCGTGATTCGTCGTCATCGAGTAGTCTGTCGAGCTGCGCCAGCGAGCGAGCCGCATCGCTTGGCGCATTGGCGAGGCGCTGCGCCGCGGCCAGGGTGGCGAGCCGTTGGACCTTCATGGTCTTGGGGAGGATGGGTGTCTGCATCGATTGCAGACGTCGGATCGCGTCGCTGGGACGCCCGTCCAGCAGGGCCAGCTCGGCCTCGCTCAGATGGAGCTGCTCGCGCTGGCCGATGGTGAGACGTGGACGCTCGATCTGGCCGCTGACCTGCTGTGCGCTGGCGGTGTCGCCGGCCGCGAGGTGCGCGCGTACTGCCTTGAGCTGGAGCTGCTCACGGGCCGGTGATGAGGCCCCGCGCGCGATCTCGAGATAGGCCTCGGCGGCCTCGCTGATCTTGCCCTGGGCCGCGAGTGCATCGGCCTGGCGGAGTGATTCACCCGCGACGGTCGCGAGCAGCTGGCTCTCCTCCCGCGCGAGGTCGCCGGCGCAGCCGCCGAGCAGGAGTGCGGCAAGCAGGCTCACGATCACCAGCGGATTGGACAGCGCAGGGCGGGCGGCGCGATGCTTCATCTTGATCCTTTCCGATTCAGAGTTTTGGGAGGTTGGAGTGTCAGAACGCAGAGGGGTACTATACGTAGTCGCCACGCCGATCGGCAATCTCGGCGATATGACGGATCGTGCCCGCAGGGTCTTGGCGGATGTCGACCTGATCGCCGCCGAGGATACGCGTCAGACGCGTCGGCTCCTCACCCACTTCGGCATCTCGGCGAAACTCGTCGCCTACCATGATCATAACGAGCGCAGTGTCGCGCCGCGACTCATCGCCGAGCTCGAGTCCGGGCGCGATCTCGCGCTGGTCTCCAACGCGGGTACGCCCCTGATCAGCGACCCTGGTTTCAATCTCGTCGCCGCGGCCCGTGAGCACGGCTTGGTCGTGTCCCCCATCCCAGGCCCGAGCGCGGTCATCTGCGCGCTCGCAGCGGCGGGTCTACCGACCGACCGGTTTCTGTTCTTGGGTTTTGCGCCGCGCACGGCCGCGAAGCGACGTGTCTGGCTGGAGGCGCTCGCGGCCGAGCCGGGTACCCTGATCCTCTATGAGAGTGGTCAACGTGTGGTCGAGACACTGCGCGATCTTGGCCTTTGTCTAGGGGCGTCGCGGCGCGTCGTGATCGCGCGCGAGCTGACCAAGCGCTTCGAGACCTTTTTGACCGGATCCCCCATCGACCTGGCCGAGCAACTCTCCGCCGCCGCCGAGCAGCGGCTGGGCGAGCTGGTCATCCTGGTGGCTGGGCATGGTGACGCCACGCCGGATGACAGTCGCGAGCAGACGCGGGTGTTGCGGGTCCTGGCCGAGTCCTTGCCGCTTGCCCAGGCGGTCACGCTAGCGGCCCGCTTGACCGGCGCGAAGAAGAACGCGCTCTATCGCCTCGCGCTCGAGCTGGGCCTGGATACAGCCCCGCGGGGGGCTGGGGACTGATGCCGGCACCAGCGCTTGGGCAGGTGATCTGCAGCAGACCAGCGGGCGAGTCTGCCGTATACTCAGGTCTTGGGAGTCGGCCGGACAGTCGCGCTCGCCGCCACGCGGCGGGGGAGGAAAGTCCGGGCTCCGCAGGGCAGGGTGCCAGGTAACGCCTGGGGGGCGCGAGCCCACGGAAAGTGCCACAGAAAAGATACCGCCGACCCCGTCGACCTGACGGGAGGTAAGGGTGAAATGGTGCGGTAAGAGCGCACCGCGCGGCTGGCAACAGCAGTGGCAGGGTAAACCCCACCCGGAGCAAGACCAAATAGGGGGGCAGGCGGCCTTGGCCGCAGCGCGTGGCCCGCGCGTGCTCCCGGGTCGGTCGCTCGAGGCGCGTGGTGACGCGCGTCCTAGATGAATGACTGTCCACGACAGAACCCGGCTTACAGGCCGGCTCCCATCCCCTTCAGGCGCCCGTGCCCGCGCCCGGTCTCAGGACTGGACGTCTCCCTAGATTGTTCTCCATGGCTCACTCGGATTAGAGCTTCAGCGTCTAGCGTCCTGAATATGCACGGAGGAGGCGACATTGATACGTAACTTCCCTAAGGTGCGTTAAGTCGCTGACTCAAAGAGCATTTGATCCAGTGTTTGCCTTGACGATGTCTGAAGAGGCATCTAAGATGAAGATGAGGTGGGGTAAAGTGGGGAATTAGGGGGGCAACGGCGCTGGCGCGTCGCCACGGGGGTGGCCGTGTTTCGGGGGGTCTGCCTTGTCAATCTCGACGCGAAGGGGCGAGTGGCGGTTCCGGCCAGATACCGCGAGCGCCTGCAGAGCACCTGTGATTCTCGGCTCGTCGTCACAGTCGATCGTGATCGTTGCTTGTTGCTCTATCCAGAGCCCGAATGGGAGCTGATCGAGAGCAAGCTTGCGGCCCTTCCCGCCTTCGATAACACGGCTCGTGCGATCCAACGCCTCTACATTGGTAACGCTCAGGAGGTCGAGATGGATGCTCAGGGTCGAATCCTGCTGCCCCATTATCTGCGTGATTTCGCCGCGCTCGACAAGCGCATCGCCTTCGTTGGTCAGGGTTCGAAATTCGAGCTCTGGGACGAGGGTGCCTGGAACGCGCGGACCGAAGCGGCATTGAGCGATACGCGCATCAGTGAGTTGGCGGTGGCGGCAGGGCTCGGGTCGTTGACGCTTTGAATCAGCCATCCACCCAAGCGCATCGGTCGGTCCTCCTGGATGAGAGTGTGCATGCCCTCGTCTGGGATCCGAGCGGTCTCTATGTCGATGGCACCTTCGGTCGAGGTGGTCATAGCCGCGCCATCCTCTCGCGACTCGCCGCGGCAGGACGGCTGATCGGGCTCGATCGTGACCCGGATGCGGCCAGCGTTGGGCAAGACCTTGCGAGGACTGATCGGCGTTTCAGCATGGCACGGGGGCGTTTTGGCTCGCTTGCCGAGGTGCTCGCGGGACTTGGGGTGCGTATGCCGCTCAGTGGCATCCTGCTCGATCTCGGCGTCTCCTCGCCTCAGCTCGATCGTGCCGAGCGTGGCTTCAGCTTCTCCGCGGAGGGACCGCTCGACTTGCGGATGGATCCGAGCGAGGGCGAGTCGGCGGCGCATTGGCTGGCGCGCGTCGATGAGACCGCGATCGCCCGTGTGCTCCACGAGTACGGTGAGGAGCGTTTCGCCAAGCGGATTGCGCGGGCCATCGTCACTGCTCGTGCGCATGCGCCCTTGACGACGACGACCGAGCTCGCATCAGTGGTCGCGCGTGCAGTGCCGACCCGCGAGCCGGGCAAGCATCCGGCGACGCGGACCTTTCAGGCGCTGCGCATCCAGGTCAATGATGAATTGGCCGAGATCGAAGCCTGCCTCGAGCAGGCCTGTGGACTCTTGGGCGCCGCCGGGCGCTTGGTGGTGATCAGCTTTCACTCTCTGGAGGATCGGATCGTCAAGCGTTTCATGCGGCGCGAATCCAGCGGTGCGGTCCTGCCCAAGGGCTTGCCGGTGACAGTGACCGACTCGGGTGCCCGCTTGCGGGTACTGGGCAAGCCGATGCGACCATCCGCTGCCGAGGTGGAGGGCAATCCGCGCGCACGCAGTGCCATCATGCGCGTGGCGGAGCGTCTGCCATGACACGGGGGAAGGTCGCCTTGCTGATCGGGCTCTTGTTTGCAGTGACCCTCTCTGGGGTGCTGGTCGTGTACACAAAATATCAGGCGCGTGTTCATTTCAGTCAGCTTCAGGATCTCCGTGCCCAACGCGATGCGCTCGATGTCGAGTGGAATCGGT
Source organism: Gammaproteobacteria bacterium (assembly GCA_009929855.1). Lineage (GTDB taxonomy): Bacteria > Pseudomonadota > Gammaproteobacteria > Chromatiales > Chromatiaceae > Thiocapsa. The sequence goes on from RZZN01000023.1 coordinate 9,840, forward strand.
TGCGACTCGAAGAGGCGGCCTTGTCGACCCACGTGCGCGTGGAGCGGGAGGCGCGAGAGGTGCTTGGAATGTACACGCCTGGCTTCGATGACATCTTGATGATCGAGGAGGTGGGCCGTGTCCACCCGTAATCGCCGTGCCATACTGGCCGATTCGCCCCGGGCGAAGCCAAATCTGATCCTGCGTCGGCGACTGTTGGTCGGGGGACTCTCGCTGGCCTTCGTCGCCCTGTCGGCCACCGTCTTCTATCGACAGGTGGTCGAGACCGACTACCTGCGTCACGAGGGTGAGCGGCGCTATCTGCGCTTGGCCGAGATCGCCGCGCGGCGCGGGATGATCACCGATCGCAACGGCGAGCCGCTGGCCGTGAGTACGCCCGTGGAGACGGTGTGGGGCGAGCCACGCAAGCTGGTGCACCAGCTCGATGCCGTCCCGCCCTTGGCCGCGGCGCTGGGGCTGGATCCTGGGACGTTGCGCGAGCGTCTGCTGAGTCACTCGGAGCGCGGCTTTCTCTATCTCAAGCGGCGGGTCAGCTTCGATGAAGCGCGTGCCGTGCGTGCCGTCATCGCCGAGCACAAGCTCGAGGGTGTCGATTTCGAGACCGAGTATCGTCGTTTCTATCCGGGTGTGGAGGTCTTCGGCCATGTGCTCGGGTTCACCAACATCGAGGATCGCGGTCAAGAGGGACTCGAGTTGGCGTATGACTCCTGGCTCAAATCCGAGCCCGGGCTCAGGCGGGTCATCCGTGATGGCCGTCAGAGCATCATTCAGGAGGTCGAGCAGGTGCACGCGCCGCGCCAAGGGGCTGACTTGGCGCTGAGTCTCGACCGCCGGCTCCAGTTCCTGGCCTATCGAGAGCTCAAGGCCGCCGTCGCCGAGCACAAGGCGGTCGGCGGCACCCTGGTCGCCTTGGACGTTGCCACCGGCGAGATCCTGGCGATGGTCAACCAGCCAGGTTACAACCCCAATGCCGAGCGGGTCGGCAGTAGTGATCGTCGCCGTAACCGCGCGGTGACCGACGTCATGGAGCCTGGATCGACCATCAAGCCGTTCGTCGTCGCCGCGGCCTTGGAGCGGGGCCTGATCAAGCCGACGACGGTGATCGCCACGGGCGGCGGGACCATGGCGGTTGGTCGCAACACCGTGAAGGATGTGCGCAATTACGGCAACCTCGACGTGACGGGCGTGATCACCAAATCCAGCAACGTGGGCGTCGTCAAGATCGCTCAGATGATGAGCTATGACGCTCTGTGGAGCCTTTACGATCAGCTCGGTTTCGGTCGAGCGACCGGTGTCGGTTTTCCGGGCGAGAGCCGCGGTGTGCTGCGTCATCACTCGAGTTGGCGGATCTTCGAGCATGCCACTCAATCCTTTGGATATGGTCTCTCGGCCACCGCGCTACAGCTTGCGCAGGCCTATGGCGTGTTGGCGGCCGATGGTGTCAAGCGGCCGGTCACCCTCTTGCGACGCGATGCGGACGCGTCCGCGCCCGAGGAGATCCGCGTGCTGAGCACGGAGACCACGCGCAAGGTCCGGGCAATGATGGAGACGGTGGTATCGGAGCAAGGCACGGCGCGCCGCGCGGCCATCACTGGCTATCGTGTGGCCGGCAAGACGGGTACGGCGAAGAAGGCTGGCTCGGGCGGTTATGGTGGCGGACGCTATCAAGCGGTGTTCGCTGGGTTTGCGCCTGCCGGTGATCCACGATTGGTGATCGTGGTCATGATCGATGAGCCCAAGGGTCAGTCCTATTTCGGCGGTCAGGTCGCCGCCCCGGTCTTCCAAAAGGTCATGGAGGGGGCGCTGCGGCTCTTCAGCGTGCCGCCGGATGATCCGCATCAATCGATGCTGTTGGCACGACACGAGGTCTTGGATTGATGTGGACCTTGAGTGAAGCCATTGCGAGCACGGCTGGCCGGCTCCTGGGGCAGGATTGCCGCTTCATCGCGGTCGGGACGGACAGTCGTGGCGACTGTACCGGACAACTGTTCGTCGCCTTGCGCGGTGAGCGCTTCGATGGCCACGACTATGTCGGCACCGCGCTGGCCTCCGGGGCCGTGGCGGCGATGGTCGATCACCCCCTGCCGTTGGATATCCCGCAGTGGGTGGTGGAGGATACGACCCAAGGGTTGGGCGAGCTGGCGGGGGCTTGGCGCGCCCGGTTTGCGGGACATGTCATCGCGATCACGGGGAGCAATGGCAAGACCACCGTCAAGGAGATGCTTGCCGCCATCTTGAACCAAGTGGGTTCGGTGCGGGCGACGCGCGGCAATCTCAACAATCTGATCGGGATGCCATTGACCCTGTTGAGCGCGCGCGACGAGACGTTTCTCGTCTTGGAGATGGGGGCCAATCACCCTGGCGAGATCGCCGCGATGACACGGCTGGCGCGTCCGCATGTCGCACTCATTACCAACGCCGGGCGCGCCCATCTGGAAGGCTTCGGCAGTGTCGATGGGGTGGCCCGCGCGAAGGGTGAGATCGCAAGCGGTCTGCCAGCGGATGGCGTATTCGTCTTCGGTGCCGACTCACCCTATGCAACGCTATGGCGCGAATTGGCACAAGATCGAGCCGTGTTGACCTTCGCCTTGGACGGTTCAGCCGATCTGCGCGCGGAGCGCGCCGATATCCGTGTCGAGTGGACGGCGGACGGGTTTCGCACCCGTCTGGTCGCGCGTCATGGCGAGCACCTGCTCCCACTGACCCTGCGGCTCGCCGGTGAGCACAATGCCCGCAATGCGCTGGCGGCCGCGGCGGTCGCGCTTGCACTGGGGATCGAGCCGGGCGCGATTCAGGCCGGTTTGGCGGAGCTCATGCCCGTCGCCGGGCGTCTCTGTCCCCGTCGTTGTGGTGAGATCGGTGTCATCGATGACAGCTACAATGCCAATCCGGATTCACTCGCGGCAGCCATCGATGTAATGGCTGGCCTCGCGGGTCGGCGCTGGCTGGTCTTGGGTGACTTGGGTGAGTTGGGGCCGCATTCGCTCGGTCTGCACCGTGAGGTGGGCGAGATCGCGCGGGCCGCAGGCCTGGATCGGCTCTTCAGTGTGGGCACCCTGAGTGCCGCCGCGTCCGCGGCCTTCGGTGACGGGGCGCGGCACTTCCCGGACCAGGAGTCATTGATCCAGGCACTGCGAGACGAGCTTGCGCCCGCTGATCGGGTCCTCGTCAAGGGCTCACGCGCGGCGCGCATGGAGCGCATCGTCGATGCGCTGTGCGTCTAGGGGGTCGCGATGCTGCTCTATCTCGCCGAATGGCTCACACAGTTTCGCAGCGGATTCAATGTTTTCCAGTATCTGACGCTGCGTGCGATCCTGAGCGTGCTTTCGGCATTGTTGATTGCGCTGCTGGTCGGTGGCCCAATGATCCGGCGGCTGCGAGCCTATAAGGTCGGGCAGACGATCCGTGACGACGGGCCTCAGAGTCATCTTGCCAAATCCGGCACGCCGACCATGGGCGGTGCCTTGATCCTGGTTGCCGTCGGGGTCAGCACGCTGCTTTGGTCGGATTTGCAGAACCATTATGTTTGGATCGTACTGTTGACGACGCTCGCCTTCGGTATCATCGGCTTCGTGGATGATTACAAAAAGCTCGTGCTGCGCAATCCACGGGGTCTGGCCGCGCGCTGGAAGTATCTCTGGCAGACGGTCGCCGGGTTTGCGGCGGCGATCGCTCTCTATGTGACCGCGGCCTCGCCAGCGGAGACCGAGCTGCTGATCCCCTATCTGAAGGATGTGTCGATTCAGCTTGGGCCCTGGTTCATCCTCATGACCTATTTCGTGATCGTCGGCTCGAGCAACGCGGTCAACCTGACCGATGGACTGGATGGGCTGGCGGTCATGCCCACGGTCTTGGTGGCGGGCGCGCTGGCGGTCTTCGTCTATGCCGCCGGACATGTCCAGATCGCCAACTATCTCTTGATCCCCTATCTGCCCGAGGTCGGTGAGCTGGTGATCTTCTGTGGGGCGCTGGTGGGTGCTGGCCTCGGATTTCTCTGGTTCAACGCCTATCCTGCGCAGGTGTTCATGGGGGACGTGGGTGCCTTGGCGCTTGGTGCCGCGCTCGGGGTCGTGGCGGTGGCCGCGCGCCAGGAGCTGGTGCTCTTCGTCATGGGCGGCATCTTTGTCGCGGAGACCATCTCGGTGATGATGCAGGTGGTCTCCTTCAAGCTGACCGGTAAGCGGATCTTCCGGATGGCACCGTTGCATCATCATTTCGAGCTGACGGGGTGGCCCGAGCCACGCGTCATCGTGCGGTTTTGGATCGTGACCGTGATTCTGGTCCTGATTGGCCTGGCGAGTCTGAAGATTCGCTGAGGCGTGGCTGGTCGCGCGAATTGGCGCGCCGACGATCACATCGCTCCTCTGATCTGAAACCAAACGACATGCATCATGGGGCGATCGCCATCGAACATGGCAATGAACGAATCATTCATGGGAATCATGGGAATGAGCGAGCATCACCCGTGTGGCGAGCCGCCGCGCGGAGCGACGGGCATGGGCCGATGAGTCCAGCGTCGACTGGCATCAAGAATCTGATCGTTGGACTCGGCAAGACCGGCTTGTCCTGCGCCCGTCATCTGCGGGCGCACGGCGAGCCGGTCGTGGTCATCGACTCGCGCGCCCGCCCTCCTGGTCTCGATGTCTTGCGTGCAGAGCTGCCCGATGTCGAGGTGCGCGTCGGTGGTTTCGATCCAGCATGCTTCATGGTCGCCGAGCGGTTGATCCTGAGCCCCGGGGTTGCGCTGGCCGAGCCATGCATCCAAGCGGCGGTCGCCCGAGGATGTGAGGTGATCGGTGACGTGGAGCTCTTCGCGCACGCGGCGCGCGCGCCGGTCTGTGCCATTACAGGTTCGAACGGCAAGAGCACGGTCACGACACTGGTCGGACAGATGGTCGAGGCCGCGGGCGAGCGCGTCGCGGTCGGCGGCAATCTGGGCGAACCGGCGTTGGCGCTGCTCGATGCGGCGGTGGAACGCTATGTCATCGAGCTCTCGAGCTTTCAACTCGAGACGACCCTGACTCTGCATGCCGATGTGGCAGCGGTGCTCAATCTCTCGCCGGATCATCTGGATCGTTACCCGACCCTGGATGACTATGCGCAGGCCAAGGGTCGCATCTATCGTGGCGCGCGCGTGGCCGTGGTGAACCGCGACGATCCAATCGTCGTCGGCTTGGCGCGGGAGGCCACTGGCCGTTTGATCGGCTTCACCCTCGATGAGCCGCGCGTTGGCGATTTTGGACTGCGCGAGCATGCGGGTCAGACCTGGATCTGCTGGGGCGATGCGCCACTCATGCCGGCAGGCGCGGTGCGCATCCCAGGACGGCACAATCTCGCCAATGCACTGGCCGCACTCGCCATCGTGGCGGCCGCAGGTTTGCCGATGGCCTCCAGCACCGCCGTGCTGCGTCGCTTCGCCGGTCTACCCCATCGCAGCGAGTTGATCGTCGAGCATGATGGGATCCGCTGGTATGACGATTCCAAGGGCACCAATCCGGGGGCGACTGTGGCGGCGCTCGACGGACTGGTGCCGCCGGGCAGTCCTGGGCGCGCGGTCTTGATCGCTGGTGGTGATGGCAAGGGCGCCGATTTCATGCCCTTGCTGCCAGCCGTGCGGCGTGCCGCGCGGGCCGTGGTGCTGATCGGGCGTGACGCCGCGCAGATCGCGCGGGTCTTGAGTGGCCAGGTCACACTCGTCCATGCCAGCAGCATGCGGGAGGCAGTGATTCAAGCTGCGGCGCTCGCCCAACCCGGTGACAGCGTCTTGCTCTCCCCGGCCTGTGCAAGCTTCGATATGTTCGAGGGCTTCGAGCAGCGCGGACGGGTCTTCGCCGAGGCGGTCCGGGAGCTGGCGTCATGACCATGGCCGCACGCGTGTCTCGGGGCAAGTCTTCACGAACGGGGCGGCGGCGCGAGCAGGCCGTGACCTTCGATTATCCTCTGCTGATCTGTGCCTTGGGGCTCTTGGCATTCGGCTTCGTGATGGTCGCCTCGGCGTCCATGTCGATCGGGGCGAGCTGTTGCGATGACCCCTTCTATTATATGAATCGGCATGGCTTCGCACTCGCCCTGGCGTTGATCGCGGGTGTGCTCGCCTACGGCGTCCCGCCGGATTGGTGGGAGCGTGGAGGGGTATGGCTGTTCCTCTTTGGTCTCTTGACGCTGCTGCTGGTGCTGATCCCCGGTCTGGGACGCGAGGTCAATGGGGCAACCCGTTGGATCCCGCTGGGGCCACTGAATCTGCAGCCATCCGAGGGTGTGAAGCTCTTCGCCATCATCTATGTCGCCGGTTACATGGTGCGTCATGCCGATGATGTGGTGAATCGTGTCTCCGGCTTCATTCGTCCCATGATCCTGGTCGGAATCGCCGGCGTCCTGATCCTTCAGCAGCCTGACTTTGGGACCACGGCGGTCATGCTGGCGACAGTGATGGGCATGCTCTTCTTGGGTGGAGTCAGTCTGATGCCGTTCATCATTCTGTTCGTCATGGTCATCCTCGGCCTGGTGGTCTTGGTGGTGACTTCACCCTACCGCTGGGAGCGTGTGACCTCTTTCCTCAATCCATTCGAGGATGCCTACAACACTGGCTATCAGCTCAGTCAGGCATTGATCGCCTTCGGGCGGGGTGAGTGGCTCGGTGTCGGACTCGGCAATGGCATCCAGAAACAGTTCTTTCTGCCCGAGGCGCATACCGATTTTCTGGTCTCGGTCGTGGGCGAGGAGCTCGGCCTGGTCGGTATGCTCGTCCTGATCGGGGCCTTCGTCTTCATGACCTGGCGCGCTTTCGCGATCGGTACGCGCGCCGAGGCGGCCGGGCAGATCTTCAGCGCCTATGTCGCGCTCGGGATCGGTCTGTGGTTGGGCATCCAGGCTTTTGTCAACATCGGCGTCAACGTGGGCATGCTGCCGACGAAAGGGCTGACGCTGCCCTTCCTCAGCTACGGAAGCAACAGCCTGATCGTTGCCTGCGTGGCCGTGGCCATCCTCCTGCGCATCGATGTGCTCGTGCGCGAGATCGAGCAGCGTGAGCAACCCCGTGGAGGACGGCCATGGGCGTAGACATCGCGATCATGGCCGGGGGCACCGGTGGCCATGTCTTTCCCGCGCTCGCGGTCGCCGAGCGTTTGCGCGAGCAGGGCATGGGGGTCTTCTGGATCGGGACGCAGCGCGGGATGGAGTCGCGTTTGGTTCCCGAGCACGGTTATCCGATCGAGTGGATTCGGGTCGAGGGTCTACGTGGCAAGAGCCTGACGCGGCGCCTGAGCGCGCCCTTCGGGATCGCTGGCGCCCTGTGGCAGGCGGCTCGCATCCTGCGGCGGCGGCGCCCTTCAGTGGTCTTGGGCATGGGGGGCTTCGCCTCTGGACCGGGTGGACTGGCGGCGCGTGCGCTTGGGCTGCCGCTGGTGATCCATGAGCAGAACTTCATCCCCGGGATGACCAACCAATGGTTGGCGCGTATTGCCACGCGGGTCTTCGAGGCGTTCCCGGCGACCTTTCCGGCGAGTCGTGGCGCGCTGACCTGTGGCAATCCGGTGCGCCAGTCGATCCTGTCGCTGCCGCCGCCGCGCGCGCGCTGGGCCGGCCGCGACGCAACCGCCAAGACTGGCGCTGGTCGGCTCCTCGTGCTGGGTGGGTCACTTGGCGCGCAAGCCCTGAATGAGATGGTGCCGCGCGCACTCGCTGAGTTGCCGCACGAGCTGCGCCCCAGCGTGCGTCATCAGGCCGGTGAGCGGACCCTCGAGACCGCTCGCGCGGTCTATGCGGAGGTGGGTGTCGCGGCCGAGGTGATCCCCTTCATCCACGACATGGCCGAGGCTTATGCCTGGGCCGATGTGGTGGTTTGCCGGGCCGGGGCACTAACCGTCTCCGAGTTGGCCGCGGCTGGGGTCGCGTCGATCCTGGTGCCTTACCCGTTCGCCGTCGATGACCATCAGGTCGGCAATGCCCGCTTCTTGGCCGACGCCGGGGCGGCGCGCCTGATCATTCAACGCGATCTCACGGTCTCCGGTTTGGCCGCCGTGCTTAAGGAGCTTCTGGGGCATCCCGAGACCCTCCTGACGATGGCCGAGCGCGCGCGCGCGCGTGCGCGCCCGGACGCGGTCACGCGGATCGCCCAGGCCTGTTGGGAGGTTGCCCAGCGATGAGTCGGCATCTTCAACACAGCGCGGCGCGGATGGGGCGGGTCCGGCGACTGCATTTCGTCGGCATCGGTGGCGCCGGGATGAGTGGCATCGCCGAGCTGATGGCCAATCTGGGCTATGAGGTCGCGGGCTCGGATCAGCGCGCGAGTGATGTGACGCGTCGACTCAGCGGCCTGGGCATCGAGATCTTCATCGGTCATCGTGCCGAGCAGGTCAGTGACGCCGACGCCGTGGTCGTCTCCAGTGCGATCGACGAGGACAATCCCGAGATCCAGGGCGCGCGCGCCGGTCGGATCCCGATCGTGCGCCGTGCCGAGATGCTCGCCGAGCTGATGCGTTTCTATTCAGGTGTCGCGGTCGCTGGGACGCATGGCAAGACCACGACGACCAGCCTGGTGGCGAGCATCCTGGCCGAAGGTGGATTGGATCCGACCTTCGTCATCGGCGGTCGACTCAACAGCGCGGGTGCCAATGCGAAGCTGGGGACGACCAAGTATCTGGTCGCCGAGGCCGATGAGAGTGACGCCTCCTTCCTCTATCTGCAGCCCATGATTTCGATCGTGACCAATATCGATGCCGACCACATGAGGACTTACGGCAACGATTTCAATCGGTTGAAGGGGACGTTCAAGGAGTTTCTGCATCATTTGCCGTTCTATGGTCTTGCGGTGCTCTGTAGCGATGATGAGACTGTGCGTGAGCTCCTCCCAGAGATCGCGCGCCCCGTGCGCACCTATGGCACCCGACCGGAGGCCGACGTGCGGGCGAGCGACATTCATCAAGACGGTGTGCGCACCCGCTTTACACTGCATGCTCCAGATCTCGCCGCACCGCTGCCGATCGATCTGAACCTTCCGGGCCGACACAATGTATTGAATGCGCTGGCGGCGATCAGCGTGGCGCTCGAGCTGGGAGTCGAAGAGCGCGCGATCGCGCACGCACTGGCTGGTTTCCAAGGGGTGGGGCGGCGCTTCGTGTTGCGCGATCTCACCGATCGGAGTGGACGCCGGCTGCTCTTGGTGGATGACTATGGCCATCATCCGCGCGAGATCGCGGCGACCCTCGCGGCGGCCCGCGGGGGTTGGCCAGGGCGGCGCTTGGTGTTGGTGTTTCAGCCACATCGCTATACCCGCACGCAGGAGCAGTTCGAAGACTTCGTCGAGATCCTCTCGACGCCTGATCTGTTGGTCCTCTGTGAGGTCTATCCGGCTGGCGAGCCAGTGATTCCAGGGGCGGACGGACGCGCTTTGAGTCGGGCCATACGTACTCGTGGCGTGCTTGATCCGGTCTTCGCGCATGGGATCGACGTGGTTCCTGATCTACTCGATCACGTCTTGCGCGATGGTGATCTGGTCTTGCTGATGGGTGCCGGCGACATTGGCGCATTGGCTCGGCGTCTGCCGTGTCTGCTGACGGGCTCCACCGAGCACGGAGATGGGCAATGATAGGGCGTGGTTTGATCGGACGTCTGATCATGGGATGTGGCGAATCACTCGGTGCGCGGCCCCTGACACGCGCCGGCGCGCTCGCACCGAGCGGTGGGGCGGCGCTGAGGCGAGAACTCGCGCTGTCGCCACCACGCCGCGCCGCGGCTGAGCGCGTGTCCGCGACCGCGCGGGGGACCTGAGCATGGTCGAGCTGCGCGGCGAGCTGCGTGAGCATGAGCCACTCGCGCGCCATACCAGTTGGCGGGTCGGGGGGCCGGCGCGCCGTTTTTATCGGCCCGCCGATGCCGATGACCTGGCCGTGTTCCTCACCCGATTGGATCCGGATGAGCCGCTCTTGTGGCTTGGCTTGGGCAGTAACCTTTTGGTGGATGATGCCGGTTTTCCGGGCACAGTCATCCAGACCCAGTCCAGGCTCACCCGCTTGGAGCGACGCGAAGCGACCCTGATCCATGCCGAGTGCGGGGTATCCTGTGCCAAGCTGGCGCGCTTCGCGGCGCGTCATGACCTCGTCGGCTGTGAGTTTCTGGCTGGAATCCCAGGGACGATGGGTGGCGCCTTGGCCATGAATGCAGGTGCCTGGGGTGGGGACACCTGGACTTGGGTGGTCGCGGTGCGCACGATCGATCGTCATGGTCGGGTCCGCGGGCGTGGACCCACGGATTTCAAAGTGGGCTACCGCGAGGTCGTCGGGCCGCCGGGCGAGTGGTTTCTCGATGCCAAGCTCGGACTCGCGCCTGGAGACGGTCGGGCGGGTCTGGCGCGGATTCGGGCCTTGCTCGATCGCCGCGCCGAGACCCAGCCGATCGGTCTGCCGAGCTGTGGCTCGGTCTTTCGCAATCCACCCGGCGATCATGCGGCGCGCCTGATCGAGGCCCAGGGGCTCAAGGGACAGCGGGTCGGCGGGGCCCAGGTCTCCGAGAAGCATGCGAATTTCATCATCAACACGGGCACCGCCAGCGCCGCGGATATTCAGCGTTTGATCGATCTGGTGCGCAACCGGGTCGAGCAGACCACCGGGGTGCGACTGGTGCCGGAGGTCAAACGAATCGGAGGCGAGGTATGAGTGAGCGGAGCGCGCGAACCGCTGATCGATTCGGCAAGGTCGCGGTGCTGCTGGGCGGACGCGCGGCCGAGCGCGAGATCTCGCTGAAGAGCGGCGCCGCCGTGTTGGCCGCGTTGCTGCGCAGGGGTGTCGATGCACACCCGGTGGATCCGGACGAGCGGATCATCGAGCAGCTGCGCGCCGAGCGTTTCGACCGCGCCTTCATCATCCTGCATGGACGTGGCGGCGAGGATGGGCAGATCCAGGGTGCGCTGGAGACCATCGGCTTGCCTTACACTGGCTCCGGGGTGCTGGGCTCGGCGCTGGGCATGGATAAATATCGCTGCAAGCTGGCCTGGGCCGGTCGTGGGTTGCCCACGGCGGACGCGGTGCCGCTGCGCGACACGGCCGATCTGTTGTCGGCCGAGGCGCTGGGCTTTCCGCTCATGATCAAGCCGGCGCGTGAGGGCTCGAGCATCGGTATGGCGCGTGTCGAGGATGCGGCGGGACTCGCGGAGGCCTGGCGGCTGGCGCGCCGCTTTGATGACCTGGTGCTCGCCGAGCGCTGGATTCAAGGCGCTGAGTATACCTGCGCGATCCTCGACGGGGAGGCCTTGCCACTGATTCGCTTGGAGACGCCACACCTGTTCTATGATTTCGACGCCAAATACCAGGCCGACACCACCCGTTATCTCTGTCCATGCGGACTCGATGCGGAGGTTGAGGCGCGACTGCGGCGGCTCGCGCTCGCGGCCTTCGAGACGAGCGGCGCGAGCGGCTGGGGACGGGTCGATCTGATGGTCGATGAGGACGGTCAGCCCTTCCTTCTGGAGATCAATACGGTGCCTGGGATGACCGATCACAGCCTGGTGCCAATGGCGGCACGCGAGGCTGGTCTGGACTTCGACACGCTGGTCTGGCGCATCCTGGAGACGAGCCTCGATCGTGGCTAAACCGACCACCAAGCCCGCGCCACCGCGCACGCGACCGCCAGGACGCACGACACCCGTGCGCGCTCTGCTGGGTCTCTTGCTCATCGGTGCCATGACCAGCGGGGCTTGGGCGATCGCGCATTGGGAGCCGCGCTGGCTGCCAGTGCGCATCATCGAGGTGGAGGGCGAGCTGCATCATCACTCCTCGCGCTTGCTTCAAGAGGCCATCGGCATGCACGTGCGCGGCGGGATCTTGTCCACAGATCTACACGAGATCCAGCGCGCGGTCGAGGATCTGGCCTGGGTCCGGCGTGCGAGCGCGCGGCGGATCTGGCCGGATCGTCTGCGTGTCGAGGTCGAGGAGCATCGCCCGATCGCGCGCTGGGGACGCGATGGACTGGTGACCGCTGATGGGATCGTCTTCCGTCCCGGCGATGGGATGATCCCAGCGGGCCTGCCCTTGCTCGAAGGCGAGGATCATCGTGCCCCCGAAGTGGCCAAGCGCTATCTCCAATGGCGCGATCAGCTGATGTTGGTGGGGCACATCATCCAGGCGCTCGCGGTCGATCCGCGCGGGGCCTGGCGGCTCGAGCTGGTCATGGGCACCGAGATCAATCTCGGCACCGAGGCGGTCGATCAAAGACTCGCGCGGTACATCGCCAGCGCGGCACAGTTGGAGGCGGCGGGTCAGCCGCTGGTGGTGGACCTGCGCTACAGCAACGGGTTTGCCGTGACATGGGCAACAAACGCGGCACCACGGGTCCGCGCAAGCACGGATCGTCCGACGCGATCCGGCAAACGAGGATAAGACCGGATGTCGAGACGTAACGACAAGAGCCTATTGGTCGGATTGGATATCGGGACCTCGAAGGTTGCCGCGCTGGTCGGCGAGCTCAAGGACGATAATCAGATCGAGATCATCGGGGTTGGCACGCATCCCTCCTGGGGACTGAAGAAGGGGGTCGTCGTCGACATCGAGTCGACGGTCCAATCGATCCAACGCGCGGTCGAGGAGGCCGAGCTGATGGCCGGCTGCGAGATCCATTCGGTTCACGCCGGGATTGCTGGAAGCCACATCCGCAGTCTCAATTCGCACGGCATCACGGCGATCAAGGAGGTCGAAGTCACGCAGGCGGACGTCGATCGGGTGATCGACGCGGCGCGCGCCGTGGCCATCCCGGCCGACCAGAAGATCCTGCATATCCTCCCGCAGGAATTCATCATCGATGATCAGGAAGGGATCCGTGAGCCGATCGGGATGTGTGGGGTGCGTCTGGAGGCGCGCGTGCACATGGTCACCGGTGCGGTGAGCGCGGCCCAGAACGTCACCAAGTGCATTCGACGCTGCGGGCTGGAGGTCGATGATCTGGTGCTGGCGCAGTTGAGCTCGAGCTACGCGGTGCTCGGTGACGACGAAAAGGAGCTGGGTGTCTGTGTCGTGGATATTGGCGGGGGGACCACCGATCTTGCGGTCTTCACCGATGGGGCGATTCGCCATACCGCAGTCATCCCGATCGCGGGTGATCAGGTGACCAACGATATCGCGGTGGCGTTGCGCACGCCGACCCAGCACGCCGAGCAGATCAAGGTCAAGCATGCCTGCGCGCTGGCCAAGTTGGCGGCCAACAGCGAGGCCATCGATGTCCCCAGTATCGGCGATCGCCCCCCCCGTCGGCTGTCTCGTCAAACCCTGGCCGAGGTCGTGGAGCCCCGCTACGAAGAGCTGTTGACACTGCTCCACAATGAGCTGCGCCGCAGTGGTTTCGAGGACATGGTGGCGGGCGGTGTCGTGCTCACAGGCGGGAGCGCGAAGATGGAGGGGCTGATCGAGCTGGCCGAGGAGGTGTTCCGCATGCCGGTTCGTCTCGGCATGCCGCAGCATGTCATCGGGATGGATGAGGTCGTCAACAACCCGATCTATTCGACAGGTGTCGGTCTGTTGATGTATGCCCGCCAGCATCGGTTCGTGAGACGTCCCGAGCTGTCGGAATCCCGCGGCCTGCGGGGTGTCTGGACGCGGATGCGCAGTTGGTTTCAGGGCAATTTCTGACGCCGGGGTCGACGGGCGTGTCGTGGCTGGATTCCGACCCGGTCGCGGCTCGAGCGGTGATGGGATCTCGTGGTGACCCGATTGGTCAATGGGGCCGCGAATGGGGCCGTGAACCCTGATGGCGTGCCGAGTCGTCTCGGTCGTGGAGGTGTCGGCAGCGGTTGCGCGCGGGCGCAATCCGATGAGCTGCCAAAGATCAAGCAACAGATCATATCGAGAGGAGATCAAATCATGTTCGAGCTCATGGACACCCATAGCCAGAGTGCGGTCATCAAGGTGATTGGCGTTGGTGGCGGTGGCGGTAACGCGGTCAATCATATGGTCGCCGCGACCATCGAGGGCGTCGATTTCATCTGCGCGAATACCGATGCGCAAGCGCTCAAGAGCTCACAGGTCAAGACCATCCTGCAGCTCGGCGCGGCGATCACCAAGGGGCTTGGGGCCGGCGCCGACCCTGAGGTCGGTCGCAACTCGGCCCTGGAGGATCGTGATCGGATCCAGGATGCGCTGGAGGGGGCCGACATGGTCTTCATCACCGCTGGGATGGGGGGCGGCACGGGTACCGGTGCCGCGCCAGTGGTGGCGCAGGTCGCCAAGGAGCTGGGCATCTTGACGGTGGCGGTCGTGACCAAGCCGTTTCCGTTCGAGGGAACCAAACGGCGGCGCATCGCCGAGGAGGGGATTGCCGAGCTGGCTCAGCACGTCGACTCGCTGATCACCATCCCCAACGAGAAACTGCTGGCCGTTTTGGGCAAGGAGATGAGTCTGCTCGGTGCCTTCAGCGCCGCCAACGATGTCCTGCTCCATGCGACACAGGGGATCGCCGAGTTGATCACCCGTCCGGGCTTGATCAATGTCGACTTCGCCGACGTCAAGACAGTCATGGCCGAGATGGGGGTTGCGATGATGGGCACCGGCTCGGCGCGTGGCGATTTGCGCGCGCGCGAGGCGGCCGAGGCGGCCATTCGCAGCCCGCTGCTCGAGGATATCGATCTCACCGGTGCGAAGGGCATCCTGGTCAACATCACGGCTGGTCTCACCTTGACGATCGGTGAGTTCGATGAGGTGGGTAACACGGTGCGTGATTTCGCCGACGAGGATGCCACCGTGGTGGTGGGGACCGTCATCGATCCTGCGCTCGATGACGAGCTGCGGGTGACGGTCGTGGCCACTGGCCTGGGCGAGCGGCGCGCCATGCTCAAGCGTCAGGGGGCGCAAGAGGCTGCGGCCATGCATCTCGTCGGTGGAGGAGGCAATGAGGGTGTGCCGAGCTATGCCGACCTGGGACGGCCGGCCATCTATCGCCGGGGTGCGACAGTCGCGGTGGCCGAGGCGGTGGAGGAGAGCGATCTGGACTATCTCGACATCCCCGCGTTCCTGCGCCGTCAGGCTGACTGATCAGGGGTTTCCCCTGGTCGAATACTCAATATAAAACAGAATCCTTCAAAAAAATTCGATGTAGATCTTGATAAGGATCCGGGAAAACCCTAAGCTTGGTCTACCCGGCCCGCGGGCCGACTGAACCTGATGACGAACGACCAATCGACCGTGGAGCTCGCGCAGACGCGCGGGCCCACAGCGGTCGGGCGTCGATCGGCACTGGATATTACCAGCCCTCCCGGCTCGCGATTGGAGGCTCGACCGATGCTCAAGCAGCGAACCTTGAAGAACGTGATCCGGGCCACTGGCGTGGGTCTGCACACGGGTGAGAAGATCACGTTGACCTTGCGTCCGGCCGCTCCGGATACCGGGATCATCTTTCGGCGTGTGGATCTGGATACACCAGTCGAGATCAAGGCGACCCCGTTCAATGTCGGCGAGACGCGCCTGTCGACGACCCTGGTCAAGGATGGCGTCAAGGTGGCGACGGTCGAGCATCTGCTCGCTGCCTTCGCTGGCCTAGGAATCGACAATGCGTATGTCGATGTCGGTGCCGCCGAGGTTCCCATCATGGATGGAAGCGCCGCGCCATTCGTCTTCCTAATTCAGTCAGCGGGCGTCGAGGAGCAGAATCGTGCGAAACGCTTCATTCGCATCAAGCGCCCGATCGAGGTCCGAGAGGGTGACAAGCTCGCCCGCTTCACGCCTCATGATGGCTTCAAGGTCGAATTCTCCATCGACTTCGATCACCCGGCTTTCCAGAGCCGTGCCAGTCGGGCAGTCGTCGACTTCTCCACGAGTTCCTTCGTGCGTGAGGTCAGCCGCGCGCGCACCTTTGGCTTTCTGCGTGAAATCGAGGCGCTTCGCCAACAAAGTCTCGCGCTGGGCGGCAGTCTCGACAACGCGGTCGTGCTCGATGAGTACCGCATCCTGAATGAAGAGGGTCTGCGCTACGAGGATGAATTCGTCAAGCATAAGATCCTGGATGCCATCGGAGACCTCTATCTGCTCGGTCATACACTGATAGGCTGCTTTCGTGCCCACAAATCCGGTCATGCGCTCAACAATCAGCTCTTGAGGGCGCTCGTCGCCGATCCCGCGGCTTGGGAAGAGATCGTGTTCGATGGTCCCGAGCGGGCTCCAATCTGCTACGCACACCCGCTTGCTGTGGCCTAGGCGATTACTGGGACAAGATCGAGGCTGGTGAAGGGGCGAATCGAGTCGCCCCAATGGCTTCCATGGGCACGCGTCGGGGCACATGCGTACCGTCCCGAAATCGCCTGGGCGCGCTCCCTCACTGGATTCGCATGCTCGAATGAGCCGTCAGCCTCGTCTGGCACATGGGTGCGCCGATCGACTCAGCGCGCGCCAGCATCTAGGGTGCATGCGCACCGCGTGGAGGAGACCTTCCTGACTAGCCGACGGGGGCCACATGACACCCCCGAGTGCCAGCCATGGCTCAACCGTCGATGCTCGACATCGGTGCGCAACAGCCATGGGCTCACTCTCGATCTCCCGTGCTGATCTGAGTCGCGCGCGCGTGGCGCTTGGCAAAGCGCCGAAAGATTGCGGCAAACTCTCGATCGCTCGCTTGAAACATATCCGCGGTCGCGAGCAGATGCTGCACGACTCGTGCACTGAGTTGCCGGCAGACAGGTCGTTCATCCTTAGCACCTTTCGGCGTGAGTCCGACCGCGCCGCGGTCGCTCGGCGACCCTGGGACCACCCGGATGCGATAGGCGACTCGAGTGATGTCGTCGCGATCCAACGCGCGCAACAGACCATCGGTGAGGAAGCGTGCGCGTGTCGTCCACACGGCTGAGTCGAGATGGAGCGTGAGCAGGCCGTCGCTGAGGCTGGCGTCACAGCAGTGGCTGCGCACTGGCTCTGGTAGTTGGTCGAGCACTTGGCCATACAGCGCGTTGTCGCGATCGCGCTGATCCAACTGCCGTCGAATGATTGGATTCGCCTGGATCAGTGCGCGGATATGCGCCAACCCCGAGCGTGGAGGGGGTGGAGTCTGTCGCGTGCTCTCCATGATCAGTCGTCCCCTCGAGACTTGGGTGAGGTGATCCCGATCAGGCGTCAGCGAGAATCATCTCTTTGATCGATCGAGCTTTTCTATTGGGTGATACCGCCCCGTGAGGATCGGCGAGGGTCGATACTATATGTTTCGAGCTGCGTTTCCTCGATCAATTATAGTATAACGTCGGCTGATTCGACGAAGACCGAAGCGGAGAACCGATAATGGACCACCTCGATCGACGAAAGACCGCTCGCGGACATGCCGTTATAGCACTATTGGCCGTAGCCCCGCTCAGTGTCGTAGGGACCCTCGTGGGATTTTGGATTGGTCACCATCAACAGCCGCCGATAGACGCTCACCCAGTTGCCGCCGCCGCCGTCCAGCCACTCGCAGTCGAAGTCCTCCCTCACTGCGAGAGTGTCCCGGATCCCAGTCCGAATCTGAGTGCGATGGGTGCCCGTCTCGAAGAGCTGCAAGCGCAGCTGCTCAGACTCGACGCGCTTGGTGAGCGGCTCGTCCGGATGTCCGGGGCCGATCCCGAAGAGTTCGACTTTCAGCATCCGCCACCGCGCGGTGGTGCTGAGGACGGTCGGGCGCAAGATTACACCATTCGCGAGATTGCCAACGAGCTCAGCAGTATGGTCAGCTTGGTTCGGGATCGCGAGCGCAAGCTCGATCGACTCGGCGAGCTGATCTCGGAAGGCGAGCTCGTCATGCGTGATTCCCCTTCCGGCTGGCCGGTCCGCACCGGTTATATCAGCTCTCGCTACGGTTTTCGGGTACATCCGATCAAGAAACGTCGACTGTTCCATGAAGGCGTCGATTTTGCCAGTCCTCGCGGCACTCCGATCCATGCCGTCGCCGATGGTGTGGTGATCTTCGACGGACGCCGCTCTGGTTACGGCCGGATGGTCGACATTCGCCATGCCGATGGCCTGGTCACCCGTTATGCGCACAACCAAGATAATCTGGTCAAGGAGGGACAGACGGTTCGAGAGGGGCAGAAGATCGCGACGGTCGGATCCTCCGGAACCGCGACTGGTCCCCATGTCCACTTCGAGGTGATTCGCGACGGCAAGGCGATCGATCCGATGTTTTTCATCGAGCGGCAGCCGCGCCCCATCCTCGCCGGTGAAGCGAAAGATCGTGCGAGCTAGATCGAGAAGGGCCGCATGAACGCCACTCGCGGACTAGCGCAGGGTGTGTCGATGCAGTGCATGTCACTGCGTCGGACGATGATTTCCGGTATCATCGCGGGATTTTCCCGATAGCCCGCATGCGCATCTGATGGTCAAGCATCTGTTCAAAAAGGTCTTCGGCAGTCGGAACGACCGGCTCGTCAAGACACTTCTCAAATCAGTCGCCCGAATCAATGCGCTCGAGCCCGAGTTCGAGCGTCTATCCGATCAGGCCCTCGCCGCGAAGACCGGCGAGTTTCGTGCGCGTCTCGCCGCCGGCACCAAGCTCGATGATCTGCTTCCCGAGGCCTTCGCGGTGGTGCGAGAGGCCTCCAAACGGTCACTGGGCCTGCGTCATTTCGACGTTCAGATGGTCGGCGGCATGGTCCTGAACGATGGCAAGATCGCCGAGATGCGAACCGGCGAGGGCAAGACACTGGTTGCCACGCTGGCCGCCTATCTGAACGCGCTCCCCGGCAAGGGTGTGCACGTGGTGACCGTGAATGATTATCTCGCCAGACGTGACGCGGTTTGGATGGGCCAGATCTATGACCGCTTGGGTCTGTCCGTCGGTGTTATCAATTCGTCGGGAGGACTGGGGCCGGATGCCGCATCCTATCTCTACGATCCCGCCGACGAGACCTCGACCGGACAGGGCTATCGCCATCTGCGTCCGGTGACCCGCAAGGAGACCTACGCGGCCGATATCACCTACGGGACGAACAACGAGTTCGGGTTCGATTATCTGCGCGACAACATGGCCTTCGTTGCCGCCCAGCGGGTCCAGCGCGACCCCTATTACGCGATCGTCGATGAGGTCGACTCCATCCTGATCGACGAGGCACGCACCCCGTTGATCATCTCCGGGCCCTCGGAGGGAAGCACCGACCTCTACAAGCAGATCGACCAGATCATTCCGCGGCTGACCCGCCAGGCCCCCATCACCAACGACGAGGGACAGCCTGACTTCGGCCCCGGTGATTATTCAGTCGACGAAAAGGCGCGTCAGGTCTACCTCAGCGAGGAGGGCCACGAAAAGGTCGAGCAGATGCTCGTCGAGATCGGCTTGCTTGGAGAGGGCGACGGTCTCTACGATCCATCCAACATCGTCCTGATGCACCATGTCTACGCCGCGCTGCGGGCCCATGCGCTGTTTCAGAAGAATGTCGAGTATATCGTCCGCGACGGGCAGGTCATCATCGTCGATGAGTTCACCGGACGGACCATGCCCGGCCGCCGCTGGTCTGAGGGGCTTCACCAGGCGGTGGAGGCAAAGGAAAGGGTGCCGATCCAGCCTGAAAACCAGACGATGGCATCGATCACCTTCCAGAACCTGTTCAGGCTCTATCCCAAGCTCTCGGGCATGACCGGCACCGCCGATACCGAGGCCTATGAGTTCCAGCAGATCTATGGTCTGGAAGTCGTGGTGATCCCGACCAATCAGCCGATGATCCGAGAGGATCGCGGTGATCTGGTCTATCTCACTCAAGCGGAGAAATATCAGGCCATCATCGAGGACATCCGCGATTGCGTCGCGCGCGGCCAGCCAGTCCTGGTTGGCACGGCCTCGATCGAGACCTCGGAGTTGATCGACCGTCTACTCGGCGAGCAGAAGATCCCCCACGAGGTGCTGAACGCCAAGCAGCACGAGCGCGAGGCTGGAATCATCGCCCAGGCCGGGCGTCCCGGCGCGGTGACGATCGCCACCAACATGGCGGGTCGCGGGACCGACATCGTACTCGGAGGTAATCTCGAGGCCGAGCTCGAGGCCGCCGGGCCCGACGCTGACAAGGATGGTGTACGCACGGCTTGGCAGGCACGCCATGCCCAGGTCGTGGCGGCTGGCGGCTTGCACGTCGTCGGGACCGAACGCCATGAGTCACGTCGGATCGACAACCAGCTCCGCGGTCGCTCGGGCCGCCAAGGTGATCCAGGGTCCTCGCGCTTCTATCTGTCGCTGGAAGACAATCTGATGCGCATCTTCGCCTCCGATCGCGTGGGCAAGATGATGCAGAAGCTCGGTATGCAGAAGGGCGAGGCGATCGAACATCCGTGGGTGACCCGGGCGATCGAGAATGCCCAGCGCAAGGTCGAGGGACGCAACTTCGACATCCGCAAGCAGCTGCTCGAATACGACGATGTTGCCAACGATCAACGCAAGGTGATCTATCGGCAGCGCCGTGAGCTCATGGATGCCGTCGATGTCTCCGAGACGGTCACCGCGATGCGCGATGACGTCCTGACTCGTCTGATCAATACCTATATTCCACCGGAGAGTCTCGAGGAGCAGTGGGACGTCGCGGGACTCGCGAGTGCCCTGAGCACGCAATTCGGCGGGGACTGGCCGATTCAACGCTGGCTCGACGAGGATACTTCGCTTCACGAGGAGACACTGCGCGCGCGGATCCGGGATACACTCGCGGCGGCCTATGCCGAGCGCGAGACGCTCATCGGCACGCCGACCATGCGCCAGATCGAGTCGGCGGTCATGCTGCAGACCCTGGATACCCAGTGGAAGGACCACCTTGCCGCCATGGATTATCTGCGTCAGGGGATCCACCTGCGTGGCTATGCCCAGAAGAATCCCAAGCAGGAGTACAAGCGCGAGGCCTTTGAGATGTTCTCGACGATGCTCGAGGGGATCAAGCAAGAGGTCGTGATCACGCTCGCCAAGCTCCAGATTCAGACCCAGACCCAGGATGGTCGTCCCCCGCAGCCGCTGGGGCCAACCCTTGCCCCGGAGCCTGCATTCGAGTTCAGGCATGAGACATTCCAGGGTTTCGGGGCACCAGCCGACGAAGGCGGCTCGGCCGAGCCGGGAGACGCGGCACCGCGGCATGCGGCGGATGTCGCGCCGCAGCCTTATGTCCGTGATGGTCGCAAAGTGGGTCGCAACGAGCCCTGTCCCTGTGGCTCGGGCAAGAAATACAAGCAGTGCCATGGCAGGGTCGCCTGAATGGATGCGACCTGCGGGCCTGACGCGCTGGTCTCGCCCTGATGCGGCGATCCGGCCACTGCGCATGCGTGTGGTCCGGCGAGCGCTGACGTGAGCCGGACCGGCGCGTCCGGTCCCAGATGACACCCGCATCCTGACCATCGAGGTCTCCTATGTCTCCATCCGAGCAGGCCTGGCACCCAGTGCCTGGTGTTCGACTCGCGGCCGCTGCCGCCGGTATTCGCTATCAGGGCCGCGATGACCTCGTGCTCATGGCGCTCGAGCCGGGTAGCGAGTGTGCTGCGGTCTTCACCCGCAACAGCTTTTGCGCCGCCCCCGTGCACGTCGCCCGCAGCCATCTGGCGCGAACCGCTCCGCGCTATCTCCTGATCAACTCAGGTAATGCCAATGCCGGTACTGGGCAGCGCGGTCTGCGCGACGCCGAGTCGAGCTGCGCGGCGCTCGCTACTGTCACGGACTGTCGGGCCGAGGAGGTCTTGCCCTTCTCGACCGGGGTGATCGGCGATTATCTCCCGGTGGAGCGTCTTGCCGCAGCGCTGCCCGAACTAGTCGAGCGACTCGATGAGGGCGGCTGGCCAGTCGCTGCGCGCGCCATCATGACGACGGATACCGTTCCCAAGCTTGTCTCGCGCCAAGTCGCGCTCGACTCGGGTCTGGTCACGGTGACCGGGATCGCCAAGGGCGCCGGGATGATCTGTCCCGACATGGCGACCCTGCTCGCCTTCCTGGCGACCGACGCGGCGGTCGATGCATCATTGCTTCAGGATTGTCTCAAACAGGCGGTCGATCGCACCTTCAATGCGATCACGGTCGACGGTGATACCTCGACGAATGATGCATGTGTCCTGATCGCGACTGGACGGCACGGCAATCCACCCCTGCGGGATGCGACTCAGCCTGATTCGGCGCGTCTCCAGGCGGCGATCGAGGCGGTCTGTGTCGAGCTGGCGACCACCATCGTGCGCGATGCCGAGGGTGCCACCAAATTGGTCACCATCCAGGTCGAGGACGCCGCGAATGACGCTGAGGCCCGCGCCGTGGCCTATACCATTGCCCATTCACCATTGGTGAAGACTGCCCTGTTTGCCTCCGACCCGAACTGGGGACGCATCCTGGCCGCTGTTGGGCGCGCCGGACTGACCGATCTCGACATCGAGCGGGTCCGCATCCATCTCGATGAGACCCTGATCGTCGATGCCGGTGGACGTGCCCCGAGCTATACCGAATCCGCCGGCGCGGCAGTCATGGCCCAGCCGGAGATCCTGATTCGGGTCGCGCTTGGCCGGGGTGATGCCACGGCGCGGGTGTTGACCTGCGACCTGTCCGACGAATATGTCCGGATCAACGCCGCATACCGAACCTGAGCGCCCGCTCATCCATGTCATGGTCGGTGCGCTCCAGGATGCCGCTGGGCAGGTTTTGACCACTAGGCGCGCCGATCATTTGCACCAAGGCGGACTCTGGGAGTTTCCAGGGGGCAAATTGGAGCCTGGCGAGTGCCCCGAGGATGGGCTCGTGCGCGAGCTCAGCGAGGAGCTGGGGATCACGGTGCGCTCGAGCCAGCCCTTGATCCGTATCCGTCATGACTATGGTGATCGCCGCGTCCTCTTGGATGTGCGCCGCGTTCAAGCCTACGAGGGCAGGCCGAGAGGCCTAGAGGGTCAACCGCTTGCCTGGCAGCATCCCGAGGCGATGGATCCGGCGCGTTTTCCGGCCGCTGATCGGCCCATCATCCTGGCACTGCGGTTGGCGCCGATCATGCTCATCACCGGACCCGATCCACGCCAGGACGCGGTCTTCTTGGCGCGACTCGACCGCGCCATCGCCTCCGGTGCGCGTCTGGTGCAGCTGCGCGCCCACGAGTTGGACCATTCGGCCTATGCTCGTCTGGCGCGACGCGCCTTCGAGCTCTGCACGCAAGGTGGGGCGAAACTCCTGCTCAATCGCGCGCCCGAGCAGTGTCGCGACCTGCCGCGACATGGTCTGCATCTCTCCAGCACGGCACTGGCGGGTTTCACCGAGCGACCAGGGCAGGCCGGTGAATTGGTCGGCGCGTCCTGCCACGACGCCAGTGAGCTGCGACGCGCGCAAGCGCTTGGTCTCGATTACGCCTTGCTCTCGCCAGTCCAGTGGACCGCCTCGCATCCAGATGCCAGGCCCCTCGGCTGGTCAGGCTTCGCCGAGCTGGTCGAGACCGCGAGCCTGCCGGTCTACGCCCTGGGTGGTCTGAGACCGGCGGATCTCGATCTGGCGATCGAGAATGGCGCTCAGGGCATCGCGTCGATCCGAGGGCTTTGGCCGTTGTTCTGATGTGCCCGAGGGCCGCTGCCTGGCGTGGTGGATGGTTGACGGTCGTGAGCTTGGTCAGTATCATTAGCGGTCTAGTTTGGCTACGTAGCTCAGTTGGTTAGAGCATCGCACTCATAATGCGAGGGTCGGTAGTTCGAGTCTACCCGTAGCCACCATCCTCTTGTTCGATCGCAAACCGCCATCAGGCGGTTTTTTTATGTCCGTGAGTCTTGGGTTACCCTGGTCGGGATGCGATATCGAGAGGCACAGCAATGAACAGAAGGCTCGAGCGTGGTGGGCTGGGCGTGGATTGGTCATGGGTCTCATCGGGCATCTGCTGCCGTCAGCTCGCATGGCTGGGTGAGCGTCTCAGTGTGCGTGCTCTACTCTGCATGCTGCTCTTGAATTGGATAAGCCTGCTGGCGCTTCCGGCTGCGGTCGCGTCGGACCAGGGGCAACAGGCCCTTGGCCCGAGCATCGTCTCGATCCAGGATCGGCAACTCATGGTGCGCCGTCGTGCCGCTGATGGCAGTCTGCCGGCACTCGCTGAGTCGTTCGTGATCCGGGGCGTGGTCTGGTCGCCGGCGGGTCGAGAGACGGCCACGACCAAGGACGATCCGGACAATGCACACGTCCGGCGCGGCGAATACGCGCTCTGGCAGTCGCGAGACATCCCGCTCTTGGCCGGGATGCAGGTCAATACGGTGCGCCTCTTGATCGATCCTGGGTTCGATCCGCGGCTTGGACCGGCCGGGCAGCGTCTGCTCGATGATCTCTACGCCAACGGCATCATGGTCGTGATGAATGTCGATGATGGGATCAACGATTTGCAGCGGGTTGAACGCGTGGTCGAGTATTACAAGGATCATCCGGCCATCTTGATGTGGATGCTTGGCAGTGAGTGGAACATCAATCTCTATTTCGGTGTCGCCGATTCGGTCCTGGATGCGGCGCGCCGGACCGAACAGGCGGCGCATCTGATCAAGCGTCTCGACCCACACCATCCAGTGGCCACCAGCTATGGTGATATCCAGATCGAGGATCAGGGGCGACGCTTGGCTGACACGCGTGAGTATGTCGAGACGATCTGCCCGAGCGTCGATGTCTGGGCACTCAACATCTATCGTGGCAGCAGTTTCGGGAATCTTTTCGCGCAGTGGGCCGCGATCACCGACAAGCCCATGTTCATCGGTGAATTCGGCACCGACGCCTATCGATCTGAGGCACGTGGCGTGAATCCACCAGGTGCGATCGACGATGCCATGCAAGCACGCTGGAACCTCTCATTGTGGAATGACATCAGTGCCAATCTTGCAACCAATCATGGGGATGGTGTCGCGTTGGGCGGAACCCTATTCGAGTGGAATGACGAGTGGTGGAAGGTGTCGCCTCACGGCTCGCAGGAGTCCGGGGGGTTCGAACTGAGCGGCGGACATCCCGATGATTTCGCCAACGAGGAATATTTTGGGCTGCTCGATATCGATCGAGAGCCGCGTGACGTCTATGCGGTGTTGCGCGAGGCGTTTCGCGCGATGGCCGAGATGACCGACGCATCCCTGCGTCAGACGCCCGCGGCGACTACTGTTGAATCAGACGCGCGTTGAGCGATTGGATCGGGCGATCATTCGCATGCCCCATGGCGCGGACGAATTTGGTGATCTGTCCGTGGGAGGCGCTGGCCGGATGCTTCATCACCAGCCAGGTGACGCCTTCGGTGCAGGGCGGGGTGGTGAGCGAGCCGTTGAATCGGTAATAGTCATGATTGGCGGGCAAGAGCGCCTCGGCCGAGACCGGGTTGCCGAGTCTGGTGGTGTTGCCCGCGCGCATCGGCATGGCCGCCCAGGCGTTGGCGAGGGCCAAATTCTCCTGACCTTCCTCGAACATGACCGCGATGACTGCGAGACGTCCCTCCGCATCGGCATGAACAAGATGGGCCTCCATCGGGTATTCCTTGCCGGCGATATGGTTCTCGCTCGGTGCGTGAAAATGGAATTGCTTTAGATTGTAGGTGTGCCCGTCCAGCACCATGGAGCCGCCATCCTCGTAGTTCACCTGGATGGTGTGCCCATTGTGGATCTCCTCCAATGCGCCTGAGTGGTAGCGGAGACTGATTCGGGGGAGATCGATATCGGCCGCGTCGACGATGTCGATGGGTGTCTGGGCTTGTCCGTTCTTGCAGAGACCGAAATGGGGGTCGAGATCGCCCCAATGCGCGGGTCCTTGATGCCCTGAGTAACCCCAGTGCGGCTCATCGGCCGCCAACGCCAGGCCGCCGCAGAGCATCAGTGTCATCAGGGCAATTCGTGTCGTCTTCATGGGTTGTCTCTAGATGAGTCCGTGACCGATCGGCCGGTCTCGGAAAGCCGCGATCGGCCGCGCCATCAAGCATGTCCAATCTGGGATGTGAACGTGAAGCCCAGCGTGGGGAGGCTATTTCACAGCAATGCGGTGGATTCCACCAAGCATTTTTCAGCAGCGCGTCTTTCGTTGAGTCGGGCTTGGCGTCGAGACGTGAAGCACGCGCATGACCGGCCTTCTCCCGACTCGGCCGGACAAGACCATGCCTGAAGGGGCTCAGGCCCCCGCGCGGGTCGTGTCGTCCAAGACGGGACAGGTCAGCGACCTGCACTCATCCCACCAGCTGTGCGATGACCTCGCTCACCTGATGCAGACGTCGCCTGGGGTCGGCCATGTCGCGATAGAAGCGCAGCTTGTCGCTGCCGTCCAGCTTGTACTCCTTAGGGTGCTGCTGGATGAGACGGATCAAGCGGGTCGGATCGATGTTGGGTTGCTCGTCGAAGAGGACGCGCCCGCTGGCCGGCCCAGCCTCGATCTTGCGGATCCCATAGGGCTGGACCCTGAGCTTGAGCTCGGTGATCTCGATCAGGGTCTTGGCCGGCTCGGGCAGGAGCCCGAAGCGGTCGATCATCTCGACCTGAAGCTCCTCGAGATCTCGCGCGCTCGCGGCGCTGGCGATGCGCTTGTACATGACCAGTCTGGCATGGACGTCGGGCAGATAGTCGCTGGGCAGGAGCGCGGGCAGACCCAGATCGATCTCGGCGCCATGACTGAGCGGACGATCCAGCTCGGGGGTGCGTCCGGCCTTGAGCGCCTGGACCGCGCGCTCCAGGAGGTCCATGTAGAGCGAGAAGCCGACCTCGTGGATCTGGCCCGATTGCTCGTCGCCGAGCAGCTCGCCGGCCCCGCGGATCTCCAGATCATGGGTGGCGAGCGTGAAGCCCGCGCCCAGGTCTTCCATGGATTCGATCGCCTCCAGACGCTTGCGCGCGTCCTCGGTCATGGCCTTGGCGGGGGGCGTGATCAGATAGGCATAGGCGCGGTGATGCGAGCGTCCGACCCGGCCGCGCAGCTGGTGCAGCTGGGCGAGCCCGAGCTTGTCGGCACGGTTGATGACGATGGTGTTGGCGCTCGGCACATCGATGCCGCTCTCGATGATGGTGGTGCAGACCAGCAGGTTGAAGCGCTGATGATAGAAATCGCGCATCACCCGCTCCAGGTCACGCTCGCGCATCTGGCCGTGGGCGACCTGGATACGCGCCTCGGGGATGAGTGACCCCAGCTTCTGGGCCTGGTTGTCGATCGTCTCGACCTCGTTGTGCAGGAAATAGACCTGCCCGCCGCGCCTGAGCTCGCGCAGCACCGCCTCCTGCACCAGCGCGTCGTTCCAGGGGCTGACGAAGGTCTTGATGGGATGACGCTCGACCGGCGCCGTGGCGATGATGGAGAGATCGCGCAGACCCGACATGGCCATGTTGAGTGTGCGCGGGATGGGCGTAGCGGTGAGTGTCAGGACATCGACCTCGCTGCGCAGGGCCTTGAGCTGCTCCTTGTGACGCACCCCGAAGCGGTGCTCCTCGTCGATGATGGCCAGACCCAGGTTCTTGAAGCGGACACTGGGCTGCAGCAGCTTGTGGGTCCCGACCAGGATGTCGATGGTGCCATCGGCGAGACCGGCGAGGATCTTCTTCTGTTCGCTGGCGGTGCGAAAGCGCGAGAGACTCTCGATGCGGATCGGCCAGTCGGCGAAGCGATCCGAGAAGTTTTCGAAATGTTGCTGGGCGAGTAGGGTGGTCGGCACCAGGACGGCGGCTTGCCGGCCGCTCTGCACGGCGACGAAGGCGGCGCGCATGGCCACCTCGGTCTTGCCGAAGCCGACATCGCCGCAGACCACTCGGTCCATCGGTTTGGAATCGGCCATGTCGGCGAGCACGCCTTCGATCGCACGCAGCTGATCCGGGGTCTCCTCGAAGGGGAAGGCCGCGGCAAAGGCGGCATAGTCGTCCTCGGGCAGCGCGCAGGCGATCCCCTGACGGGCCGCGCGGCGGGCATAGATATCGAGCAGCTCGGCGGCGACATCATGTGCCTTCTGGGCGGCCTTGCGTTTGATCCGGTCCCATTGATCACCGCCGAGTCGATGCAGCGGGGCGCTCTCGGGCGAGGCTCCGGTGTAGCGCGAGATCAGGTGCAGCGAGCTGACCGGCACATAGAGCTTGTCGCCCTTGGCATATTCGAGCGCGAGGAATTCGGTGGTCAGACCACCGACCTCCAGGGTCTGGAGACCCAGATAGCGTCCGACGCCGTGCTCTTCATGGACCACCGGCGAGCCCTCGACCAGCTCGGTGAGGTTGCGCACGATGGCATCGCCGTCACGCTCGCGCGCGCGGCGCCGACGCTCCTGCCGGACGCGCTCGCCGTAGATCTGGGTCTCGGTGACCAGGGCGAGCTCGGCGTCTTCCAGGAGCAGACCTTGCTCGAGCGGTGCCACGCTGAGCGCGAGCCCATGCTCACCCCGGATGAAGTCGTGCCAGCCCTCGACTGCGCGGGCGCGGATGTTGAAACCGAGCAGCTGCTCGGCGAGCTGCTCGCGTCGGCCGGTGCTCTCGGCGATCAAGAGTACCCGACGCCGCGGCACGCCGAGAAAGGTCTCGAGCGCCTGCGCGGGTCGGGCGGCGCGGGCCTGGATCCCGAGCGGGGGCAGGGTGGTGGTCGCGAAATTGTCGACGCCGCTGTAGCCCTTGCGTCGGCTCGGCACCTCGGCGGACTGAAAGAGGATGCCCGAGCGCGGGTTCAGTGCCCCGGCCAGCTCGTCCGGGCGCAGATAGAGCCGGGCGGGCGGCAGGAGCGGGCGCTCGATGTCATGACGTCTCTGCTCGTAACGCTGCTCGACCGTGGCGAAGAACTCGCCCGCGCTGTCGCGACAGGTCTCGGCCTCGATGACCAGGGTCTGCTCGGGCAGATAATCGAGCAGTGTGGCGGTCTGCTCGAAGAAGAGGGGCAGATAATATTCCAGGCCGCCCGGTGTGCGTCCCTCGGAGACCTCGCGATAGATGAGGCTTGCCTGGGGGTCGCCCTCGAAGCTCGCGCGATAGCGCTGGCGAAAGCCGGCGATGGCCGACTCGGTCAAGGGAAACTCGCGCGCGGGCAGCAGCCTGATCCGCTCCAGCTTCGCGCGCGAGCGCTGGGTCTCGGGGTCGAAGGTGCGGATGGTCTCGATCTCCTGATCGAAGAGATCGATGCGCAGAGGAACCTCGCTGCCCATGGGGAAGACATCGAGCAATGAGCCGCGCACGGCGAATTCGCCATGCCCGATGACCTGCGAGACACAGGCATAGCCGGCGCGCTCCAGTCGGCGTCGAGTCGCATCCAGATCCAGTCGATCACCGATCGCCAGGACCAAGGACTGACCGTCGACATAGTCGCGCGGTGGCAGACGTTGCATGAGTGTGGCGATCGGCACCACCAGTAGGCCGCGGGTCAGACCGGGCAGGCGGTGCAGGGTCAGTAGACGCTCCGAGACCAGCTCGGGCAGCGGCGAGAAGACGTCGTAGGGCAGGGTCTCCCAGTCCGGGAAACCGAGCAACGGCAGGTCAGTGTCCGCGAGAAAGAATTCGAGCTCGGCGCGCAAACGGGTCGCGCCCTGGACGTCTGGCGTCAGGACGATCAAGAGTCCGGGATAGGTTCTTGCCGTGTTGGCGATCGCCAGCGCGGCGGCGGCACCATAGAGGCGGCCCCAGATGCGGCGTTCCCCGGGGCGCGTCGGCAAGGGTGGTTGGAGTGTCGAATGCATCGAATGACCTATACTCAACGCAGGTCGGTTTTCACTTTCTGTTCACTTGAAACGATCTGCAAATCAATGACATGTCCATGGCTGACCAACGACGACTGAGCGCGATGACGGTGTCTTCGCGAGACGAGCGGTCCCCTGCGCGGTGAGCGTCGATGTGCAAGCAGGCCGGGCGGACAGTGTCGCTGGATGCCTGGAGATGGGTGCAATCTGATCCAGCTTGGCCTGTGTCTGACCGGATGGTAGCGAGCGCGGCTTAGGATGGTGTGTGGAACAGGGTCGATCCTAACATCGCGCGGTTCTGTCGGAGGCCACCGGGGGATGACGCAAGGTCACCCCTGTCGACCTCACGACAGCATCTCAGCCATCACGATCCGCCAATCCCATACACTGACTCAGGAAACCCCAAGGCGATCGTGGGTTTGACTGAAGGCGATCAATCGGCTCATCCGTTCGACGGGTCAGCGATGATAGTCCCCCGATCGCTCCGGCTGATAGAGGATCTCCTCGATGCGCACGCGCAGCGTTCCGCCGCCTGGCTTGGGCCATTCGATCTCATCGCCTTCGGAGAGGCCGAGCAGTGCGCTGCCGACCGGTGCGAGGATCGAGATCGTTCCGCCGCTCTCGTCGACGTCCTTGGGATAGACGAGCGTCAGGGCGAACTCCTCGGCGGACGACTCGACCTTGAACCGGACCTTCGAGTTCATGGTGACGACATTGGGTGGAACCTGCCTGACATCGACAACATCGGCCCGGTCGATCTCGGCCGCCAACTGTATCTTCCCTGGAAAGGCACTGTCAGGCAGCGCATCCAGAAGACGCTCGAGCCGATCAGCGTCGAGCTCGGACATGATGATCTTTGGACGTTCGGTCATTGGATGAATCCGGCTAACGGTAGGCCCGCAAATACTGCCACTCGAAACCACGTTTCAACCAATGAAACGCCTTCAGCGACGGCAGGACCAGGTTGTATTTCTCATTGCGCGCGACCAGCATGCCGGCATCGTTGGTATCCACGATACAGAGCAGCTCGACCTTGAAGGTTTCGCTGGGTGCCTTGCCGGCGAGCTCGCCGAGTAGATTCAGAGCGGCCGCGCGCGCTTGCAGGTCCGCCATGTGGGCCTGCTTGGGCATCCAGTCAGGCCCGGGGAAGCTGCCCGAGTCACCGGCGACATAGACTCGCTCGAAGCCGGGTACTCGGCAGTGCGCGTCGGCCTGGAGCAGGCCGCCGGGCGAGCGGGGCAGACCGGTCTTGTCGAACCAGGCATTACCGGTCAGCCCAGGCATGAAGATGATGAGATCAGCGTCGATCTCGCCGCCTTCAGTGGTGATCTTGGTCGCCGAGAATGACTTGAGCTTGTGGCCAAGATGGGTCCGGATGTCACGCCGCTTGGTTTCTTTCAAGATCCCATCGACCGCCTTGGGACCGAGCCGATTGCCCGGGCGCTCGGCGGGACTGAAGAAGGTCAGGGTGAAGCGCTCGCGCCGCCCCTCCTTGCGCAGCTGGCTGTCCATTCCAAATAGGAATTCGAAGATGGGGCCGCCGCGCATGGAGCTCGGTTCGTTCGGGTTGCCGGCGAAGCCCATGGCGATGTTGCCGCCGTCCATCGCCTTGACACGGTCGCGGATCGCCTCGGCGGCGGCGATGCCCGCGCAGGGTGTGATGGCGTGCTCGATACCGGGTAGCTTCTTGATGAAGCGCCCACCGCTGGCAATGATGAGCCCATCGTTCTCGATGGGGCCCGCGGTGGTCTCCAGCCGGCGTCCATCCGCGCTCAATCCAGTGGCCTCGCCAGCGACATGCTGCACCCGCATGCGCGCGAAGAAGCTCCGCAGATCGATGCGCAGATCCTCGCCGCTGCGGATACCGCTAGGCACCCAGATCAAACCGGGATAATAGACAAACTCGGGCTTGGGGCTGACGAGCTTGATCTCAGTCTCCGCACTCGTCTTGCGAATGGTGCGTACGGCGGTCAGAGCGGCGAAACCGGAACCGACGATGGTGATGCGCTGCATGGGTGACTCCGATGACAAGTGTCAGGGCGCTGGCTTGGCGTGGATTGTAACGCGTTTGATGACGGGGTTGCGGGAGAACGCGAGCCGAGACGACACCGGGACGCGCCGTTCCATGGGGCCGCGACGTCCATGCTCAGACGTGGTTATCTTTGGTCTGTCAGAACCCCTTCCAACACCGCCCAGACGTTGTCGAGCATCCTGGGCTGCGCCGCGGCGGTCGGATGGAGGCCGTCGGGCTGCATGAGATCCCAGTTCTCGGCGACACCGGCGAGCAGGTTCGGGATCAAGGGGACATGCTCGCGTTCGGCGACCTCCTGAAACATGGCTTGAAAGCCGGTCGTGTAAGCCGCACCGTAGTTGGGTGGCAATGGAAGCGCGGTCAATACGACCTGGCTTCCGAATGCTCGGCCAAGCCGAATCAGCTCGGTGAGGTTGTCGCGGACGAGGTCGAGGCCGAGACCGCGCAGACCATCGTTGGCGCCAAGCTGGATGACGAGTATGGTGGGCTGATGCTCTTCGAGCAGCGCGCCGAGCCGGGCAAGTCCACCGGAAGTCGTCTCGCCCGAGATGCTGGCGTTGACGACCCGATGATCGAGCGCGCGCTCGCTCAGCCGCTCCTCCAGAAGCGAGACCCACCCACGCGCGCGATCCATCCCATAGGCCGCGCTGAGACTGTCACCGAGCATCAGGATCAGCGGCGCATCGGGTGGGGCCTTGGCCGCGGCAAGCGTGGGGAGCAATACAGCGGTGAGTAGGAGTAGGCGGAACATGTCGGGTCGGGATCTTCTGAGCATATCCAAGGCCGTTGGGTTAGGTAAGCATGTTAACGGTCCGGCGGGTGGCTTGACCATCCTGGAGCGACTCGACCTGGAGATCCAGGCGGGGGAGGCGGTGGCCATTCTGGGCGCATCCGGATCGGGTAAATCGACTCTGTTGGGGCTTCTGGCTGGACTCGACAGCGCTTCGATCGGTGAGGTCTGGTTGTGTGGTCACCGACTGGACGCCCTCGACGAGGACGGTCGCGCGGCCTTGCGCAACGGCCGCGTCGGCTTCGTCTTCCAAAACTTCCAGCTCCTACCGACCTTGACCGCGCGCGAGAATGTCTTGCTTCCGCTCGAGTTGAGTGGGATCCGCGATGCTGCCAGCCGCGCCGATGAGGCACTCGAGCAGGTCGGGTTGACCCAGCGCGCCAGCCATTACCCACGCCAGCTCTCGGGCGGCGAGCAACAGCGCGTTGCCATCGCCCGTGCCTATGCCCCACGTCCCGTGGTGCTGTTTGCCGACGAGCCGACCGGGAATCTCGATCAGGTCACGGGGGAGCACATCATCGATCTGCTTCTCGACCTGCGCGCTCAATCTGGCGCGGCCTTGGTTCTGGTCACCCATGATCCTCGACTCGCCGAGCGTTGTGACCGGCGACTCTACATGCGTGCTGGACGCCTGGAGACCGACGCATGAGGATCTGGCGAATCACCCTGCGACTGCTCGGTCAAGATTGGCGCAGCGGCGAGCTCTATCTGCTCGCCGCGGCCTTGATCCTGACGGTTGCCGCCATCACCGCGGTCGGTTTCTTCGCCGATCGGGTCGAGACCGCAATGGCGCGTCAGGGCGGTGAGCTGATCGCCGCCGACTTGGCGCTCGAGTCGGCAACGCCCCTGCCTGCCGAGTATCGCGAGCGTGCCGAGCGTCTCGGGCTTGCGACCGCCGAGATCATCGAATTTCGCACCATCGTCATGGGGTCGGATGGTCCGCAGCTCGTCCAAGCGAAGGCGGTCGATTCCGCATACCCATTGCGTGGTCGACTCAAGGTCAGCGATGGGTTTGCAACGCCCGAGCGCGAGATGGACGCTGGACCAGACTCTGGCGAGCTCTGGGTCGAGTCGCGTTTACTGCGTCTACTGGGGGGCGAGCCTGGCGCACTCCTCGGTCTCGGTGAATCGCGTCTGCCGGCGCGTGCCATCCTGACCTACGAGCCTGACCGTGCCGGCGCGCTCTTCGCCCAAGCGCCGCGTGTCATGCTCAATCGCAGCGATCTCACGGCGACTGGTCTGAT
Source organism: Gammaproteobacteria bacterium (assembly GCA_009929855.1). Taxonomy (GTDB): domain Bacteria; phylum Pseudomonadota; class Gammaproteobacteria; order Chromatiales; family Chromatiaceae; genus Thiocapsa. The sequence goes on from RZZN01000023.1 coordinate 43,436, forward strand.
CGGACCGGCGAGCCGGGCCGAGCATCGTCTACTGGTGGCTGGCGATGCCGCGGTGGTGGAGCGGTTCAAGCGTGTCATCGGCCCCGGTCTGCCGGTGAACATCCGTCTACTCGACGGGGCTGGGGGACGCCCCGAGCTTGCGTCCGCGGTCGAGCGTGCCTCGCGTTTTCTGCACCTGGCCACCCTGTCGACCCTCTTGGTCGCCGGCGCCGCGATCGCGCTGGCCAGTCGTCGCTTTGTCGAGCGTCAAACCGATGCGGTGGCGGTGATGCGCTGTCTCGGTGCGCCGAATCACGTGTTGATGCGGGTCTTCATGCTCCGTTTGGTCCTGTTCGGTCTGATCGCGAGCCTATTTGGTTGTCTGCTCGGCTGGCTGGGCCAGCTCGGCTTGACGCGATTGCTGGCCGATTGGTTCACCCTGGATCTTCCGTCGCCATCGCTCGCGCCCATTCTGATCGGTCTGGCGACCGGGCTGGTCGCGCTGCTCGGCTTTGCGCTTCCCCCGCTGCTCCAGCTCGCCCAGATTTCGCCCTTGCGCGCATTGCGTCGCGATCTTGGCGCCCCGCGGGGCTCGGCCGTACTGACCGTCCTGGGTGCTGGAGCGGCGATGGCGCTACTGATCCTGTGGCAGGCACAGGATCTCCAGCTTGCTTGGAAGCTCATCCTAGGGGTTGCTGGGGCGGTGGCCAGTCTGGTGATCACTGTTTTGCTACTGGTGCGTCTGGCCGGTGGCATGGCCGGGCGGGTCCGCGGGGTCTGGCGGCTCGGGCTGGCAGCATTGGCGCGGCGGCCGGCCGGGGCAGTCTTGCAGATCGCTGGACTCGGGATCGGTATCCTGGCCCTGCTGTTGCTCACTCTGGTGCGTGTCGATCTGTTGCGAAGCTGGCAGGAGAGTCTGCCGGCTGGTGCCCCAAACCACTTTCTGATCAACATTCAGCCGCAGGACGTCGAGCCTTTGGCGAATTTCCTGCGAGATTCGGGTCTGCGCGCGGACACGGATGATGCGGCGATCTATCCAATGATTCGCGGGCGGCTGGTGCGGATCAATGATCGTGCGGTGGAGCCCTCAGACTTTGCCGATCCGCGTGCTGAGCGATTGGCCTCGCGCGAGTTCAATCTGAGTCATGGACTCGCCCTTCAAGATGACAACCGCATCCTCGATGGTGCCTGGTGGTCGAGCGCGGACGCCCCGGCGCAATTCTCGGTCGAAGAGGGGATCGCCGAGACACTCGGGATCGGCCTTGGTGATGAGATCGCCTTCCTGGTCTCGGGCCGGGAGATCGCCGCCCCGGTCACCAGTCTGCGCGCGGTCCAGTGGGACAGCTTCAACGTCAACTTTTTCGTGATTGCCTCGCCGGTGCTGCTGGGTCGCGAGCCCGCGACCTATATCACCAGCGTCTACATTGCGGACGAGCGCGAGGCGCTGATCCCCGAGTTGGTCCGCCGCTTCCCGAGTGTGACCCTGTTGGACGTGGATGCCTTGCTGACCCAGGTTCGGCAAGTCGTCGATCGTGGTGTGCTGGCGGTGGAGTATGTCTTTCTCTTCACCCTGGCCGCCGGACTCCTGGTCATGTACGCCGGGATCCAGGCCAGTTTGGAGGAGCGCCGTCTCGAGCACGGGATCCTTCGCACGCTCGGCACGGGACGGCGTGCTTTGCTGACGAGTCTCGCTGTCGAGTTCACTGCCGCGGGGATCCTCGCCGGTGCGCTGGCGTCTGTGTTCGCCCAGCTGACCGGCTGGTTGCTTGCCGAGCAGCTGTTTGGGCTGACCTTCCAGCTCAACCCGCTGATCTGGGTGATCGGTGTGCTCGGCTCTGGTGTGTTGATCGGGGTTGCCGGAACCTTGGCGACCTATCCACTGGTCGTTCGTCCGCCCCTGCGCACGCTGCGCGAGGCGGCCTGAGCGCCGGTGGTCGGTGCGGCCTCGACTCGCGAATCGTTCGCAGCGGTGTTCGGCCGATGCGCCATGGACTCTCCTGTGCATGGCTTCAGAACGGCTTGCCGGAGTCACCAATGCGCGCTGTCGGCTGATGATGCCAAGATCAAGGATGCGACGGTCACTGAGCCAATGCTCACGGCCCAGCGGCGACTATCCGTCGGTCGATTGGCAGAGCATCTCCAGCGCGCTCAGCTCGGTTTCGTCGAACCCAGCCTGGCGGCGCGCAGGCCGATTGAGCGGGCAGCGGATTCTGCCGCGCATGGTGTCACGCACCAGATCGACATAGGTTTGCGCGGCATCCAGACCACGCTCGGCGCACAGATGCTTGAACCATCGCGAGCCGATGGCGACATGGCCGACCTCGTCGCGCAGGATGACCTCGAGTCGGGCGGCGGTCTCCTGATCACCAACGGCCGCGAGCCGCTCGATCATGCCAGGCGTGACGTCGAGTCCGCGAGCCTCCAAGACACGCGGGACCAGAGCCATGCGCACGAGCGGGTCGTGCGCCGTGTACTCGGCCATCTCCCAGAGGCCGTCGTGGGCGGGGAAGTCGCCATAGTCGTAACCCAGCGCTTGGAGTCGCTCGCGCATCAGTGCGAAATGCAGCGCCTCCTCGTCAGCGACCTGGATCCAATCGGCGTGGAAGTCGGCCGGCATGTCGCGGAAACGTTGGATCGCGTCCCAGGCGAGATTGATGGCATTGAGCTCGATGTGGGCGACGGCATGGATCAGGGCGGCGCGTCCCTCGATGCTAGTGAGCTTGCGCGCCTTGAGTTGGCGTGGTGAGACTAGCACGGGGCGCGGCGGTCGGCCCGGTGAGCGCCGAATGGATGCACCGCGCTTGACATCCGTGCTCAGGTGGCCCGCTCGCCAGTGTGCGGCGGTCGCTCGGGTCAGGTTCCATTTGCGGTCCGGGTCGGGTTCGCCGAGACACCGGGACGCGGCGTTGAAGAGGTTGTCGAGTCGTGCGCTCATGGTCCTGTCATCGAATCCTTAGCGATTGTGTCTGTGCATCAGTGGCGTAGCCCCAAGATCAGATCCATCACGTTGGTGCCGGTCGGTCCGGTACGGATCAGGTCGCCGCTTGCTTCCAGGAGGGGACCCGAATCGGCGCGCGCCAGGCAGGCCGCTGCGTCGAGCCCGGCGTCGGCAGCGCGCGAGAGTGTGCTCCCGTCGATCAGCGCACCGGCATCTTGGGTCGGTCCGTCGGTCCCGTCGGTGCCGCTGCTGAGCAGCAAGACACCTGGATGTCCAGCGAGCGCGATGGCGGCCGCGAGTGCCAAGTGCTGATTGCGTCCGCCACGCCCAGGCTCGCTCGGTAGGCGCACCGTGGTCTCGCCGCCCCAGACGTGGAGTCCGGGAGGACCGCGCAACAGACTCTCGGCCAGGTGCCGGCCCGCGCGGGCCGCATCGCCGGTGATTGGTTGCGCGTGCAGATGGACTGGCAGACCGGCACGGCGCCCGGCCGCTGCGGCTGCCGATTTGGCGTCGTCCAGTGTTGCCACTAGCTCGATCGCCGGCGCCACGGGGGCTGGAGCGCCGCGCTCGGCAAGCCCACGCCAGACCCAGTCGGCGAGCCAACTCGGCAGCTCCAACGCCGTCAGCCGCGCCTGCAGATCGGGCTCGGGGACGAGCAGGCCAGAGCCGATGACCGCTGGGTCGTCATCCGGCACGTCAGAGATGGCCAGGACCCGGATCGGTCGATCCGCGACCGCGCGGAGGAGTCCGCCGCCCTTGATCCGCGAGACCGCCTTGCGGACCAGGTTGATCGAATCGATCGCCAATCCGCTGCCAAGCAGCCAAGTATTCATCCGACGCAGCTCAGCGAGACCCAGTCCGTCAGTTGGGATCTCCACGAGACTCGATGCCCCGCCCGAGAGCAGGAAGAGCAGCCGCGCATCCGCAGGGAGCTCGCTCACTCGACGCAGGAGGGTCAGGCCCGCGGCGAGACTGTCCTGGGTCGGGAGTGGGTGACCGCCGAGATGTGCCTCGATGCCAAGACCCGCGAGCTGGCCTGGCTCCAGGTGACCGGGCTTGGTGATGAGCAGCCCGCCAGGCCAAGAGGGACCAAGCGCATCATGGGCGCCGAGTAGCATGGCCGGCGCGGCCTTGCCGATTGCACAGACCCAAGTAGGTGCCCGCGTGGGACGCGATTTGAGCGTGCGGCGCACGCAGGCGCGTCCATCCACCGTCTGCAATGCCTCGGCAAGGATCTGGAGCAAAGACTGCCGTGGCGAGGCGGCTCCGATCATGACGGTCTCGCCGGCGGTGTCATGCGCGAAGCCGGGGTCTGCTGCGGCTCGGGGTGGGATGCTGGTCATCTGGACTTCAAAAGGCGCGCGATGGCCTTAACATTGCGAATGCTCAATGCAGTCCGACAATCGAGCTGTCTAAGTATCGAGCATGCGCGCGTGCGCGGTAGGCTTGCGTGTCCCTCATCATTCGCCAGTCGATCATTGTGTCAAGCCGTTTTGAGAGCCGCTGTCATGAAGTTATGCCCGAAGTGTAGTCGTTCACCGTATCCCTTCTTCATGGTGTTCATGATTGCGAGTGTGCTTGCCTTCACCACCTGGTTGATGCTGGGCCTCTCACGGTTCGACGTCATCCCGCGAGCCGCGCTCACCGCAGTCGTCTTCATCGCCGTGGGCGTGACTCTTCTGCATTATGTGATCGGATGTCTGAGGCGCCATTGCCGGCATGATCATACGCATCATGCCGTATCCAAATAGTCGATCAGTCGGTGCGTGTCACCTGGTCCCTGAGATAGACAGGGGTGGCGAGCTCGGGTGTCACTTGATGGCCAGTGGCCAACTCGGCCGCGCCGAGTGGCAACAGGTCGCGTGCCTCGCAGATGGCCTCGGCAGCGCCCGGAGCAGGCATGATTGAGGTGCGTGCCCGTAGCGCATCGCCATGGACGACCCAACCGGGTCCTATCCCCGACCAATCATCCCCAGCGGGTCTCTCGACCAGATGCGGTTGGCAGACCTGCTCAGCGCAGCGAGGACGCGCAAGGCCCTGGTCATCGATCTCGAAGCAGCCCCAGTAGACCTCGTTCATCCGCGCGTCCAAAGCGACGAGAAGGCGACGTTGGCCGGTGCGTCGGAAATGTCCCTGCGCGATCGCCGCCAGGGTCGACACGGGCACGAGCGGCAGCCCGGCGCCAAAGGCGGCGCCTTGGGCGACCGCGACTGCGATGCGTACGCCAGTGAATGAGCCTGGGCCGCGTGCGAAAAGGATGGCGTCAAGTTCGTCGATGCGTGTGCTCGCATCTTGCAGGAGCTGCTGCATCATGCCCAGGATCAATTCGCTATGGCGACGTGGTGTGGTCTCGATGATCTGCTCGATGCGTCCATCCAGCATCAGCGCCGCCGAGCAGGCATCACCGGACGTGTCGATGGCAAGGAGTTTGACAGGCAAGCTGGAGGGGTTCATGGAGTCGATCCGCACTCTTTTCGCGATGGCACTCGATGATACGGTACAGTCAGGAGACGTCCAAATATCACAGGGTGAATTTGACTTCAGCCCTGTGGGCAGCTGATGCCGCCGTGTCTTGCTGGTCGGGAAAGGCGTATACTCGCTCATCGTGAAAACCTTGCTTGAAGCTCATGATCTGGTTCGGACCTATCCAGACGTGCGTGCGGTCGATGGGATCAGCTTTCGCGTCGAGGCTGGCCAGTGCTTTGGTCTGCTGGGGCCGAATGGCGCGGGCAAGACGACGACGCTCGAGATGCTGGAGGGCATCCAGGTGCCGACCTCGGGCACGGTCAGCTATCGCGGCCGGCCACTCGATCGGCGCTATCGCGAGTCGATCGGGATTCAATTTCAGGCGACCGCGCTGCAGGATTTTCAGACTGTTCGAGAGTCGCTCGTCATGTTCGAGAGCCTCTATCCGCGCACGGCCGACCGTGCCGAGCTGATCCGGCTCTGCAATCTGAACGAGATCCTGGAACGTGATACCCGCAAGCTCTCGGGTGGCCAGCGGCAGCGCTTGCTGCTCGCGATTGCCTTGGTGAATGACCCGGACCTCGTGTTTCTCGATGAGCCGACGACGGGCCTGGATCCCCAGGCGAGGCGCAATTTTTGGAGTCTGATCGAGACCGTGCGCCGTCGGGGCAAGACGATCCTGCTGACGACTCACTACATGGAGGAGGCCCAGCGTCTGTGTGATCGGATTGCGATCGTCGACCATGGCCGAATCATCGCCGAGGGGACGCCGGCGCGTTTGATCCGAGATCATTTTACGGCTGTCCTGATTCGCCTGCCAGAGACCGCCTGGCCAAGCACCGCCGCATTGCCGGCTGGAGCCGCTCGGCGTGAGGGCACGATCGAGCTCTATGCCGAGGACGTACGCCTTGTGCTCGCCGAGATGGAGCGCATCGGGGTTGATCTGAACGACCTTCATGTAACGACGCCGACACTCGAGGACCTCTTTCTTAAGCTGACCGGCCACGAGCTGCGATCGTGAGCAGGGGAGGTGGGGCTATGTGGCGGCGTATCCGAGCGATCCTGGTTGCACGCAATCGCGAGTTTTATCGGGATCGGGCGGGGCTGAGCTGGAATATCCTGATGCCCATCATGATGATCCTCGCCTTCGCCTTCATCTTCAGCGGCGATGCTCGGGATGTCTTCAAGGTTGGCGTGGTGAGCCCAGATCTCGATGCGGCCAGGGTCCATGTGCCGTTTCTACAGACACGCCATATCCGCTTCATCCGGCTGGAAGCACCCGAGCAGGCGCTCGGCAAGGTCGAGCGTCATCAGCTGGATCTGTTGCTCGATCTGCGCGGCGAGCCGGTCTATTGGGTGAATCCAGATTCGGCGAACGGTTATGTCGTCGAGCGGCTGCTCCTTGCCAGTCAGAGCGACTCTCATGGCGCGACACCCACGCGCATGAGTGTCAGCGGAACGGCGCTACGCTATGTCGACTGGGTCCTTCCAGGCGTGCTGGCCATGAACATCATGTTCTCCAGCTTCTGGGGGGTGGGCTGGGTGATCGTGCGCTACCGCAAGAATGGTGTGCTGCGGCGCTTGAAGGCGACCCCATTGAGTCCCTTTGAGTTTCTCGTGGCTCAAGTGCTCTCGCGTCTACTGGTGGTGCTCGGGGCGAGTCTGATCGTTTATCTCGGAGCGTCTCTCTTACCCGGCTTCACCATGCTCGGCTCCACTCTCGCCTTGCTGCTCGTCTATGTCGCTGGAGCGCTCTGTCTCATCAGCATGGGACTGATCGTGTCAGCGCGTCTGCGCACCGAGGAGGTGGCAGACGGATTGCTCAATCTATTGTCCTGGCCAATGCTATTGCTCTCGGGCGTTTGGTTCTCCATGGAGGGAGCAAGCGGCATGGCCCAGATGATGTCCAAGGCCTTGCCGCTGACCCATGTCGTTGAGGGTGCCCGGGCGGTGATGATCGATGGCGCGGGGGTGGTCGATGTCTTGCCACAGATCATTCTGTTGATCGGGCTGGCAGTCATCTTCCTCAGCCTTGCCGCCTGGTTGTTTCGTTGGGAATGATCCGATCCCGGACCTGTCCCGCTTGCGGCAGCTCAGCGGATGCGTGCTGGATGAGCGTGTGCGTCAGGAGCGACCGGATCGAGGGACGCTCAAGACTTCGACTTCGACCTTCGTGAGTCCTTTCTTGAGCATGCCGAGCTGTCGGGCGGCGCTATGCGATAGGTCGATGATGCGGCCCTTGATGAAGGGGCCGCGGTCGTTGACCTTGACGACGATACTCTTGCCGGTTTGGGTGTCGGTCACCTTCACCTTGCTGCCGAGTGGCAGCGTCTTGTGCGCGGCGCTCGGGAGATTTTTGTCGTAGATCTGGCCGCTAGCGGTCTTGCGGCCGTGAAACTTGTCGTGATAGTAGGATGCGATGCCTTTTTGGGAGTGTCCCGGTTTGACGCGCGCCTCGGCATGTGATGTGGCGGCGAGAAATAAGAGACTCAGTGAGGTAAGGATGAGTGCCTTGCTCATTAAGTGGACCTCTCGGCAATCGGCCGGCGGATGCCGCTTGGGCATTCCGATGACCGGTCGGTTGATGATTGCACGTGAGTATACGGGAAAACCCCACATAGGGTAAACCCTGGATCCTGAACAATGCTCGATTGGCCGTCGGCAGACGGCGTCCGGTCGGCAAGATCAGTGGTCGATATCCAGCCAGGATCATGGCCAGGTTTCGACTGGGCCACTGGGCTTGGTCAAGTCTATCGGTCTGAATTCGACCATGAGATGGCGCCATCACTCGCCCCGCAGCGGGGATGAGCCGAGCGCCCAGCGTTCTGTCGCTGCTTGGAGCCTGCTGTCAATGCGCCCGGGAGGACGGCGGCACCTTGGCCGCCCGTCGCCCCAAGCTGCAGTGAGTCTGATCGCTCATGCCCCAGCCTTGCCTGGTCTGATCGGTCTCCCGTCAGGGTCGGCACTGGACATCTGCGGCATGGGACCGATCATGCCCGCTGGGAGTCTGGGCGCTGCGCTGATCAATGACACGATGACTGCGGCCAGGTAGGGGATCGACTGAACGATCAGGACCGCGACCCAGACGCGAAGATCGAGCATGTAAGCGTCGTAGCGCAGGAACATCAACGCGGCGGCGAGCCAGAAGGCGATGACGAACAGCCCTTCCTCGCGAACATCGGCAAGCGCGCGGATGAAGGCTGGTGCTTCTGCCATCTTGGGTGTGCGGAAGAACCCGAGCCCCCCCGAGAAGACCCCGCCGAACATGGCGCGCGCAATGGTGTGCGAGAGTGCGAGACCGGCAAGCCCCGCAGCGATGCTCTGACGCAGGGTGGCGATGACCCGGCGGCGATAGAGGAAGAAGCTCTTCGACATCTTGAAGACGAACAGGACGAGTGGCACGAGTGCGATCGTCATGTACGGTGGTGTGACCTCGAGTGGAAACAAGACCATCGCCACGGACCAGGCGAGTGCCGCGAAATTGAACAGGAGGTTGAAGCCGTCCGCGAACCACGGCAACCAACCCGCGACGAAATGGTAACGCTGTCCGGCGGAAAGGGTCGTCTTGCGAATCCCGAGGAATTCACGACGATGGTGTTTGAGGATGCGCACCGCGCCATAGGCCCACCGGTAACGTTGCTTCTTGAAATCGGCGAAGGTGTCTGGCATCAGGCCCCGTCCATAGGTGACCGGGATGTAGAGTGCCTTGTGGCCCGCTTCGAAGAGACGCAGCCCCAACTCCGCATCCTCGGTGATGCACCATTCGGCCCAGCCGCCGATCCCATCGAGTGTGCGGCGGCGGATCATGGTCATGGTGCCGTGTTGAATGATCGCGTTGCGCTCGTTGCGAGTCACCATTCCGATGTGGAAAAAGCCGCGATACTCGGCCATGCACATCGCCTTGAAGGCGTTTTGGTCGGCGTCGCGATAATCCTGCGGGGCCTGCACGATGGCGACCTCCGGATCCGCGAAGGCTGGGACCAGGTGCCGGAGCCAGAGTGGGTCGACGATATAGTCGGCATCGATCACCGCGATCACCTTTGCCTCGGGATCGGTCTGGCGCAGCGCGAAGTTCAGCGCGCCGGCCTTGTACCCGGCGAGTGGATCGACGTGGAAGAACCGAAAGCGCTTCCCGAGCTGGGCGCAATGTGCCTGCACCGGCTGCCAGACATCTGGATCCTTGGTGTTGTTGTCGATGACCAGGACCTCGATGCGTGGGTAATCGAGCGCGGCGAGTGCATCGAGAGTCTGCTTCAGGAGATCGGGCGGCTCGTTGTAGGCCGGGACATGGACGGAGACGAGTGGCAGCGATTCATCCGCTGCATTGCGCATGGGGAAGCTGCGACGCCATTTCCGCAGCCAGAGTGACTCCGCCCATTCGTGTGCTTCCGCCATGATGAGAACGATGACGCCGACACCGCCGACGAGCAGAAGGATGCCGACGATCGCGGTCGCCGGAGTCATATACTGGCGCGTGTAGTCGTAGACGATCCAGACCGCCGCGGTGGAGATCCCGTAGGTGACCAGCGCGAGAAATCCCTTGCCGCGGTTGGAGAGACTTGAACTATCACGGTAGAGAAAGAGCAGGAGCAGCACGGCCATCACCACGGAGAGTCCAGCGAGCTCTTGCCAGTGCGGGATGCGCACCACCGGCTCAGTGAAGGCGAACTTGGCCTCTCGGTCGGCGTTGTAGACGCCCCAGTAGGCACCGGTGGCACCCTCGATCCTGGTCTTCCACGTTTGATCGAAGGCCTCCATCACATAGTAGGTGATCTCCTGCTGCTCCGCGTGCGCGAGAAATCGACGCAGAAAACGAGTTTGATTCGTCTGTGATGCCTCCGCCCCACGATTGCGGCGACCATTGCTGGGCCAGCCGACCTCACCAATGACGATCTCCTTGTTTGGAAAAGCCTTCTGAAGCTCGTTGTAACGACTGATGACATAGGGGACCGCTTCGCTGATCGGGATACCTTCCCAGTACGGCAGAAGGTGGACGGTGATGAAGTCGACATGCTCGGCGAGCTCGGGATGTTTGAGCCATACGTGCCAGGGCTCGGCCGTGCTGACCGGGATGCGCGTGATCTTGCGGATCTGCTCCAGGTAGTCGATGAGCTCGGGGACCGAGATGTCGTCGCGCAGGATGGCCTCGTTGCCCACCATCACGCGGACGAGGTTGCGGTAACCCTTGGAGATGATCTCGGTCAGGCGCTCGAGCTCGATCTCGTTGGCCGCGGGGTCGGGCCCGATCCATGCTCCAAGCGTCACATTCAGACCGCGCAGCGCCGCAAGGCGCGGGACGGCGGCGAGGGTGCTTTCGACCGTGTAGGTACGAACGGCATAGACTGTGTCTTGCAGGAGGGCTAAATCGGCGTCGATCTCCTCGACCGTTGGATAGTTCTTGACGCTCGGATCATTGTCGGCGCGCATGGGTGCGAAGGAGAATCCCTGCAGCCGGCTCGGCCAGGGCGGCTCGTCCGCTGGACGGTTCAGCAGAGCCCAGGCGGCGATGGTCAAGAGCGCGATCAACATGGGCATCAGGATGTTGCTCGAGTACTTCATCGTGCGTCTCCCCGGCGGTGGCTCCGCGCATCACAAGTCAGGTCGGGTGTTGGGTGAGCGAAGGGAATGTTCGCGCGAAGCTGCGCAGCGCAGGCTGAGCGAGCCGACTCCGCCGGTCTGCGCAGGCGTGGCTTGCACGTGAGTGTGATCGATGAAACTCGGGGTTGGGCAAGGCTACGGAATCCGCCGACTTTCGCGGTCCGAGGGATGGGGGACTGCACGACGAGTGTCCTGAGGTGAAATGAGATCCAGCAGTTGTCGCGACTCCGCGCTTGAGATCAAGCCAGTGACGCCGGTCAATCATAACTCGATTTCCATGCGATGGAATGGTTCTGATGACTTTCTAGGCTCTCGGCTATTTGCCCAAAAGGACAAAAAACTTAGACTAGGACTTGGCTGGACGTGGTTGCGATCAGCTCCGCGCTTGTGATCGACGATCGCAGGCAGGACAGGACAACTCGCTGCGTTGCCGGATCGATTCGGCGCGCGACCCTAGACTGTCTCGGAGTCGGTAGGTCCGTCAAGCCAACCCAGCGTGGTCGTCGGCATCACATGTCCGGGGCAGCAATGAGATGTTGGTCTCGCATTGCGGTTGGCTGGCCGCGCGTTTTTCACGAGTCGATGAGGAACATGATCATGAAGCACACACTGATCGCCTTGGCCGTATCCATGGGGCTTGCCGCATCAATGGCCTCGGCGGACGACACGGCCCTGCGCGCGAAGGCCAAGGATGCCGGGCTTCTTCCCATCCCGCCAGGGGTGCCCGAAGTGGCGGACAATCCGATCACGCGAGAAAAAATCGACCTCGGGCGCATGTTGTTCTTCGATCCACGGCTCTCGGCGAGCGGGGTGATCAGCTGCAACACCTGCCATAATTTGGGGATGGGGGGTGATGACAATCTGCCGACATCGGTGGGGCACGGCTGGCAGATGGGGCCGCGCAACTCACCGACCGTGCTGAATGCAGTGTTCAATACGGCCCAGTTCTGGGACGGTCGCGCCGAGGACTTGAAGGCCCAGGCCAAGGGGCCGGTGCAGGCTGGCGTGGAGATGGCTAACAAGCCTGAGAATGTGGTCATCACGCTCAAGAGCTTGCCGGAGTACGTCGAGCGGTTTGGTCGCGCCTTCCCGAACGAGGCCGATCCGGTGACCTTCGACAACATGGCAAAGGCGATCGAGGCCTTCGAGGTGACCTTGATCACTCCTGGCTCACCCTTTGATGGTTGGCTCGAGGGCAACGACAACGCCATGACGGCCGAGCAAAAGCAGGGACTGGAACTCTACATCAGCAAGGGATGCACGAGCTGTCATACTGGTAGCAATTTCGGTGGACAGGATTATTTCCCGTTTGGCCTGATCACCAGGCCCGGCGCCGACGTGTTGCCGCCGGACGACAAGGGGCGCTTCGAGGTGACCGGCACGGCGTCGGATGAGTATGTCTTCCGCGCTGCGCCTCTGCGCAACATCGAGCTGACCGCACCCTATTTCCACTCTGGCGCGGTTTGGGATCTGACCGCGGCGGTCGCGCTCATGGGCACGGCACAACTCGGCGCCGAGCTGAACGACGAGGAAGCAGGGCTCATTGCCACTTTCCTGACTGCCTTGACCGGTGAGCAGCCGCGCGTCGAGTACCCCATCCTGCCAGTCGAGACCAGGGATACCCCGCGGCCCGACCTGTCGGCCCTGCCGGGTCAGAGCTACGGCGATTAGGGTCTAGCTGCGCAAGCGGGCATGGCCTGCGGCCGCGCCCGCTCTGTGTTAGGTTGTCTTGCCAAGGTCGGGACGATCGAGGGATCGTCCCGACCTTGGCATGCGCGCGTCACCCATCCACGCTCCTCGAGCGCGGGTCTTCTCGCCAATCAAGATGATCGAAGGATACCGCAAGCCGGCGTGACCTCCACGTCGGTTCAGCGCAGTGGGCGCGCGTCGGTGACAAGTATCCGGTCGCCTCATACAATTCCCTGCGAATCATAAGGGGACCCAGGCCTGCCTGGCGCTGCCGTGTAATGTTGTGGTTTGATGTGAGGAGAAATGAGTGAAATACGCTGCTAAGAGGACGTGGCCGGAAAAGCCGAAGGCCTGGGAGTTCAAGGGCGAGGCGCAGACGGCTGAGTCCTTCGCGCTTGACTTCGCAAGCACACAAGACCTCCGACTGGGCACTGAGATCCTCGTCATCGAGCGTGAAGGTGATGACGCTGAGATCCAGTTCTTCAAGGTCGTCAACACCTCGCCTCACCAGGTCGTGACGGTCGATCCGCGTGCCGGGACATCCCCTGAAGAGGCGCCGAGCGTAACCCAGGCCCCGGCCCCGGCCGAAGAGATGGCGCAGCCCGTGGCCTTGCCAGGCCTCCGACCTTTCACCTCAATGATCCTCTACATGGCGAAGATCGGTCTGATCGCAACCGCGCTCATCTTCGCTGTCGGCATGTTGCTGAAATATCTGCGTGCCTAGGTGTCGCTGTCGCATCTGCGTGCGGGTGCCAAGGCATCGAGCCGAGGGTGGCTCGGGGTGGCCGAATGCGCGGGCCGTGCGCACCCCTCGCCATGACTGGATGCGTGCTCCGATGCGGGCACGGATCCAGTCCGCCCAGCATCGACCGTCCGATGGCGGGCCTGTCAGCGACAGGCATAAAACCCTTCCAAGGAATGTAAAACAAACTTGACATTCCTTTTTGTCAAGCTAAGATGACATCCAAGGATCGCGGTTCGGTCCGGCTCGTCCCGCCACCCTGGGGCGCAAATGTGTTTCGTGGTAGCGGTCATGGCCGCGAAGGCTCGTCGGCCGGCCTAGGGTTCGGCGACGAATTCACTCACTCCAATTGGAGCTCATACGATGGCTGAACAGGCAAGCCTCTCGGGATTGACCGAGCAACAGGCGAAAGAATTTCACGAGCAGTTCAAGATCACCTACACCGCGTTCGTTGG